>JANQIW010000012.1 GCA_028281945.1 Prochloraceae cyanobacterium PL24a_bin.78
GAGATTGAGGGATTGGGGAATTGGGAGTTTAAGCGAGGAGAGAGTAGGCAAAATAAATTATTGTTGATTATCCTTGATTTAGGGTGTTTAACTCTAGCATGACAATAGACAAATTAATATAAGAATTATTGAATTACATTTTGTAACTATCAGTAAATTATGATTACTTTCTTTTCAACCAACGCCAAATTTTAACTATTAATTCTTCAATCCAAAGAATAATTTTATCAAGCCATCCTAAAATTCTTTCTAATGGATGTTTAACATAGCCGCTAGAAGTAGCATTAGTTTCGAGATAATCTTTTTCTTCTATTTGGTTTTGGTTAGAATCTAGTTGACTTTCAGAAGAGACTAAAGTAGTTAAATTAGAAATTTGTATTGTTTCATCTATATTTTGAGAATGATTTTGAGGATAATTTTGAGTATTATTTTCAAATTCGGCTAATTTTTGAGATTGAGATGGTTTCTGTTGTTGAGATAGAGATTTTTGTTGTTTCTTAAAATTTAACTTACTAAGATTTCTTTTAATACTTTCTCCTAAAGAATTTCTGGCAATTTTAGGGGAATTAGGAGGAAGATTTAATTGTTTTAATTCAGAAGATATTGTTTGATTTGATGATGGATTTGATGATGAATTTGATGATGGTGATAATGATAAATCTGATGGTATTAAAATAGAATTCTCAGAATTGTTAGCCTCAGAATTGTTAGCTTTTGATTTACCAAATAAATCTTTCCAAGATAGCCAGTTTTCTTTTTCTATATCTGGTTTAACTTGTGGTTTAACTTCCAGTTTAACTTCTTTAACTTCTGGTAATAATGGTGTTGATAATGATGATAATGATAATGGTAAACTAGTCTGATTTTGGGATGAATTAGAAGTAATAATAGTATTTTTCTTTGAAGATAATTCTTGTTGAGATTGAACTAAAAAATAGTCAATAGCAGCCCAAATTAATGTTTGAATTTTATAGGGATTCGATGGTAAAGATGATCGATAAGATGTCTTGAATTGTTGTCTTAAATTACCAATTTGATCTCCCATTTGATACTTTAAATTATTTGCATATACTAATGGTTTAGTTTCTAAAGTAGCCATAGTATTATCAATACTAGCTAAAACAATTGAAAGTTTTTCTTGTTGAATTTCGGGTAAATTTGAGCCTGAAGGAGATTGAATTTTAACCAGATTTGATTCTCCAAAAATATCCAGAGAAATAGCTACTTTTCCTGTTTCCATCCAACTCATTACTTCCCAAAACATTCTAATTGGAGTTAATAAATAAGGATTATTAATGGCAATTTTAGATAAACCTTTCTTAGATTTCCATGGATTTTTGCTAGGTTTAATAGCAACTTGATTTCGAGAGTAATAAGCGATTTCTAAATTAATTCTATGGGCTAATTTTTGTTGTTGTTTTTCAGTAAGAATATCGAAAATCTGATTTTCATTAGATACCAATACTAAACTCTTTTTTTCTAGTAAGGAAGCAACTCCTTGAATAATAATTTGATCGGGTGATTTTAATTGTGAATCTATATTTGAATCAGAAAGCTGACTATTATTATTAGTAGTAATTACTTCGATAATTTGCTTTTGGTTTTGCTTTTGGTTTTGCTTTTGCTGTAATTGAAAATTTTCAGAAGTAGATAAAGAATCTGATAAATTACTTGATACAATATCTAAATTTTCTTCTGGCAAACTCAAAGGAGATAACCAAGGTTTAACAGTTTTTAATACTTGTTGAATTGGCTTATCTGACTTTGGGATTAATTGTCTTTTCTTGGCTAATGATAATTTTTCTTGTGGTTTTTTTTGTTTATGTAATATTTTTTCCTCTAATTGTTTACCTCCTAAACGACCAGTTTGTACTAAAATATAAATGGGATATAGTAAGATTTGGATTCCCCAAGATGCTGCTACTTTAAACTGTCTTACAGTTTTTTCAAACTGATTATTTAGCTTAATATATTGGCGATTAATAAACCTAAATAATCTACTTTTGTAAAAGTTATTATCAGAAGATGGCATGATTTATTATAGAGTTTATAAAATTGATTTGTTATTGTTAAAATTTAATAGATCCTAATCTAACACAACTATACATTAAAAAATATCATGAGCTAATTGTAGATCATAATTCAATTCAAATCAAGACAAATATTCGTAAACAATGAAGAATTGAATTGATAATAAACAATTGATAATAAACAATTAACAAAGGAAGAAATATTGGATTTCCATTAATAAATCTTCCCCATTATTGGCAGTTTTCCCTAAAAATTAACTTTTAACAATTGCACCAAAATCTGCCAAAACCCTAGCATGATTTCGCAATAAACCTAACAAATTCAAGCGATTAGCTTTAATCTCTGGATTCTCATCCATCACTAAAACACTATCTTCACCATCAAAAAATTTACTAACTGTAGGCGCAATTTCAGTTAAAGCATCTACTAATAATTCATAATTACTTTGCGATCGAGCTTTTTGAGTTTTAGGGACTAAATCTAAAATTGCCTGATAAAAAGCCTGTTCTGAACTTTTTTCAAATAAATCAGTTCGTACAATATTAGTAGGTTCTAATTCTTTAGTATCCAAATCCCCTTTAATAGCTAAACGAGTAGAACGATTTACCGTCTCATAAATAGCATCTAATCGCTTATTATCACGAATAGATTGAAGGAAAGAAGCTCGATCGCGAACATCCAATAAGTCATCAAAAGCCCTTTGAGTATATTCAATATCATTTTCCCCTAAAACAGCATTAACCAAATCATAATCAATACCTTTCTCATCCTGCAATAAAGTTTTAATACGGATAACAAAAAACTCTTCTAAAGCTTGCAATGGTGACTCTTTATCTGGATGAGAAGTGATAAAATCATTAGAAGCCTGTCGAATAATCTCCCCTAAATCAATTTTTAAATTCCCATGCCAAATAATTTCAATGACAGAATTGGCTGCACGACGCAATGCAAAAGGATCACTGGATCCTGTGGGTATCATACCTAAGCCAAAAATACTCACTAAGGTATCTAAACGATCAGCAATACCCACCACTTGGCCGGTAAAAGATTCTGGCATCAAATCATCTGCGCCTCTAGGCAAATAATGCTCAAAAATTCCCTTAGCCACATTTGCCGATTCCCCACTAATCAAAGCATACTTCTCTCCTATTACTCCTTGTAACTCTGGAAATTCGTACACCATTTGAGTAACTAAATCTGCCTTACACAATAAAGCCGTACTTTCAATTTCCCCAGTTTCTTCTTTATTTAAATTCAATTGTTCTGCGATCTGCTGGCTAATTACCAATATACGATCAACTTTATCCCGAATCGAACCTAAATCTTCCTGAAAAGTTACATTTTCTAATTGAGGAAGATAACTCTCAAAAGATTCATCTGTATCAGCTTTATAAAAAAACTTAGCATCAGCTAACCTAGCACGAATAACTCTTTCATTCCCTGCCGCAATAATTTCAGATTTAGCAGGATCCCCATTAGAAATAGTAATAAAATTAGCCATAATTTGATCATTGATTTTAATCGGGAAATAGCGTTGATGAGTTACCATCACCGTAATAATTACCTCTGGTGGTAAATCCAAAAATTCAGTATCAAACTTCCCAACTACTGCCGTAGGCCATTCCACTAAATTAGTTACTTCAGCTAATAAATCTGGAGAGATTTCTGCAATTCCTCCTAATTCCTTGGCAGCAGATTCAATTTGTTGCTTAATTTTATTTTTGCGCAAGAGATAATCTACTTCTACGTAAGCTTTCTGCATACAATCTAGATAATCTAAAGCTTGAGGAATTTCTATAGGATGAGGATTTAACACTCGATGTCCATAAGTTTTACGATTAGTGGAAATTTTTGTCGAACCATTTACCAATTCTATAGGAAGTATTTCCTCATTCCATAATGCAACTAAAGTTCTAATTGGACGAGGAAAGCGAATATCTCCATCTCCCCATCGCATAAATCTTCGTCCTTCTAAAGATGTAATCCATTTAGGTGTTAGTTCTTTTAAGATTTCTTTTGTCCATTGTCCCTGAATTTTTTTGTTAACAAAGATAAATTCTCCTTTTTCTGTATCTCTTATCTCAAAATCTTCTATACTTATACCTTGTTTTTTCGCAAAACCTTCCGCCGCGTTGGTAGGTTTACCATCTTTGAATGCTGATTTTACAGGGGGTCCTTTTAATTCTTCTTCTCTATCTTCTTGTTTTTCTGGTAATCCTTTTATTAATATGCTTAAACGACGGGGGGTCCCGTAGATTTCAATTGCTTCTGGATTTAGATATTCTTCCTCTAGATTCTTTTGAATATTGGTATTCCATTGAGTTATCGCCTCATCAACGAAAGATGCTGGTAATTCTTCCGTACCTACTTCTAATAAAAATGTAGCCATTTTTCCTATTTTGTTATATGTTTAACTTTAGTTTTGATTTCAGCCCAATTGCTAGTAAAATTCAGTCTAGCTTAATTAGGAAATTAATCAGTAGCTAATCATAACAAATTTCATAGATTATTTTTTGTGGATTTGCTTATAAAAAAAACAAGCCATAATTGTTAACAAAATCCATATAGCCTAACCCAAGAATACTATTAAAACTAGATATTCTTTAGATTAGACAATCCTTCAAAAGATTTTTTATTCTATTTTATTTCTATATTTAATTTTATTAAATAGATTAATGTAATACCATTATTTTATAGTTAAAAAATGATAAATTAAAGTTATTTTATAGTGGTATGAACTAATTAATATACCTAAATAAATATTTTTACATATGCTAAAAGCTAACATAAATATATTATCTAGATTATTTTTTGGAAAATTTCTGATAAAGAGGACGAAAAATAGCTGTTAATGCCATCCATACCACCCCGCCAAACAATGAAGCCAAAATCACAATAATGATTGCCATCTCCCGATTTTGAATTATGTTATTTAAATCTGGAATGAGACAAACTATCACTAAACTAATAATAGCAATAATCAAAAGTTCTACAATTTCCAGTCTCTGGCGATATTGAAGATAAATTAAACCTCCCAAAGACATTCCCCACAAACCAATAGCAATTGGATAAGAAGGAGATATACTAGTTAAAGCAATGTAACATACTGCACCTTCAACCCCTGTAAAAGCAGCACTGCTAAATACTTTGACTAAACTATTTTTATTAGATTTTGAGCTTTTTCTCGAGCTTTTATGTCCAATATTTGTTAGTCTTGTTTTTAAATCCAGAGGCTTAAGATATTTAAGTACTTCTTGGGCTGACTGAAAGCGATCTCCCGGTGAATGTTGGAGCATTTTATCTAACCCATCAGCTAATCTATCGCTTACTTTCGGGACTTTCTCCCGCCATTGCCATTCATTAGAGTTAGAATTATATAAATCTTCTGGTAATTCTCCCGTTAATAAACGTAAACAAGTAGCAGCTAAAGCATATAAATCTGTCGAAGGAAACACCCTACTCCCCGTCATTTGTTCTGGAGGAGCGTACCCTGGAGAATAAATGCCAGTCGAACTTGAATGTCGTCCTACCGTTACGTGTTTAACAGCACCGAAATCTAGAAGAAAGAGATTACCATCCTTATCCCGCATAATATTAGAAGGTTTAATATCGCGATGAATCGACTTTTTCTCATGTACAAATTGAAGAACAGGTAACATTTCTTCTAACACATGGCGAACATCTGCTTCCTTAAACTTACCTTTTTCCTCAAGTTCTTCTTCTAGATCCTTCCCATCAATAAACTGTTGTACCAGATAAAAGAATTGATCTTGTCCATCACCTTTAGTACAAGGAACGATCAAAGGGAAAAAAGCATATAGATGGGGAATTTGATTGTGATCATTACCAAATTTTTCCAAACTATCAGCTTCTCTTTCAAATAATTCTTGAGCAATTTCCAACTCTGGTGGACTTAAATCACCATCAGGTTGAAACTGTTTTACCACACATTCACGCATAGTTGGCGTAAAACGATCCTTTGCCAAAAATGCCGCTCCAAAACCCCCCTTCCCTAACAATTTAATTGGTAAATAACGCCCTGCTAAAATTAAAGGCATTCCACAGCTTTTACAATGTTTTTGTTCTACTGCTCTAAGGTTGGAGGGATTATCTAAATCATGGTATTCATTGTGAGGCTGAATACAGCCCGGACGAGTGCAAATAATTTCCATATTTAATATAAAAATTGTTGACGATCAAGCTTATTGTAATTGAGTATCCTAAATTTAATATTAACCAAAAGCATCAAGCTAGACAGGCTCTTGCTGATAATTTAAGTTATCTTTATATATTTTATCAAGTCCATCAAGTTTCGAGCCATCAGAAAATAAAGGTAAAATCTCTTTAATAAAAGCTTCCGCGGCTTTAGAGCGATAACGATTAGGATTTATTATTACTGATAAAGTACGCTGTACTTCTACTTTTTCAATCTTAACATGGTGAATAATTCCCATCTGTAACTCTTTTTCGATGGCATATACAGAAACAAAAGCAGCACCTAATCCAGATTGAACAGCATTTTTAATGGCCTCAATAGAATTAAGCTCCATTTCAATTTTAAGACGTTTCGTATCAATATCACACTTACTTAAAACTTGATCTATCACCTTACGGATCGTAGATTGAGAATCCAAAGTAATAAACCCTAGTTTGTATAAATCCTCTTTTTGAATCATTTTTAATTCAGCCAGAGGATGAAATACCGGTAAAATTAAAGCCAACTCATCTTGAGCATAAGGAATTATCTCTAAGACTTCATTAAGTTCTCCCGGTACTTCGCCACCAATGATAGCCAAATCCACTTGACCATTAGCAACCCCCCATGAGGTACGACGAGTAGAATGCACTTGTAATTGTAAAGAAACATCAGGATATTTTTGGCGAAATAAACCAATCATCCGAGGCAATAAATAAGTCCCAGTAGTTTGAGATGCTCCCACAATTAAAGTTCCCCCCTGAAGATTTTGCAAATCCTCAATGGCACGACGGGTTTCTTGACAGAGGTTAAGGATTTTTTCTCCATAATTTAGAAGCAAATATCCCGCTTCTGTTAATTGAGCCTTGCGTCCACCTCGATCGAAAATAGGTACATTTAACTGTTTTTCTAAATTTTGTACCTGAAGACTAATAGCCGGTTGTGAAACAAAAAGACTATCAGCAGCCCGCTTAAAACTTCCCTCAGCAGCAATAGCTTTAAGAATCCGAAGTTGATCTAAAGTAAAAGGAATATCTGTCATAGCTCATTTATTAAATATATATTAGGCCAACCTACTCAATACTCTAATGTTATTAATCCATAGCATTTTCATCTTTGCTGAACTTGACAGTATCACAACTTCAGGCTCAAATATTTTAAGATCGTTAACATCAAATTACAATCAAATGATATTTCAAGAAAACTGGCTAACATCTAGCCACTGGATTATGTTAGGACTATTAGGTGGATTTGCCGTGGCCCATAGTGGTTTAGCTGCCTTAAGGAATAGAGGAGAACAATTAATCGGGATCAGATTATATCGAGTCTTATTTGCTTTAGTTAGTCTTCCATTGGCAACTATTTTGATTATTTACTTTTTTAATCATCGTTATGATGGTTTATTACTTTGGCAATTACAATCATTTTCTGGAATAAATATTCTCGTTTGGATTCTATCTGCCATTTCTTTTATATTTCTCTATCCTGCTACTTTTAATTTATTAGAAATAGCCGCCATTTCTAAACCCCAAGTCCATCTTTACGAAACAGGTATAATTCGTATTACTCGTCATCCTCAAATGGTAGGACAAGTTATTTGGTGCATTGCTCATTGTCTCTGGATTGGTACTTCCTTCACCATTTTAACCTCTTTTGGCTTAATTGCACATCATTTATTTGCTGTTTGGCATGGCGATCGTCGTTTACAATTGCGCTATGGTAAAGCTTTTGAAGCCGTTAAAGCTAGAACTTCTGTGATTCCTTTTCGTGCCATTATTGATGGCCGTCAAACTCTTAATCTCAAAGAATTTATTCGCCCCGCCTATTTAGGAATAACTATTTTTGTACTTTTCTTTTGGTGGGCACATCCATCATTAATTCGCTTAACAGCTATGGTAAATTTTTGAATAGATATTTAAACAAAGTTAAAAATTGTTTTTTCAATAACTTCTACCAATCTCAGATTATAGAAATAAGTTTGTATTGCCATTACTAATAGCTATATAACACTTATTAACTATAAATTATTACTGCTTACTTATTCTTTTAAGTATTACTAATTACTGATTACTTAATCTATAACTATTATGTCATTACCAGCAGATGATCCAGGAAAAATCCTGTACCAACATTCACCAAACTTTCCAGAATTATTAGAAAAACTAGGAATATCTTTATTTATTTCAACCTACCAAGCCGGCAAACTCATGCTAGTTAGAGCAGAAAATGGTAATCTCATCACCCTCGTGCGAAACTTTGAAAGGATTATGGGATTAGCCTTAACCCCAGAAAAATTAGCCATAGGCACCCGCAAACAGATTTGGTTTTTACCCAATATCCCCGGAATAGCAGGAAAAGTCGAGGCTGGGAAAAATTATGACGCTTGTTTTGTGCCCAGACAATCTCAAGTGACAGGAGATATTCGCATTCACGAAATGGTATGGTTAGGAGAAGAACTTTGGTTTATTAATACCTTATTTTCTTGTATTTGTACCCTTAATCCTAATTATAATTTTGTACCTCGTTGGCGACCAAATTTTATAACAGAATTAAAAGCAGAGGATCGTTGCCATTTAAATGGTTTCGCTTTAATGAATGGATTACCTAAATACGTTAGTGCATTAGGAATAAATAATACTCCCGGAGGATGGCGAGAAAATAAAGCATCTGGTGGTTGCTTAATAGACGTGCCAAGTAGTGAAATTGTAGCATCTGGTTTTTGTATGCCTCATTCACCGAGAGTATATGCTAATCGAGTTTGGTTATTAGATTCCGGCAAAGGTAGTTTAATTGTAGTCGATCCGAAAACAGGCTTAAGTACTACAGTCGCAAAGCTACCAGGCTTCACCAGAGGATTATGCTTCTATGATAAATATGCTTTTGTTGGGCTTTCTCAAATTCGTGAAAAAAAAGTTTTTGGCGGTTTGCCAATCGAGGAAGGCCATAACAATTTAGAATGCGCTATTTGGGTCATCGATATTCAAACAGGAAATTCTGTCGGTTTTATAAAATTTGTAAGTGGTTGTACAGAATTATTTGACATTCAGATCTTAGAAAATTATAGACAACCAACAGCGATTGGCTTCCAGAAGGAAACCATTGATAAAATTTATATTTTCTAATACTAACGTTAAGTTTTTTGAATAATTTTCATTTTTTTTTTAGGTCTTCCCGGTGATTTTCGTTCTTTTAATAAATTTTCCATTCCTCCATCCCGATACATTTTCAACCAACGATGTATTGTAGTTTCACCTTTATTTAGAAGTTGGGAGACTTTTCTTACAGTTAAAGCTTGCTGAGATTTGAGTAAATAGAGAGTCTGTACTTTATTTTGATTTAGTACTGTTTTTTGGGATTTCATTAAATCCTTAAGGATTTCGATTGATTCCCTAATTTCAATTGATGGTCTTCCAGACATTTTTCTACGATCGATCAATACTAACTGTATGCTTTAACTCTACCATAATTTTTCCCAAAATATATAAAGGTCGGGCAAAATTCATATCTATTTAAAAATTAACTATTAAAATTAGTATAAGCACGAAAAAAGAAATAGCAAGCCAGAATTACTAAAAGAGAATTAAAACAAATTCCAACCACTTTATCAGGCAACTTAGGTAAAAAATGAGAACTAATCTGTACCCCAACTAAGCCACCAAATCCTAAAAAAATTCCCTCAAGAAAAACAATATTACCCTGTTCATAATGACCCAAACAAGCAGAAATAGAAGTAATCATAATAGCACCAAGGCTAGTTTGAATAGCAACTTTAATTTTTTCTCCTAAGAGTAACATTTGCAGAGGAACCATAATAACTCCTCCACCTACACCAAAAATCCCAGATAACAAACCAGCACCACTACCAGTTAAAATTCGAGCTACTGTAGGATTTAATTTGGGATTTAAAGAAGCTTGAGATTGAGTAGCAAGCTTTTGACGTAAATTACTTAAATAGATATTAATTAAAAGTAAAACACCGAAACAAAAATAGAGAATATACTGAGGAGTTTGACCAATAATATATGCTCCTAAAAAAGCTGCAATAGTGCCGGGTAAACCCAAAAAAATGACTTTTTTCCAACTTAAATAACCATTCAGCCAATTTTGAAAACTACCAGCCATGGAAGTAATAACAATAGCTAAACTACTGGTACCAACTGCTGGGCCATATTGATAATTTAGAAAACTTAAAAAAGGCACCAAAATAATGCCTCCACCAATTCCTAATAATCCAGCAAGTAATCCTGAGAAGAATCCCCCTACCAACAAAAATAACCAATTATCTGGTAACATAGTAAAGTCTTAAACAAAAGATAGGCTAAATAGATCTA
Organism: Prochloraceae cyanobacterium PL24a_bin.78; assembly: GCA_028281945.1. Taxonomy (GTDB): domain Bacteria; phylum Cyanobacteriota; class Cyanobacteriia; order Cyanobacteriales; family JANQIW01; genus JANQIW01. The sequence continues at coordinate 10,558 of JANQIW010000012.1, forward strand.
ACATAAAAATTGTAATATATATAAAGTAAAAATGCAGGAATTTTTTGAAAATGTTGCCCGTTATCCTCGATATTTAATAAGTTTGATTTTGGGGATTTTTATTGCTTTGTTTGAAAGACTAAAACCTTTATTTAGAAATCCACTAACAGCAATATCTCTAATTGGATTATTATTTTCTAGCTTTATTTTTATGTTTTTTACTTTACGAGCAATGTTAGGAATAAGCTAAGTTATCAAATGCTCTAATTTCTTTCAGGAAAAAATTAACACAAGCCTTGATTAAGTAATAAGTCAGAAGTAAAAAGTAAGAAGTAATTAAGATGGACTAAATTCTTCCTTGTCTTCCTTGTCTTCCTTGTCTCCCTTGTCTCCCTTGTCTCCCTTGTCTTCCTTGTCTCAAGAAACTCCCCATTCTCCCATTCTTCCATTCCTTTCTCTTTTCAATTAAGGAGACATTTAGTTAAACTAAAGATTGGGAAAAAAAAATCTTGATTGATTATTGCCCACAGTAAAAATTGTCAAGTACAAAATTAAGTACAAAATTTTAGGAATATGGCTACTAGTCGTCGTGTATCTCGGGTTTCTTCATTAATTAAACGGGAAGTGAGTCAAATGCTCTTAAATGGCATCAAAGACGATCGAGTAGGTGCGGGAATGGTAAGTATCACAGAGGTAGATGTTTCAGGAGATCTACAACACGCCAAAATATTTGTCAGCATCTATGGCACCCAAGAAGCTAAAGCAGAAACAATGGAAGGTTTAAAAGCCTCAGAGGGTTTTGTACGTCGAGAATTAGGTAGTCGGATACGTTTAAGAAGAAGCCCCGAAATCAATTTTATTCAAGATACTTCTCTAGAAAGAGGCGATCGGATGTTAAATTTACTCAATCAAATCAGCGAAAATGAAAGTGAAAGCTAAATAGTGGAAAATAAATAGTGGAAAATAAATAGTCGAAGATCAATGGAAAATAGTAAATAAGGATTAAAATAGGTGACTGGTTTATTACCAGACTGGCAAAGTCTGACTCTTTCTGAAAAAATTGGACAAATGATCGTAGTGCGAGCCTCTGGTTACTTGTTCGATTGGCAAATTACTTACCCCGCTTGGGAACCACCAGCAGCTAAATTACGTTATTGGTTGGAATCAAAAAATTTAGGAGGGGTAATATTATTAGGTGGCAGTGCCCCAGAATTAGCATTACGCACTCAACAACTACAAAATTGGGCATCTATTCCTTTATTCATTGCCGCAGATATTGAAGAAGGAGTAGGCCAAAGATTTAGGGGTGCAACTCAGTTTCCTCCTCCCATGGCATTAGGGCAAATTGCCAAACAGAATTTAGCGACTGCTTCAAATTATGCAAAGATGATGGGGGAAATTACCGCCAAAGAAGCATTAGCCACTGGAATTAACTGGATTCTGGCTCCTGTAGTGGATGTGAATAACAATCCTGATAATCCAGTAATTAATATTCGCTCTTTTGGTTGGCAAGAAGAAATGGTAAGTACTTTAGCTACTGCTTTTATCCAAGGTGCAAAGCAATATCCTATTTTAACGGCTGCTAAACATTTTCCAGGCCATGGAGATACAAGTATTGATTCCCATTTAGATTTACCTGTGTTATCTCACTCGGATTTAAGGTTAGAAGAGGTAGAAATTCCTCCTTTTAAAAAGGCCATTGCTGCTGGGGTGGATAGTGTCATGAGTGCCCATTTAATCGTGAAAGAGTGGGATTCTCTTCGGCCTGCTACTTTATCTCCCACTATTTTGACAGAAATACTCAGGCAAAAATTAGGTTTTTCTGGGTTAGTTGTCACAGATGCTTTGGTTATGGCGGGGGTGGCTAATTATGCTTCTGCTGGTGAGGTTGCAGTGATGGCAATAGAAGCTGGAGCGGATATTTTGTTAATGCCTCCTAATCCAGAAGATACCATTGAAGCCATAACTAATGCTATTAATAACCAGAGATTAACAGAGGAAAGAATTAATCTTTCTCTAGCTAGAATTTGGGAAGCTAAGAAAAAACTTCAATTTCCAAGGGATAAGAATCAGATGCCCAATTTATTTGCTATCCCTGAAGATAAATCCAAAGCAGAATCAATTGTCAATGGTATTTTGTTAGATTCTCTAGTTTCTGGGGGAAATATCCCTATAAAGCATCATGATGGTGGTAGAAATTTAATTGTGGTGGATAATCTTTTAGATTGTGATTTTTTGCCCCCTAATTCTCCTGCTGTTGCCTTACCAGAATATTTTGGTTATCAATTGCAGTTGGCTGATGAAACAACCTTAGATCATTTTTTAGAGGATGACTCACCTCTAATTTTGCAAGTTTTTCTTCGTGGTAATCCTTGGCGAGGTAATGCAGGTTTAGCATCGAAAACTCAAGCTTCTTATCAGTATTTATTCTCAAAAATCTCTGTAGTGGGATTATTGATTTACGGTAGCCCTTATCTGCTTGATTACTTTCAACCTTGGTTTCCAGAGAATTTACCTTGGGTATTATCCATTGGACAAATGCCAAAAGCTCAAGCTATTGCTTGTTGTAATTTGTTTGGTTTGTCAGAATATCCTGACTTTGAAAATAAAATCTTTCTTTAATTGAGTTTTTAACTTTTCTTCATGATATCTCAAATCCAGAGTAGATCGGTTGTGTAACAAATCAAGAAAATTGTAACTTAATATACAGCAAAAAAATATTTTACTATTCATTAAAAATAGATTATAGTGGAGATATTAAGATCAAAATCAAATTCTTGTTTTTAAGGTACCCATGAGTATTAACACATTGCCTTCTCCTCTTTCAACTGATTATAATATCAAAACGATTCAAGACGAAGTTCGCCAACTTGTAGAAGCTGGCACAGTAAGTCGTCATCAACCTATTTATGTTCTTTGCAAATATATTCCAGCCCGTGAGTGGGTATGTGTAGAGTGCGAATTAGAAAGATGTGACTATTTATTACGAGATCAAATTGGAGATTTAATCCCCTCTGAAGAATGGAATAGTGATTAATATTAAAAAAATGTTGATTAATATTAAGGAAATATTGAAATAATTGAAAACTTACTTTTATTGTGTTGAAATCTACCCCAAATCGCGCCTATTTGTATTTATTGAGGGCGCGATTTTGATGAGATTAAAAAATCAAAATACGTTAAGAAATAATTAAGGGTCAAAAAATATACACAAATTTTAGTACCATCATAATACAGCTAGTTTGGATTAGTATATTAAGGTAAAGTATCCTTTCTAAAAATTAAATTTAACAATTATGAGTACCAACACTTTAGCATCACCCAATACATTTCATTTCTCTATTAATATGATTCAAGAAGAAGTCCGTCAATTAATAGAAACTGGAATCGTCAGTCGCCATCAACCAATCTATATTCTTTGGAAATATATCCCAGCTCGTGAGTGGTTATGTGTTGAAGAAGAATTAGAAAGATCTAATTATTTATTAAGAGATCGCATTGGAGATTTAATTGCTTCTCAAAAGTGGGATAATGACTAATAAAAAATTTAAATTAATTAATCGAGTTGTTTCAATTAGTTATTAGAAGGTTTTTCTAATTGCTCTAATTCACTTCTTAAGGCAACAATTTGCTCAGTTAATTCTCTTAACTCAGATTCTGGATCGTCACTATTTTGAGGTTTTTTTGATGGTTCAGTTTGTTGATCTTCTTGAGATGGGGAAGTTGGTGAGGTTGTTTGTTGATCTTTTTGATTAACTTGATTGAACAATTCCTCCATAGTTTTACGAGCTTCTTGTTCAGTCATTTCTCCTTTTTCAACCCATTCTTGAGTACGTCTAGATAGTTCAGCTTGTAATTGGGATAAGGTTTCTTGCCGTTTTTGAGGATCTTGTATAGTCTCCATTAGAGAAGCTGTTGCCCCAATTGTAACTCTAAATCCAACCTTCATCATGTCAAATAAATTATTGTTAGTGTTAGTATTGCTCATTTTTTGGTTCTCCAATTGATAGTTACATTAATATTACATTGGTCAAAGATACTCAGAAGTAAATGGCATAGCAATAGACAATTGATATTTGACAATAACTAAGGTAAAAACTCTAATGATTTCAGTTTTATACTAAGTTTTTAGCAAGTTTGCTTATGTATTGATCCTAGTTTGCATCATAATAATTTTGTCTTTGGTAGCCAATTACTCTATCCTTAATTATTTTCTATATATTTTAATATTTTTTATTGAAAATTTTGGAGGTAGTTATCAAGATCTTCAATTAAGCGAGTAAGTTCGGCTTCAGATGTTAACCTAATTCGATCATCTCGAATCGTTAACAATACTTTAGCGGCAAAAGGACTAGGATAAATATTAGGATTACAAAAAACTTCTAAAAAAACATCTCCATTGTAATCATATTCCATAGGCTTTTTGGGAATAGGCTTAGTGCCTCGTGGCGATGGTTGAGTTGTAGTATTTTTTAAGTTATCGATTAAGATTTGAATTTCTTGTTTGAGATTTTTAGCAGCCTCTGGTGTAAAACTTAAACTAACAGAGCCTTGAATTAGATTTAGTGTAAGTTGAGTCATTAATTTTTGAATTTTTTATCTTTAAGATTATATTTACTTTCAGAAATCAACCATTAAAAAATTAAACCAAATTTAATTATCTACCCCCAGATGGATAGAGAAATAGGGGAGATGGAGGAATGGGGGAATGGGGGAATGAGGGAATGGGAGAATAGGAGAAATGGGGGAAATGGGAAATAAATTTTTGCTGTTGATTTATTCTGCACTTAGGATTTTGAAATAGCATGATTATTTTTGCCCTCTTGATACAATTTTGAAAGTATATAAATCTTATTAATTAGTAAACATTAATCTAAGGAGTTATTGTGATATTAGATAATCGAGCTAAAGTTAATCAAGTATTAATTATTACCTTACTACTTAATTTTCTAGTTATGTTGTTAAAAGCAATAGTAGGGATTATGACTGGTTCCTTGAGCTTACAAGCAGATGCAATACACAGTGTAACTGATAGTGCTAATAATATTTTAGGATTAGTAGCCAATCGTTTTTCTAATCCCACACCCGATCGAGAGCATCCTTACGGTCGTCTCAAATTTGAAGCCATTGGTGCTTTAGGGATTGCAGTTTTTTTAGGTATTACTTGCTTTGAAATAGCAGAAGGGGCAATTAACCGGATTTTTGAGGGTAAAAATGAAGTTAGTATTTCCTTTGGGGAAGTATCAATTATTTTAATTGTCCTTGGAGTGAATATTTTTGTTGCATTATACGAGAGAAATGTTGGTCAAAAAATTAATAGTTCTATTCTTATTGCTGATGCTAAACATACAATGAGTGATATTTGGGTAACTGTGGTAGTTTTAATTGGACTTATTGGCATTTGGCAAAGTAATCTTTTAAATTTACCTCAGCTTCAGTGGTTAGACGTAATTCTAGCTTTTCCTGTTGCATTTTTAGTATTTAAAAGTGGCTGGGAGGTATTGACAGGGAATTTACCATGGTTAGTAGATGAAATGGCCATCGCTCCAGAAGTAATTCATGATATCGTCATGGAAGTGCCAGGGACAATTAATTGTCATAACATTGCTTCAAGAGGTGTTTTAGGAAGACAAGTTTTTATCGAAATGCACCTAGTGGTTGAGGTACGGGATTTACACGCTGCACATCAAATTACCGAAGAAATCGAAAAACGTTTGGACGATCGTTTTAGTCCTGTGCGTGTTTTAATTCATGTTGAACCCATAGACTATCAGGAAAATCAAATTAGTTTTGGGCATATTTATAATGCTGAAAATGACAATAATGTAAAAGAAGAATACGTTAAAAGTTCTTAAATTAATTAGGTTTTCTTTACTAAGCAATAAGTAATAATTTACTTAATTAATGATCCTGATATTTTTTATCCAAGAAAAAAGGGCTAAAATATGATGATAATCATAAACTTTAACCCTTAAATTTTATTTTTATTTTTTAAACTTTAAGCAAAAACAATAGCTAAAACTGCTAAAAATATATTAATTAGATAAAACATTCCCACAATCTGAGTTTCAGATAAACCACTTAATTCAAGATGGTGATGAATAGGAGCCATAAGAAACAATCTTTTCCCTTTTCCATCAGGTCCTTTTGTAGCTTTATAATAACTAACTTGGGCAATCACAGAGATAGATTCGATAAAAAATATCCCACTAATAATAAATAATCCCCAAAGATTACCAGCAAGTAAACCAATAGCAGCCAAAGCACCTCCAAGAGCAAGAGATCCTGTATCTCCCATGAAAACACTAGCTTTATTACGGTTGTGGAGTACAAAACCTAAACAAGCTCCGCTACAACAAGCAGAAAAAATCGTTAATTCAGGTGAAGAACTAAAAACAATTACCCCTAATCCTAGAAAAGCAATAGCTCCTGTGCCAGCGGCTAATCCATCCACTCCATCAGTGAGGTTAGTAGAATTACTTTCTGCCACTAAGACAAACCCTGCTAAAAACCAAAAGAAAAATCCTAAAGGTAATACGATGTGGAATGGTAATGTCAAATCAGTAATACTACTAGGTTTACTCCATAACATCCAAAGACAAAAAATTACTGCTATAAGTATTTGCAGAATTAATTTCATCCGAGGTGATATACCCTTATTAGATTTACGTTGTAGTATTTGCCAGTCATCTATCCAACCAATAGTGGCGTAACCTAAAGTCACCATTGATACAGCAATAATATCTGGTGCAAATTTTGTCCATACTAAGGCGATGATTACTGCTACTGGAATAAAAAATATTCCACCCATTGTCGGAGTACCTGCTTTAGTTAAATGAGCAGCAGGCCCATCTTCCCGGATTACCTGTTGTGCCTTTAATTTTTGTAAAATTGGTACGATCCAATATCCTAATGCTCCACTAATTAAGGCGCAGACACTAAGGGGCAAAACGAGGGTAAATTGTTGTTGAATAATCAAGAAATCACTAATTGTAGCTCCTGATATTAATACTAATGCTAGAAAAATTAGTAATGTTTTACCTGAAGGATTGGAGATTGTTTTTGCTGAAGATATGTTTGCTTCCACAATTTGTACCTATAATTTTATGGTTCTTCTATAAATTTTACTGATTATTTTTATATTTCTTCTGGTTCATCAACGGTATTATTATCATCGGATCCAAATCCTCTATATTCATCTTCTGATTCGTCAGTCAAACCTTCGATTTCGATCTCCCGTTCTCCTTCTGTCTCTACTTCTACTTCTTTTTGTTCTCGATAGATTAGTCGATTAACTGATTCTAGCCAATCTAGGAGAGATACATCTCTTAAGAGAGGAATTACTGGAGCTGGTTCGTAACGTGGTTCTTGATATAATGCTGGGTTATATAGTTCTGTTTTTTGTGTTGGTTTGTTGGATTGTTCCATTCGTTTGTTGATTAGAGAGGTTAGGATTTGACATTTTTGAGTTTAACATTTATAGTTATCCATCGTCTATCGCCAAAGGGGAGATTAGTTTTTTTTTGAGAATGGGTGAATGGATGAATGGGTGAATGGCAGATGGGAAGTTTGTTGAGAATGGGGTGAATGGCAGATGGGGTGAATGGGAGGAATGGGGAGACTTCTGCTTACGCAGAGGCGGAAGCCAACGGTTGAAAAAGAGTGCATCAAAATTACTTATTATTTATTACTTATTACTTATTACTTAAATCTTGGATGGGGAGATAGGGAAAGATTATTAGCAATATAAAGAGTTTAACTCTATCATAAATTTTGAAAATTGATATAATGCAAGTATTAATTAGTTAGGTAGTTTTATTTTGAATTTTAATGAATACAAAAGCTAAATTATTGGAAGTCATCGCTGGGAAAAATCGTGGTTTACTTGCAAGTGAAGTCGATCGAGTTCAAATTCTTTCTCTTGTGGAACAATTAGAAGATAGTAATCCTACTCCTAAACCTTTACAAGCTTTAGATTTACTTGAAGGTGATTGGCGTTTGCTTTATACCAGTAGTAAAGGGATATTAGGTTTAGATCGATTCCCCTTATTAGCATTAGGGCAAGTGTATCAGTGTATTCGTATAGCAGAAGCAAAAATTTATAATATTGCCGAAATTATTAGTGTACCTTTTTTAGAAGGGTTAGTAAGTGTTGCTGCCAGGTTTGAAAAAGTCTCTGATGTGAGGGTTAATGTCAAATTTGAGCGATCAATTATTGGGTTACAGAAATTCCTTGGGTATAATTCTCCTAGTAAATTGATTCAAGAAATTGAAAAAGGTAAAAAGTTTCTCCCTTTAGATTTTAGTATTGAAAGCCGTGAACAACAAGGTTGGCTTGATTTTACTTATTTAGATGAAAATTTACGACTAGGAAGAGGAAATGAAGGAAATATTTTTATACTAACAAAAGAAACTAAACTGCTTACTAGCTAAACTTTTAAGGAAATACTGCTCTAAAATCTTTAACTTTGAGATCTATACCTGTAATTGCCGTACCAACAACTACAGCATAAGCTCCTAAATCCAAGGATTTTTGTGCCATAGATGGGGAAGCTATTCCTCCTTCACAAATTATGGGAATGTCTAATTGTTTGACTAAATCATCAAGAAGGGAATAACCAGGAGGTTGGAGATGTTGAGTTTCTGAGGTATATCCGTATAAAGTAGTGCCCACTAAATCTACTCCTGCATTAGCAGCAGCCAAACCATTTTCTATAGTATCTACATCTGCCATAACTAATTTCCCTAATTCATGAATTTTGGTAATTAGATGAGATAAGGTTTCACCTTCAGGGCGTTTTCTACTGGTGGCATCGATGGCAATAATATCGGCACCTGCTTTAGCAATGGCTTGAGCATCTTGTAGCCTAGGGGTAATATAAACTTCATATCCTGGAATTTGTTGTTTCCACAACCCAATTATGGGAATATCTGGCATTAACTGGCGAGTAGCTTCAACATGGGATGGAGTATCTATTCTAACTCCTGCGGCTTTTTGGTTAATACTGGCTTGGGCAATAGCTGCTATAATATTGGGTTGATGTAATGGTGAATTGATAGGCGCTTGACAAGATACGATTAAAGTTTTTTCTAGTTTCTTAAGGATTTCTTTCATAAATTATTGATTTTTTCTATTAAACTTGTTGGTTGTAACGGTTTCATCAAATAATCATCTATCTCCTCTATTTCCTCTATTTCTTGGGTTACATCTGTATTTGGGTATAAATCATCTACCATTAAGATTAATTTTAGCTTTTTATCGATTTTGAGGTTTTTCATTTTTTTACAAATATCATTAACTTTTGATAAGGAATTATCTACGATTACTATTGAAGGTTCTAATAATTTAATGGTTTTAATGGCAGTGGATTCATCTATTAGCCAAATTACTTGATATTCGGCTACGGTAAGTAAATCACAAATTAAATTAGCTATCTCTTCTTCTTGAGAAATTAAAATAATCGTACTTCCTTTCGGAGGCGGTTGCCTTTCGTCTTTTACCTTGCAAACTGGATACGTTTGGCTTGGCAACCAAAAGGTAAATGATGAGCCTTTGCCGATGATAGATTCTACTTCTATTTTGCCTCTTAGTAATTCTACTAACTGTTTCGTTAATGCTAATCCTAGTCCGGTTCCGCTATGTGTTCTAGTTTTTGATTCTTCTAACTGTTTAAATTGTTCAAATAGCAAAGGCATATTATTATCTGATATTCCTATACCTGTATCTTCTATTTGGAAATATACTCTATTTTGTTCTTTCCAGATTCTAAGAATTACTTTTCCTCCAGCTGGAGTGAATTTAATGGCATTATCTAAAAGATTTATGGCTATTTGTTCTAATCTATCTCGATCGCTATAAAATTCATGGTTATTTTCATCTATTAAATAATCTAATTCTAGGGATACCTCATGTTTATTGGCTTTTTCTTGAAATTCATTGATTAAGGATAAAGCGATTTGATGTAAAGAAAAGTTACTAATATTTAAGCTTGTTTTGCCTGCTTCTATTTGGGAGAATTCTAGCAAATCATTAACTAATCCTAATAATTTTTTGCCACTATCTTGAATAGTTTTTAAATAGCGTTGTTGTTGCTCAATAGGAAAGGTATTATTTTCTTGATTAAATTGTAATAATAAGGTTTTTGATAAACCGATAACACAAGTTAAAGGTGTACGCAATTCATGACTAATATTTCCAATAAATTCTTTTTTTGATTTATGGGCTACTTCTGCTGCTAATAATGCGTATTCTAATTCTTTTGCTCTTTTTTCTACTTGTTTTTCTAAATTTTCTTTTTGGGTTTTTAATTCTTGATAAGATTGATCTTGATAAATAGCAATAGCTAAATATTGAGCAATATTAACAATAAAATTAATATCAGTTTGTTTCCAAAAGCGGGGTGTTAAGCATTGATGAGCAATCAAAAATCCCCATAATTCATCTCTTACCATAATCGGTGTCATTATTTTTGCCCTCACTTTTAGGTTTTTCATTAATGAATATAAACAATTAGGTAAATCTGATTTTTCCAAATCATTAATAACTAAAGTAAATCCTTCGTAATATTTATTTTGTAATTCTTGGTTATTGCTGAAACAGTTTTCCCCTTGAAAGTTTAGAATAGATGCAATAGTTTCATCAGCTTTGGCTTCATAAGTTACAACATCTATTAACTCGGTTTCTCCTGTTGTTTGAGAGAAAGTTTCAACTTTTAATTGATAAACAACTAATCTATCTAATTTTAATAAATCTCTAACGTGTTCAATTGTCATTTTTACAATTGCTAATAAATCTATATTTTCCTCAATTTGATTAATTACTTGATCGAAAATACGTTCTTGTTGAATACGATTTAGCAAAATACGATCTAGGTTTTGAGCATAATAATTAGTAGATAAATAGTCACTTTGACTAGTCAAAATACCTAGCAATTGTAAAATAAATTGAGATTGAAAATTTGATGTTTTTCTACTTTGTTTGAGTTGTAGAAGACGATTCTTAAATACATTTTTTAATTCTAACTTTTCTAAGAATTCATCTATGATTTTGTTATCAAAACTTATAGTTGCTTCATAAAATACAATATTATTGTTAGGTTTACCTGATAATAAAACATTCCATCCTGGCAAGGCTAGTAATCGAAATTTTGGTTTTGCTTGATTGATGGAATTAATTGATTCTCCATCGGTTAAAATATGTTCAGTAAGTAATATTGCTTCTTTACCTGCTATTTCTGCCATTTTTTCCCAAAGATAGCAAAGTTGCTCAAATTTTTGTAAGGACAATTTTTGCTCTAAAATTGACTGATGAAGATTTAACATTTTTTTAGCACTATTAACAGTACTACTTGAATTCCTTAATAACTAGCTTCGCCTTTTATTTCTTATTTTTCTTGGACTATAATCATTTTTACAGTTTTGAGTTTCAATTTTTAAGTCTATTCAAATTTTCTCTAATAAAATCCACGAAACTTAATACTTTTTTTTTACAAAACTTTACTTGGAATAATTTTTATATATGCACAGAATTACGGCAATTCCTGGAGGTTGGAATCCTGATGGGAATGGAGTTATTTTTATTGAACAAAATCCGGCTTCTATTATTTTTCTAACTGCGGCAGATACGGATATTCAAACTGTGGCGGCTTCTCTTTCTTTTTTGCCTTCTGATTTCCCTAGTTTAAGAGTTGTTAATCTTTTAAATTTACAGCAAAATTTGACTATCGATTCTTATGTTGATACGGTTTTATCTTATTCTAAAATTATTATTCTTCGTTTATTAGGTGGTAGATCTTATTGGTCTTATGGTTTAGAAATTTTATCAGATTTGGTAATTTCTAAGAATATTAGTTTATTTGTTTTACCGGGTGACGATCGTCCTAATCCAAATTTAATGAGTCTTTCTACGGTTTCTTTGGCTCATGTTAATCGTTTATGGCGATATTTTCAAGAGGGAGGTGTGGAAAATTTTACTAATGGTTTTAAATTTGTTGCTGATGTTTGTTTAGATAAAAATTATCAACCTCAATTTCCTCAAGTTGTTCCTAAGTTTGGGATGTATTTTAGGCAAGAAATCTTGGAAAATAAAACGCCATTGGGAAAAGATTTATACCCTACTGTAGGAATTATTTTTTATCGATCGCATTATTTATCAGGGAATACTAAACCAATTGATGCTCTATGTTTTGCTTTACAAAAACGCAATTTACAACCTATAGCAATTTTTGTTTCATCCCTTAAAGATGGTGAAATTCAGGAAGAATTGTTAGATTATTGTCGATCTCATCAAATTCAACTACTTTTAAATACCACCAGTTTTGCTATTGCTAAATTGGGAGAAGAAATGGAATTAGATTTATGGCAAAATTTGGATATTCCTATTTTCCAAGTCATTCTCTGTGGCACTACTTTAGAGCAATGGGAATCCAGTTTTCAAGGATTAAGTCCAAAAGATGTAGCCATGAATGTTGCTTTGCCTGAAGTTGATGGCAGAATTATTACTCGTGGGGTTTCTTTTAAGTCAATTTCTAGTTGGAATGATGCTTTGGAAACTGATGTAGTGATTTATCAACCCCTTGAAGATAGAATTAATTTTGTGGCAGATTTGGCTGCAAATTGGCTTCGGTTAATTACCACTCCTCCTAGTAAAAGAAAAATTGCATTGATATTAGCTAACTACCCTAATAAAGATGGCAGAATTGCTAATGGCGTTGGCTTAGATACTCCCGCTAGTTGTATAGAAATTCTCAAAGCTTTAAAAAATGCTGGTTATTTTGTGGAGAATATTCCTGAAAATGGTGATGATTTGATATCTCTTCTAACTCAGGGGATTACTAATGATTTAGAAGCAAATGATTGGCGATTATTTCAACAAGATTTTCCCCACCTTTTCTCCGTTTCTGATTCTGAATATCTAGATTATTTTGCAACTTTACCACCAAAAATACAAGAAGATATTAATAAGAGATGGGGAGAATTTCAACCTAATAGTAAAAGCATTCCTATCTCTGGTATCCAATTAGGAAATATCTTTGTAGGAATTCAACCTTCTAGAGGATATGATCTTGATCCCAGTTTAAATTATCACGTTCCAGATTTGGAACCAACTCATCATTATTTAGCTTTTTATTACTGGTTAAAAACTAATTTTCATACCCTAGCAATGGTGCATATTGGTAAGCATGGAAATCTCGAATGGTTACCCGGAAAAAGTATCGCTCTTTCTGCTAATTGTTACCCTGAAATTAGTTTAGGAAGTCTCCCAAATTTCTACCCTTTTATTGTTAATGATCCCGGAGAAGGTGCTCAAGCAAAACGTAGATCACAAGCCGTTATTTTAGATCATTTAACACCACCTATGACAAGGGCAGAATTGTATGGAAATTTGCAAAAGTTGGAGAGATTAATCGATGAATATTATGAAGCACAATCCCTCGATCCCTCTCGATTAAAGGTGATTAGCGAGAGAATTCTCAATTTAGTTAACGAAGAAAACCTCAACAAAGATTTAGGAATAAACACAATAGATAGCAACTCAATTTCCCAATTTCTCAACCAAGCAGATGGTTACCTTTGTGAGTTAAAAGAAGCCCAAATAAGAGATGGATTGCATGTTTTTGGTCAATGCCCTCAAGACAATCAATTAAGAGATTTAATCATTTCTATTGCCCGTTTTCCTAATCAAAATCGCCTTGGTTTAACCCAAGCAATTGCTCAAGATTTCCACCTAAATTTCGATCCACTGAATACCAATCCTGCTGATAATTTTGCTGTAGAAGATTCCCTAAAAAATCCCTCAGAAAATTCTCTAAATTCAGAAATATTTCAAAATAATAGAACTATCGGAGATGCAATCGAAACCCTCGAAGAAATAGCCAAAGAAATTGTAGATAACCTCCTTTATAACCAACCCACAAAACATCAAATAAGAGAAAAAACCAAGACACAATTACAATGGATTCAAAATAAACTATTACCCACACTCCAACAAAGCCAACAAGAAATAACCAACCTCATCAGGGGATTGGAAGGTAAATATATCCCCAGTGGCCCATCAGGGGCACCCACTAGAGGCAGAATCGAAGTATTACCCACAGGTAGAAATTTTTATTCAGTAGACATTCGCGCCATTCCCACAGAAACCGCTTGGGAAGTAGGCAGAAAAGCCGCAGAAGCCGCCATCGAAAGGTATACCCAAGAAAATGGTGAATACCCAAAAACCCTTGCTATCTCAATTTGGGGCACCTCGACAATGAGGACAGGTGGAGACGATGTTGCAGAAGTGCTTGCTTTGCTTGGTGTAAAACCCATTTGGGATGGAAATTCTCGAAGAGTAGTAGACTTTGAAATCCTTACCCCATCTGCATTAGGGCGCCCTCGTGTTGATGTGACGGTGAGGGTATCGGGGTTTTTTCGCGATAGTTTCCCCAATCTAATAGATCTACTTTACCAAGTTACACGGGCAATTGCAAGGCTCCAGGAGGAAAAAGATATCAATCCTTTGGCTTCCCAAGTGGCGGCAGATAGGGAGTTTTGGCAGGGTGAAGGTTTAAATGAAACTCAAGCTAGAGAAAGGGCTGAATATCGCATTTTTGGCTCAAAACCTGGTGCTTATGGTGCGGGTTTACAGGGTTTGATTGAGGCTCAAAATTGGGATTCTGATGAGGATTTGGCTAGGGCTTACATTAATTGGAGTTGTTATGCTTACAAAACTGCTGATAAGATTGCAGGTAAGGCTTCTGGGGGAATTCAGGGTGTTTCTATGCCGGAGGTTTTTCAGCAAAGGTTACGACAATTACAGATAGTTTTACATAATCAAGACAATCGAGAGCATGATTTGTTAGATTCTGATGATTATTATCAGTTTCAAGGAGGTTTGACTGCTGCTGTTCGTTCTTTGACTGGCAAAAATCCTCATACTTATTTTGGTGATAATTCTCTTCCTTTTAATCCTAAAGTTCGCTCTCTATCTCAGGAAATATCAAGGGTTTATCGATCGCGGGTGGTTAATCCGAAGTGGATTGCTGGAGTTATGCGTCATGGATATAAAGGAGCTTTTGAAATGGCAGCGACAATAGATTATTTATTTGCTTACGATGCTACAGCTAAATGTGTAGAAGATTTTATGTATCAAGGAGTTGCTGACGCTTATCTTTTTGATGACAAAGTGCAAAAATTTATCCTAGATAAAAATCCTTGGGCTTTGCGGGATATGGCTGAAAGGTTATTGGAAGCTTCCATACGGGGTTTATGGGCTTCTGCAAGTGAATCTACTCTAGATAAGTTACGAGATATTGTTCATTTTGCCGAAGGAAACCTTGAAGATAAATAAATATATTCACAATATATATATCATAAAAAATTTAAAATGAGCAGAAAAGATTTATTTCATAACCTGGTCAAACGAGCTTTAGAAAAGGAACAATGGACAATTACTTCCGATCCTTTAGAGTTAGAATGGGAAGAAGTAAAAGTGAAAATTGACCTTGCTGCTGAAAGAATTATTGCTGCTGATAAAGGAGACGAGAAAATAGCTGTTGAAATTAAGAGCTTTATTGGTTCATCCCCTATCAGTGAATTTCATACTGCACTTGGGCAATTTCTCAATTATCAGTTAATATTAGAAAAACAAGAGAAAAAGCGACAGTTATATTTGGCTATTCCACATGAGATTTACAGGACTTTTTTTCAAAGTGTTTTTGTTCAAACTACTAGTCAACGTTATCAACTTAAATTCATCATATATGAACCAGCTACGGAGGAAATAGTAAGATGGATAAACTAGAATATTATCGCAATTGTGTTCAAACTTTGTTAGAAAATGAGAGTAAGTGCTTTCCTGAGAAAGAAAATGTTGAGACAGCATTATGTTTTGACACGAAAAGAGACCATTATCAAATAATGCGAATCGGTTGGAAGGATTTAATCAGGGTATATCATACTGCAATTCATTTCAATATCAAGGAAGGCAAAATTTGGTTGCAACAAAATACTACTGATATTGAAATAGCAGAAGAGTTAGTGGAAATGGGAATTCCTCGAGAAGATATTGTTCTTGGTATTCATCCGCCTTACAAAAGACCTTATACAAAATATGGAATTGGTTAAATTGTTCTATTAATTTGATAACAATTATCTTATAATATTGTTTAAGTTTGCTTTTTCTAGATTTGCTCCATTTAACTTTGTTTGTGTTAAGTTAGCATTACTCAAATTAGTATAAATTAACTTAGTATCATTCAAGTTAGCATTACTCAAATTAGCATTACTCAAATTGGCTCGAGCAAGGTTAGCACCACTGAGATCAACTCCTCTTAAATCTTGTCCCACAGCACCATGATTGGCAATTCTCCAAACTAAACCCCATTTCTCATTTAATTGAGTATTAGGATCGATCTTAACATCTTTGAAAAAGACTCCTTTTAAGTTAGCTTCTCTTAAGTCAACTGTCTCCAAGTTAACTAATCTCAAATTAGTCTCTCTAAATTTAGTTCCATCTAATTTAGCACCTTTCAAATTTATACGATTTAAGATAGCTTTTCTCAAGTTAGCATTATTTAAATTAGCTTGGCTTAGGCTGGCATCTTTCAAGTTAGCCTTACTCAAGTTAGCATTACTTAAATTCACATAACTCAAGTTAGCCATATTCAAAATTGCCTCATTCAAGTTAGCATTACTTAAATCAGCTCTACTCAAGTTAGCTTGACTTAGATCGACTTTAATCAAGTTAGTATTCATTAAATTAGTTTTACTCAAGTTAGCTCTATGGAAATTAGCTTCATGCAAATTAGCTCCACGCAAATCAACACCATTCAAGTTAACTCCATTCAAGTTAGCTTCTTTCAAGTTAGCCCCTCTCAAATTAACCTCTCTCAAGTCAACTCCATTCAAGTTAGCTCCACTCAAATCAACACCATTCAAGTTAACTCCATTTAAGTTAGCTCCACGCAAATCAACACCATTCAAGTTAACTCCATTTAAGTTGACCTCACTCAAATCAACTCCGCTCAAATTAACTCTATTTAAGTTAGCGCCACTCAAGTTAACTCCATTCAAGTTAATCTCTCTCAAATCTCTTCCACTCAGATCAACTCCACTCAAGTTAGCTCTACTCAGATCGACTCTACTCAAGTCAACACTATTTAAATTAACTCCATTTAAGTTAGCTCCACTTAAATTAACCCCATCTAAATTAGCTTTACTCAAATTAGCTCTACTCAAGTCAACACCATTCAAGTCAACTCCACTCAAGTTAGCTCCATTCAAGTCAACTTCTCTTAATTTAATTTTTCTTAAATCTCTTCCACTCAAATCAACTCCACTCAAGTTAGCTCCACTCAAGTTAGCTCCACTCAAGTTAACTCCACTCAAATCAACTCCACTCAAGTTAGCTCCTTTCAAGTCAACTTCTCTTAAATCTATTTTACTCAAATTTTGTCCACTGAGATTAACCTTAGTCAAGTTTACTCTTTTTAAGTCCACCTGTGTCAAATCAACTTGTCTTAAATCAACTCCATTAAAGTTAGCTCCACTCAACTTAGCTCTACTTAACTTAGTTCTATCCAAGTCAGCACCTCTCAAGTCAGCACCTCTCAAATCAGCATCTCTCAAGTCAGCACCTCTCAAGTCGGCATCTCTCAAGTCAGCATCTCTCAAATCAGTATTAGAAAGATTAAAACCTCTTAAATTAGCATTTCTTAAATTTATGTTCTGCCAATTACAAGAATTGCAAGAATTGGAATCAGTAATTTTCAATTTAAGTAATTCTCTTTGACTTAGATAATAAGAATCAGTTAAGAAAATAATTACAAAAATACTTGAAATACCAGCAATACCACCTAAGAATATTAATAAATTTTGTTTAACTTTAGGATTTAATAATTTCCTTTTGAGTTGAATATTGGGTTTTAAACTTATGCGAGATAAACTTTTATTTAAACTTAAAACGATCGTCTTGAGATTTAATTTTGGAATATGGACAAGATTATTTAGTTTTAGTAAATTTATAGGTTTGAGGGCTTCTATTGCCACTTGTGCACTTTGAAAACGCTGTTTCCTATCTGTTTTAACCATCATTTCCAACCATTCAATAAACTGGAAATTTATCTTCTTGGATAAAAGCGATCGAAAATTAATATTCAAAGTACCATCCATTAGAGATTCTATTTCAGTCGATTTGATATTTGCCAACAAACAAATCAAAGTTGCACCTACTCCATATAAATCCGATGCTTTGGTTAAATCTTGACCTAATAATTGTTCTGGAGGCATAAATCCGGGAGTGCCTGCAATCACACTACTAGCAGCCATTTTTCCCCCTCCAATTCTGGAAAACCCAAAATCCACTAAGAAAACATTAATATTATCATCTACCAAAATATTTTCTGGCTTAATATCTCGATGAATTATAGGAGTTTCTCTTTCCTGTAAATACAAAAGTATTTCTAAAAGCTTAAGAGCAATGGATTTAATTTCTTCTAATGCAAAACTCCTAGTAATAGATAAAGGTAAAGCATCTTTATATTCCTGTACTAAACAAAAACCTTCTTCCGATTCAAAAGAATTAATATAAGAAGGAATCCCTTGATGGTTTAAATTCCGCAAAAATTCTAATTCTCTTTCGATAGTTTTAAATTCAGACCAACTTCTTTTCCCACTAGCGAATCTAAATACCTTAATAACTACAGGTTGATTATTATTAAGATCCATGGCTTTATATGTAAATCGTCCACCTTCCAGATTGAATCCAAGTTCTTTTTCAACTTGATAATTATAATTAACTAATTCAGGTAACTTATTCATAATTTTTCCCAATTTTATGGTTGAATTAAAAGTTTTTGTTTTTTTGCTTTATTATATTTAGACTTTAATTTTCCTTGTTTGAAATGCACTAAAGATAAAATTCCAGTTAAACCTATTCCAAAATATCCTAACAAAAGGTATAACGTTACAGAAATATTGGAGGATACAAAACCTAATTCTAGTATAATTCCTGAAGTAATACCTAATGCCATTACTAAAAAAACTATGATAATTCCAAGACTTTTATGAGGAACTTTCGTTAAAATTTCTTGTTTTGTCTTGATAAAAAGATCTTTAATTTCTTTATATATTAAAGAAGTTTGTGATAAAAGGTATATCAGTATATATATCATAAATATTGGAACTATAATCAATAAGAGCCAAGGGATGAGTATTATCAAGAATGAACCTAAACAATACCATATAGTCTTCATTGAGTTAGAATTAGAACTATTTATTTCATTATATTGTCCTGTTTGATCATCTTTTAGTTGTTCTTTTTGATGAGAAAGTTTGATATAACTTACAATCGCTCCAGCTACTGTAATGATCGTAAACCATTTTAATCCTAACAATGAAACTATTACGGAGACAAAACAACAAGAAAACCAAATCAAAAAAAGTATTTTGTAAGATGAAGAAGAAAATTTTACATTTTTATTTGCTTGAATTTTTAATTTTAAGTTGTGATTTCCTGAAGTAGGATTTGTACACCATGAAATAGAACGTTCAAAAACTTGATTTGTAACCAATTTGCTTGTATCTACAGTAATTTCATACAATTCTTTTTTAATATTTTTATGATCTATCCAACTAGATACTGGAGATATAGAAATCCAAGCATGAGAATCTGGGGTATGGGGAGGATCACTTAGATGAGGAGCTACTTCTAATCGGCTTTCTATCACTTGTTGGGAATCCAATTTATCAATTTCGATGGTCAATTCTTTAGTAACCTTGCTACCCCATTGAACATTACCAAAATCTATCTCGGAAACTAATTTAACCTCTGGAATTACCTTGAGAGATTTCAGGGCATTTAAAGCAGCTTCTGCATTCTCAAAACGATCGTTTAAATTCGGCTGCACCATTTTTTCCAGCCACTCAACAAACTCCAAATGAATTGGGGGTAGAATGGATTTAAAATTCACCTGAAAACTGCTATCGATTAGATTATTAATTTCAGTAGAATTAGTCTTAGTCAGCAAACAAATCAGAGTTACTCCCAAACCGTATAAATCAGAAGCCTCAGTTAAAGGACGATTTAACAACTGCTCAGGAGGCATAAAACCAGGGGTTCCCGCCACCATACTACTTAAAGCAGTAACAGTATCATCACCCATTCTGGCAAAACCAAAATCCACCAAATAAACATTTAAATCCTGATCTACCAAGATATTTTCTGGTTTAATATCCCGATGAATTACCACAGGTATTCGCCTTTGCAAATAAACTAATATTTCTAAAACCTTGATGCCAATACTTTGAATATCTCTAGCATTCCAATTTCTTTCTATGGCTAAATCTATAGATAATGACTTCGCCTTAATATATTCCTGAACCAAACATATGCCATCACTTGGATCAAAACAATTCAAATAACGCGGAATCCGATGGTGCTTTAAACCTCGTAACGTCTCAATTTCCCGTTCAATTTGTTTAAAACTAGTCCAGTCAGTGGCATTAACAAAACCAAACTGCTTAATAACAACCCTTTCTTGTGTTTTAAGATTGATAGCTTTATATGTAAATCTACCGCCCTCGATATTATATCCAAGTTGCTCTTCAACCTGATAACCATCATTAGTGAAGTCAGGTAAAGTATTCATCAATTATAAACCAAAAAAATAACTAAATATTATCGACTATAATTATAACTTAATTAATTTTTAATACAAATATGCTATAATATCGATACATTTTATAAAATATTGCTTTGATGATGTTGATGATGAAGAAAAACTGTTGGAAACCATAGTGTTATCAAAAAAATACTAGTATTTTAGACCTTAAAAAAGAATATTAAATTTTAATAATTAAATTATAATTTCCTGAAAAGAGGATAATCTTAAATATTTATTGCTTATTATTTATTATTTAATCAAACAGGCTGGCAAAGCTAACTAAAACATTAGTCAACCATGCCCCTTATTTATTTATGGAATTAATTATTTAACGCCATTACCAACAAAAGCAGAAGTCAAACTATCCTGTGCTAAGAAGTGATCGATATGATAAGCACGTTCTTCAGTTTTAAGTAAAATTTGCTCATAAAGATAACGAGTAGCGCGATCGCCTAAACTTTCAGCTTGAGCAGCCATACGACGAATATCTTCAATGACTTTTTGCTCTGCTACTAGATCATGTTCAAGCATATCACGGCCAGCATAAACTCCATCTTCTTCTGGAGTAAAGCAACATAATTCAGCTAACTTAGCAAAACTTGCTACAGGTACACCACCTAATCCATTTAATCTTTCTGCTAAATCATGAACATGACCTTGGACTTCGTCATAGCTTTCTTTGAAAAACTCATGTAGAGACCAGAATTCAGAACCTTCAACGACAAAATGATGCTTTTGATATTGTAAATATAGACCTTGAAAACTAGCCATTACAATATTTAAACCTTCACATACTGGTTCTGTAACATTCTTTTCTAATAAAATTGGGTTTTCTTTAACTTCACCAAATGCTTGTACTAAACCTTGAGCAACTACCATAATTTTTTAATCTCCGTGTCATTAAGTTAAATTTATTGACAATACTAATCTAGCAGAAAACTTCCCCTTTTGACAAACAAAATAGAGGATTTCTAGATTTATTTAACCTTGATAATAACTATACTATATCAAATACTTAGAAAAAATCAGTAAATTAATTGACAACTTTTAGCATCTAAGAGGTATAGTGGAGATAAGAGAGAAAGAAGGATCTATTAGGTATAGATTAGGTTTTTATCCCACAGATACTTCTCAAAGTTACTTGTAAATTCTAATAGAAATAGTTATCACTTACTAAAAAATATGATGTTAGCAAATCTTAACAAAGAAATCCTTGTAAATAGGAGCCAAAGATGGTTAGTGTATCACCGGTTACAAGAATTAGATATCCCTTGTGAATCCGGCAGTCATAAACCATTATTTGCAGAAATTAATACCCCAACTGCAGCAATTCAACTATGGTGTGTAGTCAGAAGATTAAGAATATCTAGAGAAGAATTAATCACCCTGCTTGAATCCTGTTGGGAGTTAAAAATTGATGAACCAGAGGATTAGAAATTATCGAGCTTCCATCATTAACCAAGTAGATAGCAAAAAATTTTGAGATCCATCACCCTATATAGGTTTCAAGATTTACAAAAATGTTCTAACTTAATTTTTCCACTGTTATAATTTAAAAAAATACGGAGAAAACCCCAATGTCTAAGTTAAAATATAAAGTTACAGAATTTAACATCGTAGGACAGTTAATTGGTTTCATTATTAAAGACGGCGTCAAAATTAAATACCTTAGATTAACTGTTTCAGGATTAGAATATTGGGTTAAAATGCCCAAAGAAATGCGCAATACTCTAGACCAAGCAATACAACCAGGGCGTTGGCTAGCAATCAGTGGCATGAGACAATTGTGCTTAAAAACAGGAAAAATTAAATTTGTAGCGGATGAAATCAATCTCCTTCCAGATTCTACCTGCGAAAATCCAGAAAATCTCCAACAGCCATCACCAAAAACCCAAAAACCAAAAGCCAGTATTTTAGTTTGTAAAAAATCCAGTTGTGCTAAAAGAGGTGGTTTAGAAATATATAAAGCAATTCAAGAAAACTTAGAAGCTCACGGTTTAGAAAACGATGTCAAAGTAAAACTTGTAGGTTGTGTTAAAGAATGCAAAAAAGGACCTAATGTAATTGTTATGCCTGATAAAGCTCGTTATCAAAGAATACATTCAGAAGAAGTTCCCAAACTAATTGACAAACACTTTAAAACCGAAAAGCCAATGAGTGTTTAGTCTTTTAAATTGAGTTAGGCATTCTAAATTTTGACAATAATAAAGTAACGCTAGAACTATTTTAATTTGCAAAACACAAAATAAATGTTACCTTTTGTAAAGGGAACAAAATCAAGTAGGAAGATTACTATGGCAAATCATCAAGATACCATTTGGGAGCGTTACTTAAAAGAAATTTTTAACTTCTTCATCGATGGAGAAGCAATACAAAAAACCAAAAATAAAATCAATTGGGAAAAACTATGCCAAATCCTCGGCAATCCTAACATCATTTATCCTGAGTATTACACACAAGCAAAATTTCACGGGATCGAAGGAGGTTATTTAAACGCAGATGCAGCCGTCACATACGATCCCATTACCCAATACTTACTACTACCTAACGAAACTTGGGTGCGTCAAGGAGTAATGGAAAACCTTGGGGTTAAACCTCGTAAGATAATTGACTTAGGATGTGGAACTGGCTCTACTACCCTAATTTTAAAGAAAGCATTCCCTAATTCAGAAGTAATAGGTTTAGATTTATCAACCTATATGTTAGTTATGGCTGACTACAAAGCACAAAAAGCAGGATTAGAAATTCAATGGCTACATGGTAATGCAGAACATACTAATTTACCTGAAGGATCTTTTGACTTAGTAACAGCCTCATTACTCTTTCACGAAACCCCAATATATGCAACCAAAAAGATTTTACAAGAAAGTTTTCGTATCTTAAAACCAGGTGGAGAACTAATTATTTTAGATGGAAATCAAAAAACACTTCGACATACAGAATGGTTAAAAGAAATATTTGAAGAACCTTATATCAAAGAATATGCCGCAGGAAGTCTAGATGCTTGGATGGGAGCAGCCGGATTTGAAGGAATAACCACCGAAGATTGGTGGTGGACAAATCAAATAACCCGAGGAATCAAACCAACTCCAGTCAAGGCAACCACTTTTAATACCAATAATGAAAATTTACCCTTAGATTCATCTGTGTCTACAGTGATAGCAGGATTAGCATAAAACAAGATGACTTTAAAAGCCATATTATTTGATTTTAATGGAGTAATAATCAACGATGAACCCATTCATCAGGAGTTAATAGATGAAATATTGCTTGGGGAAAACCTCCGTCCATGTAACACATTAGAAAAAGAATCATGTATCGGAAAATCAGATCAAGCAGGCCTTTCAGAGATTCTCTCTTCTCGAGGCCGTGTAGTATCCCAAACCTATTTAGATCAATTAATTGAGAAAAAAACCATCGCCTATCGAAAAAAGCTTGAAGAATTAGAAAACTTACCTATTTATCCAGAAATTCAAGACTTTCTCCCCAAAATCCAAGAAAAAGGGTTATCCATGGCTATTGTTACCGGCTCTTCACGAGATGGAGTAGAATATATTCTCCATCGAATTGGAATAGCTGATTACTTTAGTGTCATAGTCACAGCAGAAGATATTAAATCAAGTAAACCCAATCCAGAAGGATATCTCTTAGCAGTAACTCGTCTTAATCAAAAAAATCACAACCTTCAACTACAAGCCAAAAATTGCTTAGTTATAGAGGATTCTTATCCAGGAATAGAAGCCGCAAAAAGAGCTTCCATGCAGGTAGTAGGAATAGCCAATACTTATCCATTCCATATGATTCAACGTCAAGCTGACTGGGTTGTAGATTATCTGAAAGAAATAGAATTAGAAAGAATTGAAAAATTTCTTGAAACTTTGTAATTAAAACTATCAATCAATATAGAGAACAATCTCTTGAAATTTTGCTTTAAATTTCCTCATTAGGAAAAATTGATATTAAGACATAGATTATGATATAATATAAAAAGATAATTATTAGAGCAAACTTCTAAACAAGTTAATGTCTAGAACAAAATCAATTTCATTGAATGACTATTTAATTATTAAACTTACAATTTTATCCTAGAAAAGTTTATTAGTTATTGATAAATCATTCCTTAAATATAGAGAGAAAATTGTCCTTGAGGGGAATTAGCTCAGTTGGTAGAGTGCTGCGATCGCACCGCAGAGGTCAGGGGTTCGAGCCTCCTATTCTCCATAATTTTAAATATTAAAAATTGTAAAAAATAATAAAATTAATGTAGAATTTATAGTATGGAAATAAAGAAAAAAATCTTAAACTATTTTCCACCATCATCTAGAAAAATCTACTCCAATATCATAAGTCATCGGCAAAGATAGACAATGAGAAGCACTCAAGAAATTAAAACAGAAATCGAAATTGAATTCGGTTTTCTTCCGCCTTTTTTTGTCCCGGCACTCAAGACACCAGAAGTGCTAGAAAACTTATGGCAATCCACAAAAACCATTTATCTTAACAATCCATTACCAACCTTATTCAAAGAAAAATTATCTGCATATCTTGGTCGTTTTTGTTCTACATCTTACTTTCTAATTTGTCATAGCTGCTCATTGTATCAATTAGGTATGGAAGGGACAGAAATTTTAGAATTAATTAAAGAATCTCCACCCCTTGAGGAAATAGATTTACAATCAGATTTAGAATTGATTAGTCAACATTCTCTAGAAGAATTACATTGGCAGCCTAATTCTGTGGTAGAAAAAAGTATCTTGCGTTGTGCTATATTTCTATTTTTAAAACAATCTAAATCTCAAAAATGTATTAACAAATTAAAAAAGTTTTTAGGAGAAAATCTATATAGTTATTTAATTAGCCTCATTGGTAGTATTAAATTTTATCATCAGTGGCTAGAAAGTTATCCAGAAATAACTGAGTTAGAAGATCAACGTAGAGATATCTTCCCCAATATTCGGTCTCAATGTAGAGATTTATCTGATTTTTTAGAAAATTATCCAGTAATAATTCAACAAGAAAAGCAGAAAGAAGAACAATCAAACTTATTAAAAAACTTAGATAATTTAAGATATCCCGAAGAAATACCATTAAAAAGAGCACAACAAAATTTATCTTTCTCAAAAAATCAAGATGAGTATTGGGAATTCTTACATTATAATAAGAATGTTGAATCATTAGATTTAAGAAAATATTTAGAAAATAAATATATATCTTTTCAAGAAGAAGAAAATTCCTTTCAACTTATATTTGAAAAAGCAGGAGTAGGACTAGCAAAACTAGATAAAAATGGAACTATAATTACTATCAATCCTAAATTTGCTCAAATTTTAGGGTACAAACCACAACAAATAAATGGTCAAAAACTATATGAATTCCTTCTAGAAGATGAAATAAAATTATTTTCAAAATACTTTCGCCAAATAGTTTCAGGAAAAATAAAAACATATTCTCAAGATATAGCGTATCTTAATAATAATAAAGATTTAGTTTGGACAAATTCAACCCTATCGAGAGGGCATTCAACTCTAGATGAAACCAAAACAATAATCTTAACCATTCAAAATATAAGTAAAAGGAAAAAAAATGAACAATTTCTGAAAAAAAGAATTTTTTATTTAAGTAAGATTATAAACAATCTACCAGAATGGGTCAAATTAATAAATCAAGATGGAAAAATATTAGACACCAACAAATCAGGATTAAAATTTCTAAGAACTCAAAAACTAGAAGATACCATAGGTCAATCCATATATAAAATAATTGCCCCAAATTATCGCCAAGCTTATCAAGAATTAAATGAAAAAGTATGTTCTGGAAATAAAGCAAACTTAGAATTTGAAACAATAACTTTAAATGGGAATTCTCGTTGGATGCAAACTAATGCCATACCAATCTTAAATCAAAAAAATGGCTCTTGGATACAACTAGGAATCACCAGAGATATTACCGAAGAAAAACTAGCTAAAAAAGCATTAGAAAATCTAGTAGCAGGCACAGCAGCAGTAACAGGAGAACAATTTTTCCCAGCATTAGTGTGTCATTTAGCAGCAGCTTTAGGAGTACGTTATGCAATGGTAGCTAAATGTGAACCAGAAAAAAATCATTTGGTAGAAACCATAGCATTTTGGGGAAATAATCAATTTTTAGATAATATTAAATACGATTTATCCCATCCAGACTGTGATATTATTCTTAACCAAGAAACAATTTATTTTTCCTCAGAGAAAATAGCAACATTTTTCGAGGGAATAGAAATGAGGATTCCCAAAGAAGAATTATGTTACTTAGGATTACCATTATTTGACTCCTCCCTAAATATTATCGGTCATTTATGCGCTATTGATAGAAAATCTGTTTTAGAAGCTAATCATCTTCGCTGGATTTTAAATATTTTTGCTTCCAGAGCAGCAGCAGAGTTAGAAAGACAACACAAAGAAAAAACCATTCAAGAATTAAATGAAGATTTAGAAAGTAAAGTTTTACAAAGAACTCTCCAATTAGAAGTAGCAAATCAAGAATTAGAAGCATTTTCATATTCAGTATCTCACGATTTACGAGCACCTTTAAGAGCTATAGATGGATTTAGTAAAGCACTCAGAGAAAAATATCTCCATCTCCTAGATAGTAGAGGAAAACATTATTTAGAAAGAGTTTTAGCCAATAGCAAACGCATGGGAGAATTAATTGACGATTTATTAGTTCTTTCCAAAATAAGTCAGAGTAAAATCAAGTTTTCTCAAATAAATTTAAGTAGTATTGTAGAGAATATTGCTTTTGACTTCTCATTGAGAGAGCCTTTAAGAAAGGTAGAATGGATAATAGAACCCAATGTTATAACCGAAGGAGATATAAGAGGAATAAAGATAGTCATAGAAAATCTTTTAAATAATGCTTGGAAATATACTAGAAAAAAGACTAAAGCTAAGATAGAATTCGGAAAAATCTCACTATCAGATAATTCAATAGCCTATTTTATAAGAGATAATGGAGCAGGATTTGATATGACTTATGCAGATAAATTATTTGGCCCTTTTAGAAGACTGCATTCAGAACAAGAATTTTCAGGACATGGGATTGGATTAGCAACAGTAAAGCGAATTGTGAATCTACATGGTGGGAAAGTTTGGGCTACGGGAAAGATAAAAGTGGGAGCTTGTTTTTATTTTTCTCTAGGAATTAAGAGTAATTAATATCAAATTGTTTTTAATAATGATAGAGTTAAAAAATCCAAAATCTAGGATAATTAACCAAAATTTATCCTCCCCATCCTTGATTTAAGTAATAAGTAATAAGTAATAAGTAAATAAAATACACTCTTTTTCTCCCAATCTCCCTAACCTCCCCAATCTCCCCAATCTCCCCAATTTCCCCATTCCTCCCATTCTCCTTGACAACCATCCACCTTAAAACTATCACCCATTCTCCCCATCTCCCATTCTCCCCATCACCCATTCTCCATGAAGATGTCTATCACTATTACGCGAAAAACAATATAAGAGCGTCCAAAATTTCGACAAAATATTGTAAATTTAATTATTATTGGCCTTTTTCCATCAAATCCAAAAAACTAGAAAAGTAGATGAACAAACCACTAAAAGTATTATTCGTTGAAGATTCAGAAGATGATGCAGAATTGCTAGTAATGGAACTAGAAAGAGGAGGCTATGAGTTAATTTATCAAAGAGTAGATACACCATCTGCAATGAGAGAGGCTTTAGAAAATCCAAGGGGATGGGATATTATTTTTGCAGATTACTCAATGCCTAACTTTAGTGCCATTGCAGCTTTAGAAATATTAAAAGCTAAAGGATTAGATTTACCTTTTATTATTATCTCTGGAACCATTGAAGAAGAAATTGCCATCGCAGCAATGAAAGCAGGAGTTCATGATTATTTACTTAAACATCAGTTAGGAAGATTAATTCCTGCGGTGGAACGAGAATTAAGAGAAGCCAAAATCCGTCATCAAAACCGACAAATTCAAAAAAAATTAGAATATTTAGCTTTTTATGATGAGTCAAGCAATCTTCCTAATCGAACTTCTTTTCTAAATTATATTTATCAGGAACTTCAGCAAAAAGACAAATTATTTGCTGTTTTATTAGTAAATTTAGATCGCTTTGACACTGTCAAGTCTAGTTTAGGCCATAGATTAAGTGAACAGTTATTGATTGCTACAGCTAATCGCTTAGAAAAATGTTTACAGAAAGAAGATGTTATGGCTCGTATCGGTAGCTCTGAATTAGCTATTTTACTCAAAAATATTCCAACTACTCATCATCTTCAAAAGATAGCTCTCTCTCTTCAAATTGCTATAGCCTCTCCTTTTAATCTTGATGGCATACTTATTTATTCAAGCATTATTATCGGCATGGTAATCAGCAATATCGGTTTTAATAATCCTGAAGATCTCCTCCAAGCTTCTGATACCGCTATACATTATGCTAAGAAATATTCTATCTCTAAACCTGTGGTTTTTGATATGCAAATGCAAACTCGGGCCATCGATCGTCTTAAATTAGAAACAGAACTCCAACAAGCAATCAAAAATCAGGAACTATATTTAGCTTATCAACCAATTATTTCACTTCAGACTGGAAAATTAGATGGTTTCGAGGCACTAGTAAGATGGAAACATCCAGTTCGAGGCGTAATTCCACCAGATAGATTTATTCCTCTAGCAGAAGAAACAGGGATAATTATTCCATTAGGAGCTTGGGTTTTATCACAAGCCTGCCGGAGATTGGCTAAGATACAAGCAGACTTTCCTCAACATTTACCTTTGACTATGAGTATTAATATTTCTGGAATCCAACTGTCTCATGCTGGTTTGTTATCACAAATAGATAAATTATTGATGGATTTAAATTTAGATGGTAGTAAATTGAAATTAGAGATTACGGAGAGTGTTTTAATGGAAAATCCTTTAGCTGCTCGAAAAGTAGTAGAAGAATTAAAAAAAAGACAAATCCAAGTTTGCATAGATGATTTTGGTACTGGGTATTCTTCTTTAAGTCATTTACACCGTCTTCCTATTGATATTTTGAAAATCGATCGTTGTTTTATTAAAGAAACTTCATCAGATTGGAAAAATTCTAAGATTATTAAATCTATTGTTGATCTTGCTCACAATCTGGGTTTAGAGTTGATTGCAGAAGGAGTAGAAACCTTAGAACAACTCCAAATGCTTCAAGAATTAGGTTGTCAATATGGTCAAGGATATTTGTTTTCTAAACCTCTTGATGCCTCTCAAGTTCTTGATTTATTAGGGAAACTAAGACTTAATGAGAATTTATTAAAAAATAAACACTAATGCTAAAGCTTTGATAATTGTTGTTTCAGATTGTATATTCTCCATCTGAAGATATTAACGTTGAGTTATCCTAAATTTAGTTATAATTAGTTCTACAAAGATATTGTTAAAAAAATATTAAATTTTACGAGGAAAAATTAAATCATGAGTCCCTCAATGTTGCATCAACTCTGGTCTTTAATTGAAAATACTCAAGCAAGTATTATTCTATCTTTAGATGATACTACTTTAGTGCAATGGCTTGATAGAGAATTTCGTTTATCTCGTTCCCTAGATAATACTGAAAGAGATGTTTTGAAAAACTATATTCAATCAAGAATTTCTTTAATTAGAGATTTAGCCGCACAACGTTAATTAACCTCTCTAGTTAAAAAAACTTATGAATCTATAGTACTATGATTTTAAGTTAGGAAATTTTTAAACTTCAAAAGTTTGATCAAGATTGAATTACAAAAAAACTGATACCTGATATTTGATAGGTTGCTGTTATAGATGCAGAAAAATGAACACTTAAAGTATATAAATCTAAAATAGTCTGTTTTCTTCTATGGTTTGTTAAATTTATTAGTTACAAAAATCAATCTAGATTTAACGGCAAATGAAAACAGGCATGAAAATCGATAAAAATTGAAAAAAAATATAATTTCTACTGTAGAATGAAAATTGAATAGTGGATTGTCTAAGTAACTGTGTAAGTAATTGTGTAAGTAAAATATATAAATGTTTATTATAGTAAGAGAAAATTAATAAGTTATTTAGGATAAAATATTGGATAAAATATTATATTTATACATTATTTATAAGTATTTTGTATATTAATTAATGCATACATGAGATAACCTTTATGATGTTTATTTTCTCTTGTTTTAATGTTATTTAAATCAGCTAGTTTCGTCTATCAACAACTAATTCTCCCCTCTCCCATTCCTCCCATTCTTGATTAAGTAATAAGTAATAGGTAATAAGTAATAAGTAATAAGTAATTAACATACACTCTTTTTCTCCCAAGTCTCCCCATCTCCCTTGTCTCAAGAAACTACCCATTCATCCCATTCTCCCCATTCCTCCCATTCTCCCCATTGCCAAGAAAACCATCCACCTCAAAACCATCACCCATTCTCCCATTCTCCCCATTGCCAAGAAAACCATCCACCTCAAAATCATCACCCATTCTCCCATTCCTCCGACATTTTTGGTAAAATGACTGAATATCTAGTAAAAAATAAGATTTCTAATCTATGTATAGCAATAATTGGTTAAAACATAAGTGGCTGTATTTATTACTAGCCATGGTTATCTGTATCATCACTGGTTGTGGAGAAGTAAATAATTATACAACAACCTCAACCTCTTCTGATAATCAAGGTGAAATTAGTAGATTAGAAATAGTTAAAAATCGAGGTAATTTGATTTGTGGTATTAATGGCCAATTGCCGGGATTTAGCTTTATCGATGAATCTGGAGAATATTCTGGCATGGATGTGGATATTTGTCGAGCATTAGCTGCTAGTATTTTTGATGATCCCCAAAAGGTAGAATACCGCAATCTTACCACTCAAGAGAGATTTACCGCTATTCAATCAGGTGAAGTGGATATTCTTATTCGTAATACTAGTTGGACTATTAGTCGAGATACGGTAGTAGGAATGGATTTTGCACCTCCTATTTTCTATGATGGCCAAGGTATTATGACTCCTAAATCAAGTGGTATTGTTAAATTACAGGATTTGGAGGGAAAATCTATTTGTGTTTTAGCTGGTACTACTACTGCTCTTAATTTGGCTGAAAAAATGGGTCAAAAAGGTATTAGTTATACTCCTATAGCATCTAATCAACCTGATGCTATTTATGCTGCTTACCAACAAAGACGTTGTGATGCTGTGACTAGTGATGTATCTCAACTAACTGCAAGACGTTCTATTTTACCAAATCAGGATTCTCATATAATTTTAAATCAGTTTTTATCTAAAGAACCTTTGTCTCCGTCTGTTGTAGATGGTGATCCTATTTGGTCTGATGTTGTTCGTTGGACTGTTTTTGCTCTAATTGAAGCTGAAGAGTTTGGTATAAGTTCTGAAAATATTACAGATTTTCGCAGTACTCAAAATCCTCAAATTAAGCGTTTTTTGGGTCTAGAAGGAGAAATAGGTAAGGATATTGGTCTTAGTAATGATTTTGCTGCTCGCATTATTGAGCATGTGGGAAATTATGAGGAAATCTATCGTCGCAATATCGGTATTCCTTTTGGTCTCGATCGTGGTCTTAATTCTCTTTGGAGTGATGGTGGTCTTCTTTATGCCCCTCCTTTTCGTTGATTGAATAATTAAATAGTTTAATAAATAGTTTAGTAAATAATTTAGTAAATAGTTTTTAGATATTTATGAAAGAAAAAAATATCCCTTTATGGCGCGATCGTCGTGTTATGAGAATTGCATTACAAGTTGGAATCGTGTTTATTTTAGTAATTATTGTGGGATTTTTTGGGGACAATTTAGTAAATAATTATCAACAAAGAGGTTTACAATTTGGGTTTGATTTCTTAAATCGTAGTGCGAATTTTGATATTGGGGAAAAGGTAATCCCCTATGAATTTGATGATAGTAATGCTTTGGCTTTGTTGGTGGGTTTACTTAATTCACTAAGGGTGATTATTTTAGGAATAATTATTGCTACTATTTTGGGAATAACTGTTGGTATTGCTAGATTATCTGATAATTGGTTGGCTTCTAAAATCTCTGCTGTATTTGTGGAAATTTTACGGAATACTCCTTTACTTTTACAATTATTATTTTGGTATTTTGCGGTTTTTCTGAAACTTCCGAGAATCGATAATCCTTTGATTTTTGCTGATAGTATTTTTCTGACTAATCGTGGGATGAATATTCCTTGGTTTATGGGAAATCAACAAAGTTTAATTGCTGGTATTGTTTTGATTTTAAGTATAGTTTTGGCTATTTTTATTTGGCGTAAGAAAACTCAAATGATTGTTAATCAAGGGGTAGATAATAAATTACTTCAAGTGGTTTTAATTGGTATTGCTATTGAGTTTATTTTGGTTTTTTTGTTGGGTTTAGATTGGCAATTTCCTAGTATTAATAATGGTGGAAATATTGAAGGTGGTTTACAACTTTCTCCAGAATTTGCTGCTATTTTAATTGGCTTAAGTGTCTATACTGCTGCTTATATTGCTGAGGTGGTTAGAGGGGGTATTTTATCAGTAGATAAAGGGCAATGGGAAGCTGCTAAAACTTTGGGTTTGAAACCAAATTTGATTATGGGTTTGGTGATTTTTCCTCAAGCTTTACGGGTTATTATTCCTTCTCTTACTAGCGAGTTTCTTAATCTTACTAAAAATTCTAGTTTGGCTATTGCTATTCTTTATAGTGATATTTATGGGGTTTCTTTGACTATTTCTGAAAATGTTAATGAGCATTCCATCGAAATTGTTTTGATTGTTATGGTGGTTTATCTTGTTATGAATTTGTTTACTTCTTTAGTTATGAATTGGTTTAATTCTCGAGTTCAAATTAAGTAATAAGTAATAAGTAATAAATAATAAGTAAAAAGTAAAAATCAATAATCTTATTATTGAAAATATAGTAGAAAATTATAGTAGAAAAATATAGTAAAAAATTATGACTAACAATCCCAAATTAGAAGCATCTTCATTATCAAATTTCCACGATCAATTATCAATTGTGATGGCTTGGTTGAAAAAAAATTTATTTAGTAATTGGTATAATAGCCTCATAAGTATCGGCATAATTATCTTTAGTTTTTGGCTAATTTCAGGATTTGGGAAATGGGTTTTTTTTACCGCCCAATGGCAAGTAGTTGTAACAAATTTAAGGTTATTTTTTGTAGGATTTTACCCAGTAGAATTGCTATGGCGAGTTGAGATAACTTTAGGAATTTTAGTTGGATTGGGAGGATTTACTTGGGGAATTTTTTCTAATTCTTATCCTTTATTTAGATTACGTAGTTTAATATTATTCGGTATTTTAATTGCTGCCAGTGGTGTTTTATTTTTCCTAGGAAATATTCAATTTAGTAAGTTACTTTTTCTTACTATATTATTGCTAGTGGTGGGAGCATTTGTTGGTAGAAAAACTTGCTCTCAATTACCGAAAATAACTACTTGGTTGCCTTTAATTTGGTTAGGATGCTTCTTAATAATTATTTGGTTGCTATTAGGAGGAATATTTCTTCAGCCTGTAAGAATAGATAATTTAAGTGGTTTATTATTAACTATTTTTAGTGCCATAATTGCCATCGCAATCTCTTTTCCCATTGGAGTATTTTTAGCATTAGGAAGACAAAGTGATTTGCCAGTAATTCGTTGGTTATCTATTGCCTATATCGAAGTAATTAGAGGTTTACCTTTAATCGGAATTTTGTTTATGACTCAGGTAATGTTAGGATTTATTTTACCACCAGAAATGCGCCCACCAAGGGTAATTAGGGCGATGGCTGGATTGACTTTATTTACAGCAGCTTATTTAGCAGAAAATGTCAGAGGTGGGCTTCAATCTATTCCTAAAGGGCAATTTGAAGCCGCTAAAGCTTTGGGTTTAAATCAGCCTTTGACTTTAATTTTAATCATTCTTCCTCAAGCGATTAAGACAGTTATTCCTAATATTGTTGGGCAATTTATTAGTTTATTTAAAGATACTTCTTTGTTTTATATTGTTGGTTTGGTTGATTTATTGGGTATTTCTAAATCCATTTTAAGTCAATCTCAATTCCAAGGGCGTTATGCTGAAGTTTATGTTTTTATTGGTATTTTTTATTGGTTATGTTGTTATTCTATGTCTTTTGTTAGTAAGAAGTTAGAAGCTTCTAAAAATTGATTTTTTATCTCATATTTTGAGTTTAATTTTTGATATTAATATTTGATATTAGATTTGATATAATAGAGGAAGAAATATCTAGATTCATATTTTAAATTTATACAGTTATGGAAATTTCTATCTCTCTTTCTCCTGAAGGTGAAAAACGTCTTAAGCATTTTATTGGTAGTTATGGTGAGTCTCCAAGTGAAGTTGTTAATTATGCTTTGGAATTACTTGAGGCTTGGGAGGATGAATTGGATATTGTCGCTGCTTCCGAGGCTATGGAAGAGGTAAAACTCGAAGGCATTATTCCTTGGGAAACAGTTAAAGGTGAACTTGGTTTATGAATTACAGATGAATTACAAAATTGTATTGTCATCAAAAGCAAATAAGCAATTTGCCAAAATACCAAAAGAAGGAAGAAGGATAGATAATCTTTACCCCATTCGTTTAGGTGACTATCGAATTGTTTATTTAATTACTGATAAAGAACTCCTTGTTTTAATTCTTTCTCTTGGTCATCAGAAAGAAATTTATCGCAATCTCTAGTAATTTTTATATTTCTATCTAAATTATTGACTTAATTCCATAATAATTTATTATATTTAATAGTCTCAATTAACGAATATCAGCATAAAACTGCTTGAGATAAGTACCAGAAACCCCAAAACCCCAGAGAAAACCAATCCAAAGATAAATGAGATTAGCTTTAAGGATTCCCCATTTAGCCACCCGTCGATCGCTAGATTGCACAATACGATTGAGAAGGCGAATACGCCCCCAATGACTTAACTTGAAACACAATTGAGCATCTTCCATAATCGGTAAATTGTCCTCAAATCCGCCACATTCCCAAAAATCAGAGCGGCGACAGAACATCACTTGATCTCCAAATAACAAGCGAAGTCCTTTAAAGAAAAATAAATGAGGACGAAAGATTAAAGGCCCATAATAAGTCTTGAGGTAGTTGTGTAAAGATATGCCCCAACGAGTCGTATTTTCCCCTGCCATCAGGGAAATAAAGCCACCACCAGCAACTTTCGGCTCAGCTAATGTCGTCTCAATCAAAGTAACTAAATCAGGGGGCACTAAGGTATCGGCATGAAGAAAACACAAGAACTTTCCTGTGGCTGTTTTCGCTCCTAAATTCATTTGGATCGATCGACCTGCTTGGGGAGAAGATATGGGAGTAATACCATATTGTTTGGCAATGGTAAGAGTTTCATCTTGGCTGCCCCCATCAACTATGATAATTTCTGCTGGAGATGGCTCTAACAGGGAAAGACAGCGTAGGGTTGATCCTAAATAAGCCCCTTCGTTAAGAGTAGGAATAATAATAGAAAGACTAGACATAGACATAATTTTAAGGAATATTATTGGGTTATTTTCACTCTATTTTAGTTTATTCGGGATTTTCTTGTTTATTTTCTAAGTTATTTTCTTCAGGTTCTTCTAATGTAGTGTCTTCTTCGGAAGTTTCTTCAGATGATTCTTGTTTATTTTCTAAGTTATTTTCTTCAGGTTCTTCTAATGTAGTGCCTTCTTGGGAAGTTTCTTCAGATGATTCTTCTTTATTTTCTAGATCGGATTCCTGTGTTTCTTCTTGTTCTGGTTCTTCGTGGTAATCTTCTCCTTGTTCAGTGTATAAATCTAGGGCTTCTGTTAAAGGTATTTTAAAGAAATTTTCTAATTTTTCTTCTTCATTAGAGTACTCTAAGTCGGGATCTGGAAGTTCTTCTTCGTTTTCTTCTTTTCCTCGATTGGTTATTAGATCTCTGATCATATTTTTTAAACTTCGATCGCGTTCAATATATCTGAAAAGAACCATTGCTAGATCTCTTGTGTCGTTTTTGGTTTGTATTACTTCTTTAATTTCTGGCAAATCTTTTTTTATAGGACCAATTATAGGATCTAGTTCGTTTAATAATTTAGTTAAATGATAAATAGTCTTTTCTGTTTGTTTCATTTTTTTCCTCTCTATATGTGGTTAATCTATTATGGTTGATTTTTGGTCGTTTTTGCTTACTAATTTTATTGAGTAATCTTGCACAACTGATGCAAATCCTAGCCTAAATTTAGTTTCGTTAAAGAGTTTATCCTTATCATCATAACAATTTAAAAATTTTTTAATATTATTAAGATTTAGTGCATCTCAACTTCCTATATCCTACCATTGTAAACATTAACTAAATGTCAAAAGAATTCCCCATTCCCTCAAGAAGCTGGATATGAATTTTGACAAACAAAAAAAATCCACTAAATAGCACAAAACTATTCCTTTGTGGTAAAATTTTAAAAACTGCTTAAAGGAACTATATAACAAAAACTAAGTAAAAAACATATAATTATTTTTGAGAATAACTGTGATTTTTACTTTCTCCTGAGATCAAGGCTACGCCAAGATAACCAGAGATTAGCCAAAGATTGGGAATGTAATACCCAATTATTTTTACCATAGAGTTAATTCTTTGGTCTGGAAATCTCATGAGCGTTCCATTGAAGGAGTATACTACAAGACTTAGAGTAGTTAATAAACTAAATTAATTTTAAGGAGATTAAACTAGTGAAACATTTAATTTTATTGCCTGTAATCGCTATAGCAACTTTATTTATTGCTCCCGGTGTCTTTAATTCTACTAATATTCCTCTAAATGGAGGAAACTTACAATCTGATGATCCCATTGCATCTTCTTTAGGTGAAGAAGTATTTGAAAGATCTGGAATTAGAGAAGAGGTAAGAGAAAGAGAGATAGCAGAAAACTCACAAGAACGCAGGGAAAATCGACAAGATAATCGACAAGAACGCAGGCAAGACAATCGACAAGAAAACCGACAAGACAACCGGCAAGAAAACCGACAAGACAACCGACAAGAAAATCGACAAGAACGTAGGGAAAACCGATTTTAATAAAATTCAATCTTTAATAGGGAATTAATTTAGGGAAT
The DNA here is from genome assembly GCA_028281945.1 of Prochloraceae cyanobacterium PL24a_bin.78. GTDB lineage: Bacteria > Cyanobacteriota > Cyanobacteriia > Cyanobacteriales > JANQIW01 > JANQIW01. Next base: position 48,273 of record JANQIW010000012.1, read on the forward strand.
TAATCTGAGGATTTTTCTATGGTTTTCAAATCTAAAGCCGAAAATACAAAAATACATTGGTTAGAACGGTGGTTAGTGCCTTTTATTTTGGTGACAGTAGGGTTATTACAGATATATTTAGCTCATACTGTAGATTTATCTCCTTGGAAAGGGGGTGGATTTGGTATGTTTGCAGCGATCGATTCTCCTTCCATGCGAGTTTTAATCGTAGAAGGGCTTTCCCAAGACAATCGACTCTTGAAACTAGATATATTGAGAGATTTAGATTATGTAACTCGAAACAATATTATAAGTTTGCCTAGAAAAGTAAATTTGAACCAACTAGGAAATAAATTGCTTTCCCAGGAGTTTGTGCCTGTTGGATTTCGCTCTAATACCACTAGAAACCTCCTAAAGGCTTTAGAATCTGATTCTAGTGTTGCTGATTCTATTCCTTCCCCACAAGGCAAATCTACTACCAATGATGAGTTGCCTCTCTATCGTCTGAGACAATCAGCAGATCCAGTGTCACAACAAAATTCCATAGCAACTCTAAAAGCAGTACGATTGCAATGGTGGCGAATTAGATTTAATCATTCTGAAGTGAGTATTAGAGCTGAACCCCTTGATCAAGTAGTTGAGGTGGGAGAATGGGATTAAAATTTTCTGGTAATTCATCTCATGGTAGTTCGTCTCAATCTAAAAAGAAAAGTTTGAAAGATTTTTTGTCATCTTACCAGCCTCTTAAAAGCATCAAAACTATTGCTAAAACATTGTTAGATCAACCCCGACATTTGTTAGTGCTTCGCCTTACTCTGATTTTACTGATGCTTTATGGCTCTAGCAATGTGATCTTAGATGTACCTTTGCAGGTTATTTGCGGCTTAATGCTTTTATCTCCATCTTTAATAACTCATCGGGGTTTGTGGATTGCAATTTGCACTTTTGTCTGGTGGATTAATGCCGCTAACTGGTTGTGGATTGATAACCATCAATTTTTGATTAGTTATTGGTGTTTGGTATGTGCTTTAGCCGTTGGATCTAAAAATACAGATGCTGTTTTAGCTTGGAATGGACGTATTTTAGTTGGTTTAGTCTTTTTATTTGCTACTGTTTGGAAATTCCTTTCAGGAGAATATTTAGATGGTTCTTTTCTACATTTTACATTTTTGATAGACCATCGGGTTAGTTCTTTTGCAACCTTTGTGGGAAAACTCGATCCTCAGGTTTTACCTCAAAACCAACTCTTAGAAGATTTTTTTAAAGACAATCCTCAAAATTCTTTTAATATTCCTTTGGAAACTAGCCCTTTATTAGAAGGTTTTGCTCTGATTGCTTCTTATTGGACTTTAGTTATTGAAGGGGCGGTTGCGGTTGTTTTTTTATTTGCAGCTAAGTTTCGCCTACAGAATCTCCAAAATTGGATTTTAATTATATTTATAGCTACTACTTATTTTCTGTTACCTGTTTTAGGATTTGCTTACGTTCTAATTATCATGGGTTTGGCTCAGTGTTCACCCAATAGTTTTCGAGTTAGGATGACTTACTTAATTCTTTTTGGAGGTTTACAGTTGGCACGTCTGCCTTGGGAGAATTTTTTTTGATAAGCTCCATTAAAAACAGGATTTTTTATGTAATATTTATTTGAAGGTTTGGTTTATGCCAACTATAATCAAAAGAGATTTAATGAATATTTTATAAAACAAAATCCTCTTCATTCTCCATTGATGAAAAATTTGGGGACATGGGAGAGACACAAGAGCTGAAGAAGTTTAGAGATCAAGTAATAAGTAATAAAAATACTAAAAACTTACTACCTTAACATTTTGCTTTTATAACCAAACTATTTTGTTTGTATTACTTCTTCTTGTTTGGCATTTTCTTCTTGTTTAGCACTTCTATTATCCATAGTCGATAAACTAACCGATTGTTTGCGTTTTTTTTCTGCTTGTCTCCTCAACCAATCTTCACCAATTGCTTTAGTATCATAATTAAATTCTTTTGCGTGTTGTTCTCTTATCTTATATATTTCATCAAGAACTTCATCTTCCCACATTTTTTTATCCTCCTGTTAATTCAACTGGTGTACAAATTGTTGGTAGCTTGTAACTAAAACTCTCAGCAATCTCTCTTAGTTTTTTTTGTATTTGAGCATTGGCAATATGTTTACAATTCCATGTTAGCAAATAATCCAACTCATTAATCGTAGCTATTGCTATATGAATAGCATCATCATAAGCAGATGGTGGAAGATTGCTTTTTGCTATAAATTCTGAGGCTAGTTTAACCGATATTTTGGTAACTTCAAGAGAGGGAAAATCCTTCACTATAGACAGCCGCTGTGCAGCCATTTCTGAATCACCTCTACTTACTTCCTCAATGACAATCTCGGAAATATAAATGTCAAAGTTATCTCGTTTATTATCCCACCAACTCTTTGTTGTTTGCATATTAGCTGCTACAATAAGGTTAGAAGTAGGTCTAGCAGTGAGATAACCAATAATACTAGTTTCGATATATACAGTTTCTTTTAAAATGTCGTTCATAAGGGATGATTTTATATCATAACTTTTATTCTAACACTTATATAGGAGTAGATATTTAATCATAGGGAAAACCAATCAAAAAAAAATGAAGACAAGTAAAAGCAAGGAATAAACAAATCTATCTAGTTTACCTTGTTTTCTATATCTTTCATTTCTTAAGTTATTAATTATTATTATTTATGAGTTATTACTTGATGCAATTAGTGATGATGATGATGGCCATCTCCATGATGGTGATGATGATGAGAATGAGAAGCTTGTGCCATAGAAGTCGCTAACTGAGGATTAACCGATAAACTTTGCTCCGATAATAAGGCCTCAATATGCTCATTTGCCCATTCTGCCGCCATTTGACAGAATTCTGGATTATCATTAACACAAGGCATACGAAGGTAAGTAACATCAGAATGTTTTTTCTTTAGACCCTCGATAATATGGTCAACATCTAATAAAGTTTCATGGTTTTCTGTCGCAAAACCAATAGGCATATAAACAATTGCCTTCGCACCCAATTCAATTAGATTTTTAGCCGCTAATTCTGCATTTGGCTGAGTCCATTTGATTAAAGGTGTTTGGTGATTTAACCAACCTACTGAGATTAAAGGAAAACGATCGATCAAACGTAACCTTACTAATTCATATAGTTGCTGACTTTCTTCAATCCCAGAAGTAAATCCTTTAGCCTCATGAGGACAACCGTGATTTAACAGAATAATACCAATTTGAGAAGGAAGATGAGCCTTCAATAAATCTTGGTTAACCTTCTCTTCCACCATGCGAGCCAATAACTTAATATATTCAAACCGATCGTAAAAGGAAGGAATATAACGCATACCCTTCACCCAGTGTTCAGTACCTGAAGCCATATCAGCCAAGGCATTATTAACCTGCTCTACAGCAATACCGCTAGTGAAAATAGAATCCACAACTAACAAAGGATAAATGAGAATTTTATCAAAACCTTCTTCCTTAATTTGAGCCAAAACTTGATCAGGAAGATAGGGAGCACAAAAGTTAAAAGCCTTAAACACCTTAACTTTATCGCCCCACTTAGCTTGTAAATTTTTTTCAATACCAGCCCGTTGATGCTCAAAAATGTGATTGTGTGGAGAAATAAACTTGTCATGTTGATGGCTCCATTCATGCAAATCAAACATTGCCAACAACTTAGCCATAGGAGGATATATCCAAGTTGGCACTGGGGCAAATTTTGCCGTCAGTAAATTTAAAGCTTGCTCGTTGTAATTAGCGAAGTCATCATAACTTTCTACCTCGCCATAGCCCATTAATAATACCGCCACTTTGTCTACAGCATTATCTTGAGATTGAGTTGGTTGTTGTTGTTGGGGGGTTGCTACCACGTTTTCTACCTCGATGCCTATTATTTCTAAATTTAACATCCCTTACGGGGGGATATGGATATTTCTAGCATAATAGTTATTTTTCCATTCTGACGGAGATTCCTTGATTTTCGGGAAGGTTTAGGTGGGAATGGATTTTCTATTTATCTCATTTTTCTTTAATAGTGATATAGATGAAGAATGGGGAGAATGGGGAGAATGGGGAGAATTTGAAGAATGGGGAGATAGAGAATTATCCTTTGATAGTCAAGAGTAGGGAAAATAAAATTTCCTTAATTATCTTAGATTTAGGATTTTTAAACTCTATCATTATTTTATAAAATCCGTATCACCATAACTAATTTTAATAAAAGCTTCTATCTTGGGCTTTTGAAGAATATTTTTTGATCTCTAATTAAAAATCTTAATAAAATATAAAATTTAGGCAAAAAAGACTAATATAATCTTAATGTCCTACTCCAATTTACCATAATAAACATCCATAACAGACAACTAAGTATTAATCCTTAAGTATTAATCACCAACTATTCATTTTCATTTTTTCCTATGACTATTAATATTAAATCCATCGACTTAAAAACCCTCGAACAAATTCTCGAAAATAAGATTAATTTAGAGCCTTTTGCTATCATCCCAATGGAAGTTACTTGTTTAGAAAAAGGCAAAACTTTAGCAATCTTTATCCATTATTCTGAAGCTTCTATGCCCTATCCAAAACGATTATTTGCTTTAATCCGTTCTACTTTATCAGAAAGGGGAATTACTGGAGAAATTCAAATGTATTTGGTAGTCAAAGGAGAAAACCAATTACTATTACCTTCAGGAGATATTTCTGGAGAAACAATTAACTGGAATGGGGAATTTAATCCCAATGCTATTGTTAAAAAATCCTCTTCTTTAGAAGATAATTCTGATTTAGCAGAGGGACTTATTCTTAAAAAAAATAACTATCTCGATCAAAATGATTCTTCTTGGTTATGGGATTCTATTGTTTTAAAATCTCAGTTAGAATCTCACGATTTACCACTAGAAAAAAAGCCAAATTTATCAAGGAAAATATACCAAAGTATTGCTATTTATCTTCTTAGTTTTGGTTGTGTATTTGGAGTGATGTATGCCTTAACTCGCCCTTGTGTTATTGGAAAATGTCAAACAATTTCTGATGCTCAAAATTTAGCTCTTTCTTCATCAGAAATCTTAGATAGAGATTCATCTTTAAATCAAATTATCAAAGCTGTAGTTGACTTAAAAACATCTATAAATCTGTTAGAAAGTATTCCCCAATGGTCTACTTATTACTCAGAAGCAACAAATATTCTTCAAGAATATGAAACAAAATTAACCAATTTAGAAAGAATAATTAATGCCATTGCCACAGCAAAAGTTGCTAACCAAAAAACAGAAAATTTACCTTTATTACCTTCTGATTGGCAAGAAATTCAAGAACTTTGGCAAGATGCAATAGGGAATTTAGAACAAGCATCTTCTACTTTAGAATTTTCTTCCTTTACCCAAAATAAAATCGCAGAATATGAACAAAATTTAGCTCAAACTAACGAGTATTTATTAAGAGAAAAAAATGCGGTAGAAAACTTTAAGTTAGCTCAAGAAAAAGCGAATTTAGCTCAAATAGAATCTAACGTCGCTCAATCTATAGAAAACTGGGAAATGGCAGAAAATAATTGGATTAGTGCCATTAAAAAACTCGAATATATTCCTCAAAATACAACTGTTTCTCTTCAAGCTAAACGATCGATGGAAAGATATACAAGCAGATTAATAGCAGTTAGAAAACATAAAGAGGAAGAAAAATTAGCCAGAAATCTCTATGAAAAAGCTGTAGAAGATGTGGAAAAAGCTAAACTAGCTGAAGAAAAAAATCAGTGGTCTACTGCTGTTAATCATTGGAATTATGTTATTAATTATCTCCAGCAAATCCCTCAAAATACTTATCAATATCGTCAATTACAACCAACTATTGATGAATATACCACCGCTTTCGTAGAAGCAAAAGTCAAATTACAAGCCGCTCTAGCTTTAGAAAAAGCTAAAAGTGATCTGCAAAAAGTTTGTATAATTACTCCTAGAATCTGTAACTACCAATTCCAAGATGAAACCATCGAATTAAGATTAACATCTTCTTATATGCAGCAAATTTGGGAAACAAATATTCAGGCAAAACAAGAAGGAGATTTTAATACTCAAAGTCAACTTCAACAACATATTTTAAGTGTAGAAAATACTCTAAAAAATATTAGTAAAACTACTGGAATGAATGTTAAAGTTTATAATCCTAAAGGAATTGTCATGATAGAATATGTCCCAGAAAAAATCTAAGAAAAAATCTAAAAATTTCCTCAAAAAAATCAAGATAGAATCTGTCTTAGAAAAAATATTTTTGCATTAAAATCTTTAAAAACTCACAATTTTATCTAAGATTAATTGTTAATCCCCAATTCCTATAAATTTTGCCAAACATCTACTAAAAACTAAAAAAGAAGTATTGATTCGTACTAAAATTACCCTAGGTTGATGGTATAAAGGAATTATTAAAAATTTATGGAATTAGAATTTAAAATCAAAATTAATGGAAACTAATTTAAAAGATAAAAAGAAGACTAAATTACATCTTGATGACAAAAAAGCCTTACCACCAAAAACTAGGATTTCTTTAAAAGACGGCAAATTAGAAATATCAGGTTTAAATAGGTGGTATTCCTATTGGAGGGAACCATATCATTTACTCCTCACCATTCCTTGGGGTTTATTTTGTATATTGATGGTTGTATTTTATTTAGGGTTTAATACTTTATTTGCTTTAGCTTATCTCTTGGATAAAGGCGGAATCGCTAATGCCACTCCCGGTTCGTTTCTTGATACTTTTTTCTTTAGTGTCCAAACCTTATCTAGTATTGGTTATGGTTATATGTATCCCACTACTATATATACAAATCTTTTAGCTGCCATCGAGGCATTTATTGGGATGTTAAGCATTGCTCTAATGACAGGTTTGGCATTTAGTCACTTCTCTAAGCCAACAGCAAGAATTTTATTTAGTCAAGTTGCGGTGATAACTAAGTATAATGGTATTCCTACTTTGATGTTTCGGGCCGCAAATCAACGTCGCAACCGGATAGTGGAAGCAGAAATGAATCTTTATCTAGGCCAAGATGAGATTAGTATAGAAGGTGAGTTTATGTATCGGGTTCATAAACTGAAATTATTACAACATCATAATCATTCTTTTAGCATGAGTTGGACTTTAATGCACCCTATTGATGAAGATAGTCCTCTTTACGGTTGTACATCTGAAAGTTTAGAACACAAAAGGGCAATGGTTGTGGCTTCTTTATCTGGCATGGATGAAACCGTTGGGAAGCTTTTACAAACTCGTCATTCCTATGGGGGAAGGGATATTCTCTGGAATAAGCGTTTTGTTGATATCGTTAAGAACACTCGTAATGGCGATCGTTATATTGATTTTACTAATTTTCATCATGTCGAGTAAAAAGATTTAAATTATAAAAATTTTTTATCTATCAAAAAAATCATCCTATTTAGAGTAATCCTTGCTCCACCTTATTTAACTTAGTTATTAAATGGTTTCTAATATTATTAAATTGTTCAATTTTCTGATCTAGCTCATGAATTTTGCCTTTTAAGATTTGAAGTTTTTCATTTTTAGAAAACTCACCCTCTCGCCATGGATTAATCGCTTGCTCAATTTCCTTGAGAGTAAAACCTAAAGCTTTTGCATGGCCTATAAAAACAAGTCGATCGATCGTAGCATCATCATACTCTTTATAACCACTTCCAACCTTGCGATGGGAAGGCATAATCAGGCCAATTTTCTCATAAAAACGAATCGTATCCTTTGAAAGCCCAGTTTTTTGGGCAAGTTCACCAATTAGCATAATGTATTTAACAAAATAAATTTAATATTACTTCTTACTAAAAAAAAATTTCCCTTGACAGTGGAGTATACTCCAAGGTTTAAGCTTTGTAAATAATTGTAACGTTTTGATTTCAATAACAACTCAATACAAAAAAAGCAAAAGCCATGAAGAAAATCTTAAAATATACCACCATTGCCTTTACTTCCCTAGTAACTATTGGGGTTGTTGTGGGATATGCTTTCTATCCCAAACGCCCAACCATGACTCCCGTTACAGGCACAGCAGCTTTTGAAGGGAGTGCCCTTTTAGGTGTATCCGATGCCGATATAATTGCCACTGGTTATGCCGACGGGGTATTGAAACGAGTAGAAGGAAAGCAGGATACTTTGAGTGTTACCCCTTTGCCTCTTAATCCCCAAAACCCCAGTGTGACAGAATTACCTGCACCCAATTCGGTAATTTCATGGCCATTAGTGTTAGATGTATCTCCTGATGGAAGGTTTGCTTATGTGGTAGAAACCCGAGGCACACCTCCCCCTGAAGTTGAAGCTTATGAGAATGTGTTTTTAGAATTCCCCGAAGGTAACCGTTTATCAGTGTATGATGTCTCCAATCCTCGAAATCCTAAACTGATTCGTACCTATGAAGTGCCTATTAACCCCAACACAGTAATGGTAAGCGGTGATGGATTGCGTTTAGCCATGGCTAGTGATGATACTGAAGGGGAAATCGTTATCGTCGATCTCGAAAATGGTTTGCCAGTGGAGATTAAATCCTTTAATATCGATGTACCTCAAGATAATTATGGGCGTGGTGGGATTCGATCGTTAGCTTTGCATAAAAATGGAAAAATTGTAGCTGGTAATATCAATAATCAGGAAATCGCTTTTTGGCGCATTAGCAATAATGAAGTTGGAGTTGCCACTTCCATAACCCAAATGGGCCAACCTATTTTAGTAGGTAATCATTTAGCAGAAATTGCCTTTTCCAAAGATGGGCAACATTTAATCACAACGGATACCAAATGGTCAACACGTGGCAATACTCCTATCAGTTTTTTACTCAACCCTCCTGGTGAATTAGCTTCTATTCGCTGGTCTGAAAATGGGGAGCATAAAATTACCGATCGAGTGACAGTAGGTTATTCTCCGGAAGGGTTTGATATTTCGCCCCAAGGAGATTTGATCGTCACTGTGGATATGAATCGTAGCTATTTAGCTACCTTCTTTCCTGCAAATATTTGGGCGAGAAGGGATTATAGTTCTCTTACTCTTGTTGCCTACGATCAGGAAACTGGAACATTCAAATGGTTAAGTGAATATCATTATGAAGGTATTTTACCTGAAGATGCTGCTTTTGATAAAAATGGTGAGAATGTTGCCATTGCTATTTACCATTATGGTAAAGGTGAAGATAAACTGCCTGAGAATGGTTATATCGGCTTTTGGAATGTCAATCGTAGCGGAAGCCAACCCCGCCTCAAGCAAACTGGTTATACAATTCCAGTGACGCGAGGACTTCATGATCTAGTAATCATTCCGTAATATCAATTTGTCTTTCAAATACAGAGTTAAACAAAATTGATATAACCCTAGCTTATCCCAAGGCAAACCAATGGCTAATGGTGGCTAGAAATACTACACCAGAAAGGGCAGTTGTGAAGTAAAAAGCGATGGCACTGCGATGACCAACAATAGCTTCTTTAAAGGTTTGAGACAAGCGATAAATGACGTAAAACGAAGCCAGTAATCCCAGTGTCACCATACCAAAAATGACCAAGCCTTCCAAAGTTTGGCCGAGCCACATAGGTGCAGTTTCAACATTAGCAATCTCTTCAGAACTCATCTGAGCAGCTTGATTAGTCAAAGCATAAGGCGCAAATCCTAGATTCCCATTCAAACGGTGAAACATTTTACTCAGATGCAGGCTGAAGATCAGTGGTGTAAAGCCCCAAGCATAAGTTGTGGCGTAGTTGAATATCTTGCCCTTACCCGCAAACAACCGCGCCACCAAAGCTCCACCAAGCACAATAGCCAAAGGCAATACTAGATTAAGCCACAGGGCATCAAGCCAATTGTAACCATAGAAACTGGCTGGAACCCCCAGATTTGCTAAAAACCGAGGCGCAGCAGTTACGGTTTCCTCAACAACTTCCCATTCTTCTCCCACTTCTTCAATCATGAACCCCAGAAGTAGCACTACAATCAAAGCATTGAAACTTGATTGTTTTCGTGATGCCCAGAGATCTTTAAATGGTGCTCGCCAGCTAAAGCGAATGTTGTCATTAGGACAGTTTTTGACACACTCGAAGCAGAGTAAACAGGTTTCATTGTTGTCCAAGGTCCCCATGTACAATTCACTCGGGCAATTCTTCAGACAGGCATTGGAATGACATTGCTTACATACTTGGGGATCAGCCGATCGCAGTTCTGTGGGACTGAGTTTGGCATAGCTACCAATAAATCCACTAACCAAACAAAACGACTGACAAAAACTGTTGGGTTCAAATAGCAACGAAACTATTAGAGGTAAAGAAAGCAAAATCAGCAGATAAACTGCTGTCAACCAACCCACATCATCTACCCCAAAAGACACGATGGCAGAATGTAAGAAGAAAACCCCCAGAGCGATGGTCAGGCGATGCTTTTTAATCAACTTAGGTACTCGGAAGTTAAATCCTCGAGAGTCCATTGCTTGGGATACTAGGCGCAAAGGACAAACTGTACACCAACTCCTAGCGGCAAATAACACTACAAACACAAGGGCTGGCCACCAAATCACCCAAACCAGAAATGCACCCGGATTTAAGAATCCAGATTGATTGGCAGCTCCAAAGAGACCAAATACAATTACACTCAGATAAACCACCAAGGTTACTATCTGAAACACTCTAGGAAACCATTTACTTTTGACAACAGTCTTAATAGGTTTTACCGTTAGTAAATCTGTTGGTTGTGTCTTTTCAGCAACAAGGCTCTTAATCATGGTTTTGCCTCCAAATATTTCGACTAAGCCCATTCAAGGCAGGCTTGTTTTAACCTAATCTTTGAGCAAAGTCCTTTGAGCAATTATTTAACTAAGTCTTTCAACCAAGCTGCTGAATTGAGTGTTACTAATCCCTAGAAAATATTCATTTCTTAAATAATAAATACTCTCTTATCAATTCTTGATAAGTTTTTGTCCGGGTTTCTTGACTGAGTTATTTTCTCAAAGTTCTTTGAACAACCGATACTAATATTCTATTCACATCATTGAATTGAGTAAAACCACCTAGAAATAGAAATATAGAAAATGTATGATCTCGAAAAGAAACAATACAAATCTTATAACTAATTGATGTAGAAGCTATCTTATACCAATTTTATAAAACGATGATAGAGTTAAAGCTATCCAAAACCTGCTGATTTCTAACCCAAAACCTATCTCCCTTGTACCCCTTGTGCTCCTTGTCTTCTCCCCACCTTTGGCGTAGCCTCTGCGTAAGCAGAAGTCTATCTTACTTTTGGAAAATTGATATTATTGCCAGCTTTGAAGATTAGAGAGGAATACCCATAACTTTCCTATCCCCATCAATTACTTCCCCAATAGGATAAGCATCTATGGAGCATGATTGAAACCAACCGAGAGTTGAAATCACTTGATCAGAAGGGACAATTAACACAAAACCGATTCCCATATTAAAAGTATCGAACATAACAGAAGCTTCCACCTGACCAACTTCAGCTATCCAACGGAAAACAGGGGGAATTTCCCAACTATCAGGATAAATTTTCACAGCTTGATTAGGATTCAAACAACGAGGTAAATTTTCCGGCAAACCACCACCAGTAATATGAGCCATTCCATTTATTTTAAGTCCAGAATTAATACCCTCTAAAACCGATTTAACATAGATACGAGTAGGAGTTAACAACACACTAGCCAGACTTTTTCCCAATAAATCTGGCACAAAATCCCATGTCAGATTATTAACTTCAATAATTTTTCTTACCAAAGAAAACCCATTACTATGAACACCACTACTTGGCAAACCAATCACAGCATCCCCAACATTGATTTTTGACCCATCAATCAACTGACTTTTTTCTACGATTCCCACACAAAAACCAGCCAAATCATATTCACCCAACGCATAAAACCCCGGCATTTCAGCAGTTTCTCCACCCAAAAGAGCACAACCACTCTCCAAACAACCCTCCACAATCCCATCAATAACTTCTGCCAATTGGGAAGGATTTAGTTTTCCAGTCGCCAAATAATCTAAAAAGAATAAAGGTTTAGCACCAGAAGTCAGAATATCATTAACACACATCGCTACTAAATCAATACCAACCGTATCATGAGAATTAACCGCCCCAGCAATTTTAAGCTTTGTGCCCACTCCATCTGTGCCTGAAACTAAAACCGGTTCTTGATATCCCGATGGAAGCTGAAAAAACCCACCAAAACTACCCAATCCTCCTAATACTTCTTTCCCATAAGTGCTTTCCACCCTTTGACGGATTTGCTTAACAAAAGAGCGGCCTGCTTCTATATTTACACCAGCTTGTTGATAATCCATTTTTCTTTACTCTACTTTTGATTATCATCCACATTAACACCAGCACCACTACCACTGGTTTCAATCATGGGAAAATAACCAGAAGGTTTACTGCCGACAGTCGCACCACCATAAAGCATCCCTTGAATTGATTGTTGAAAGAAACTGTAAGGATATGGGATATCAGGCTTACTCACTTCTTCCAGACTCCATCCCAATTCTTCTGGAAGCTCAAAATCAAGGGCCTTCAGGTTATCTTCTAACTGATGAATTTTCGTCGCCCCCACAATCACAGAAGCCACACCTGGTTTATTAGCAATCCAATTAAGGGCAACTTGGGCCATTGATCGATCGACTTTTTTCGCAACAACCTCAAGCTGGGAAATAATCTTCCAATTGCGTTCAGTAAACTTCTGAAAAGCAGGATTATTAGTTCCCTTCATTGCAGCCAAACGACCTTCACCTGAAACCCATTCCTCACTAGGTTTATATTTGCCTGATAAAAGACCACTAGCCAGAGGACTCCAAACCATAATCCCCATACCATATCTAGTGCCTAAAGGTATAAGTTCATGCTCAATAGAACGTTCTACCAAAGAATATTCCAATTGAAGGGCAGAAATTGGTTCATAACCGCGAAATTCGGCAATAGTTTGGGCACGGGAGGCATACCAACCCGGTACATTGGATAAACCGATATGACGTACTTTTCCTGATCTGACTAAATCATCTAAAGTGCGCATCACCTCTTCAGGAGGGGTAAATCCATCCCAAACATGGAGGATATAAAGATCGATATAATCAGTGTTAAGACGTTTAAGGGAACCTTCGATGGCCCGTAGAATATTTTTGCGCCCGTTACCACCTGCATTGGGATTGCCAGCTTCACCATTGAATGTAAATTTAGTAGCCACAACCATTTTGTCTCGAAGATTGCGCTCTTTGATAAATTCTCCTAGCCATGTTTCACTAGTACCATTAGTGTAGAGATCTGCGGTATCGAGGAAATTTCCTCCTGCATCAACATAGGTATTAAAAAGTTTGAAGGCATTATCGCGATCGGCACCCCAACCCCATTCCATACCAAAAGTCATGGTTCCAAGAGCTAAACGACTAACCCGGAGGCCTGTATTTCCTAAGGTGTAATATTTATTTAATGACATATTTTAAAGTATACACTCCATTTTTTTTATTATTTTTAATCTAACTATTTATTTTGTGACATTTCTCTATAAAAAGTACAAAGTTTAGGAAAAGATCAAATCAGAGAATTTTCAAATCTTTACTATTATTAAACAATAAAAACACCTGTTGTTGAAGTGTCAATTTTTAATAGTTATAATTAATATATCTCAATGCAAAAAAATAGATAATACATCCATTTAAAAAATAACCCCAATTAAAACCTAAATTTTTTTTTAATTTGTTGAAAATATCCAAAAATAAACTGCGATGAAATTAAATTATTTAGCAATAGATACAGCCATCGAACCATTACCATTAATAGTAAAACCAGAGAATTATGTTGCTGATATTATCAGGATGCTGAGTGATAAAAACTGCAAAATTATTAATAACGAATATTTAACTCATAATCATCAGATAAGCTGCGTTTTAGTCCAAGAATTTTCACAAACCATAGGGATCATCACAGAACAAGACTTAGTAGAGTTAATAGCTAATGATATTAATTTAGAAAAACTAAAAGCTATTAACGTTATGACCCATCCTTTAATTATTAGAAAAAAGACAGAATTACCAGATATTTTTAGTGTTATCAATTTATTTTTTCAATTTAATATTAATCATTTACCAATTATAGATGAAGATGAATCTTTATTAGGGATCATTAACTCTAGAAGCATTAATAATTTTATTCAAAACTCCGATCTTTTTAAATGGCGTTGCGTTAAAGATATCATGAAAAAATCAGTTATCTTTGTCCAAGAAAAAGAATATATACTCTCAATTGCTCAAAAAATGAGCGAAAAAAAGGTAAGTTTTGTAATAGTTACCGAAGAAAACCACTCCTTTAAACCCATTGGGATTTTAACTAAACGAGATATTATCGAACTTCAAGCCTTAAAACTAGATTTGAAAACAATTTCCGCCCAAACAGTTATGAGTCGATCGTTATTTACAGTAAATCATGATGACTCATTGTGGATGGCATATCAAGAAATGCAAAAGCAACAGATTCATCACTTGGTTGTTACTGGTGATCGAGGAGAAATGCTAGGCTTAATTAGTGACAAAGAATTACTGTCAACCCTTAAAGCCAGTAATATGTATAATTACATGATCAAACTCCAACAAGAAATCAGCCACTTAAGAACAGAAAAACCCTATAAAATAGAAGATGAACCCCTCACAGAATATCAAAACTCCAACCAAGAATTAATCGAATCCCTAAAACAACACTGGCAAAGAGAATGTCTTTTAGGAAAAATCAGTTCTCATATCCGCCAATCTCTCAACCTCGAAGAAGTACTCGAAACTACAGTAATGGAAGTAAGAGAATTTTTAAATGTAGAAAGAGTAATAGTATATCAATTCAACTCAGATTGGAGTGGAATAGTAGTCGCAGAATCAGTAACCCCACCTTGGAAAAGTATTTCAGGTCAAGTAATTCATGATTATTGTTTTGCTAAAGACTGGGTAGAACCCTATAAAAATGGTAGGATACAAGCAAGTAGCGATATCTATCAAGAGAATTTATCTCCATGTCATATTAAACTACTAGAAAAAATTCAAGTAAGAGCAAATTTAGTAGTTCCCATCCTCCAAGGAAAAAATCTCTGGGGATTACTAGCAGCGCAAAACTGCTCTCAACCCAGAATCTGGAGACAAAGAGAACTAGAATTATTAATCAAACTAGCAACTCAAGTAGCCATAGCCATTCAACAATCAACCCTTTTTGAAGAAGTCCAACTCCAACTCCAACAACGCAAACAAGCAGAAAAACAGTTACAAATCCAAGCCCAACAACAAGCCGCACTTGCCGCCTTAGGGAATACAGCTTTAGCAGAAACCAATCTCGATAAATTAATGAATGAAGCAGTAGCCCTAGTTTCTCGCACCCTCAAAGTACAATACTGCAAAATTTTAGAATTACTACCTAACGAAGCCGCTTTTATTTTGAGAGCGGGTGTTGGTTGGCCCAAAAACTGGATTAAACAAGCAAAAGTATCTACAGATTTGCGCTCACAGGCAGGGTATACCCTTTTAGAAAAAAAACCAGTTATAGTTGAAGATCTTCCCGTTGAAAGACGTTTTGGTGGTTCTCCTCTTCTCCACAACCAAAATGTCATTAGTGGCTGTACAGTGATTATTAAAGGCAAAGAACGCCCTTTTGGAGTGTTAGGAGTTCATAGTATTCGTCATCGCATTTTTACCCATGATGATGTTCACTTTCTAGAAGCCATTGCCAACATTATTGCTACTGCTGTAGAGCGATCGTCTGCTGAAGCCCAATTAGATCGCTTTTTCAATCTCTCCTTAGATTTGTTTTGTATTGCTGGGCCTGATGGTTTCTTCAAATTAGTTAACCCAAGTTTTGAATCTATTCTCGGTTTTTCTAAAGAAGAATTGTTGGTTACGCCTTTTATTAATTTTGTCCATCCTGAAGATATAGAAGTTACTCTTGCAGAATTCCATCGACTTCAAACCGGAATCCCCGCCATTAATTTTGAGAATCGCTACCGCTGTAAAAATGGTTCCTATCGTTGGTTATCTTGGAACGCTCAACCCTTTGAAGAAGGTACAGTTTATGCAGTAGCGCGAGATATTACAGAAAGCAAAGAAGCTCAACAAAAATTATTTGAATTGAACGAACAACTAGAAACTAGAGTAGCCCAACGAACCGCTGAATTGGAATATACTACCCAGCGATTGATTGCCCTGATGGAAAATCTTCAAGGAGGGGTTTTACTCAAAGATGAGAATAATCAAGTTATTTTGAGTAATCAAGTATTTTGGGATCTTTTTGAAATTCCTGAAGCTAATTCAGATTCTATTCCTGATGATGTCGATAGTTTTGCACTTAAATATCAGCATTTATTTGCTCAACCAGAAACTTGGAGCACAAGGCAAAAGGAAATTATCCATGGTCGAGAAATTGTTACCGATGAAGAATTTACTTTAGCTAATCATAAGATTATTCAACAAGATTATGTTCCTATTTATGTGGGAGATAATTATGCAGGTTACTTATGGCTGTATCGAGATATAACTCAAAGAAAGTCAACAGAAGCAGCATTACGAGAAAGTGAGAACCTTTTACGGATTTTTATCCAAACTGCTGGGACAATTTTAATCGTTCTTGCCCCCAACGGAAAGATTAAAGAATGGAATGAAGAAGCAGAAAAATTATATGGCTATAGGAGGGAAAGCATATTAGAAGAAAATTATTTCGATCGTTTCGTCCCTTCAGGAGAAAAAAATAGAGTTAGAGCAGACATTAATAAAGTATTAGCAGGGATTCCCACCAGAAATTTTGAGACTTTTGTATTAACGAGTGATGGTACTCAGAAATGTATCTTATGGAATGTTAATCGTCTTGTGAATACCCAAGGTATAGTAATAGGGGTAATTGCTTGCGGACAAGATATGGCCGAAAGAAAGAAAGCAGAAGCAGCTTTATTATTAAGTGAGAAGAGATTTCGGAGTATTTTTGATGGAGCAGCAGTAGGAATTGTTCAATTTGCCATATCAGGAGAGATTTTATTAGTAAATGATCGATTTATAGAGCTTTTGCATTATTCACGGTCTGAACTAAAAGCCCAAAAATTACCAGAAATTATCGATAAGAACGATATTAATCAGACATCCCTTGCCTTAAATAAATTATTATCAGGGGAAATTTCCACCTTTTCCATAGAGATTCGTTTAATATGTCAAAACTCCAGTTTACTTTGGGTAAACCTTACCCTCTCTCTAGTATCAGGATCCAATATAGAATCAAGGTATTTTATAGGAGTAATTAATGATATTAGCGATCGTAAAAAAGCAGAAGAAGCCCTACAACAAAGCCAAGAATTTTTGCGTCATGTGATTGATACTAATCCTAATTTAATTTTCGTTCAAGATTGTGAAGGCAGATTTACCCTTGCCAATGTCGCCACAGCGGATTTATTTGGTACAGATGTAGAGAATCTTATCGGAAAAACTGATGCAGATTTTGACTTTAATTTAGGAATTGCTAATCAAAGTTGTTCTCTTTTAACTAATAGCAAAACCTCAAAAGTTTCTCAAAATGAGACTCCTAATTGTAAAGAAAACGGAGATTGTAATAATTTACAAACACAATTTATTCCTGAAAAAAATATTACCATGTCTAATGGTGAAAATCGCTGTTTTCAAATCATCAAAAAACCCCTATCTTTTGTTAACAGTAATACCTTTTATTTTCTTGGTGTCGCTACAGATATTACCGAAAGCAAACAAGCAAAAAATCAACTTCTAGATTCTCTCAGAGAAAAAGAAGTATTACTTAAAGAAATCCATCATCGGGTTAAAAATAATCTCTATGTAATTTCTAGTTTACTCAATCTTCAAAGTAACTACATAGAAGATGAAGCAGCTATTAGTTTATTTCAAGATAGTCAAAATCGAATTCAAACTATGGCAATGATTCATGAGCAACTTTATCAATCTAACGATCTAGCTCAAATAGATTTTACCGAATACATCAAAAAATTGATTAACAATCTCTTTTTATCATACAATAATAGTACCAAAAATATTAAATCAACCATCAAGGTAGCTTCTATTAAACTGAATTTAGAAACAGCTATTCCCTGTGGTTTGCTAATTAATGAGTTAATCACTAATTGCTTTAAACACGCTTTTCCTGACAGAGATTATGGAGAAATTAAAATCCAATTAGAAGTAAGCAACCATAGCAAAATGTATCTCACTGTTGCTGATAATGGAATAGGTTTACCACCAAATCTAAATTGGGAAGAAAGCCCTTCTTTAGGCTTAAGATTAGTACGTATTTTAACCCAACAATTAGATGGTAATCTTCAATTAACAACTTCATCTTCTGGAACATCTTTTTGTTTGATTTTTTCAGAATTAAAGTACAAAGATAGGATTTAAAATTATGAATATTGTTAAAATAATGATAGTAGAAGACGAATTAATCGCCGCTGAAAGTCTGAGTCTTGACTTGAAACGTTTGGGATACAACGTCACTGCTATTGTTGATTCTGGGGAAAAAGCAATTCAAACAAGTAGTGAATTTCCTCCTGATTTAATTCTGATGGATATTATGTTAAAAGGAGATCTAGATGGTATTACCGCAGCAGAAACAATTTACCATCGACTAAGTATTCCTATTGTCTATCTTAGTGCTTATGCTGATAATCAAACTTTAGATCGAGCTAAACAAACCGCTCCCTATGGTTATCTGGTAAAACCTTATAAATCTCAAGAATTAAAAACAACTATTGAAATAGCTTTATACAAACATCAACAAGAACAAAATTTAATCCATAAATTAGCTCAAGAAATCAAAGTAAATCAGATTAAAACTCATGCCTTAGCTGTTGCTTCTCACGATTTACGTACGCCTTTAACAAGCATTTTAGGTTATACAGAATTGCTTCGAGATTTTGGGAATGAGTTTGATGATGATAAAAAACAGAAATATTTTGATTTTATTAAATCTGCTGTAACCCATATGAACGAGTCTTTAGAAGATTTATTATTGATTAGTAAAGCAGAAGAAAATAGAATTAAAGTTGAACCAGAACAATTTGATATAGTAGATTTTTGTGATGCTGTTTTGGCAGAATTTCAACCGACTTTAACGGAACAACATAATTTAATTCTCGATAGCAATGTGAAAAGCGATCGAATATTTTTAGATCCAAAACTATTACGTCATATTCTAAATAACTTAATTTCTAATGCCATTAAATATTCCCCCAAAGGTGGAGACATCTTTTTAAAATTAATTAGTCATGAAAACGAAATAATATTTGAAATCAAAGATAAAGGCATTGGGATTCCAGATTCTTATCAAACAAAACTTTTTCAATTGTTTGAAAGAGGAGATAATGTTGGTGATATTGAAGGAAATGGTTTAGGATTATCAATAGTAAAAAAAGCAGTAGAATTACTAAAAGGTGAAATAAAAGTTAGCAGTGAACAAAACATCGGGACAACATTCACTATTACTATTCCTAAAGAGGTTCAAGAACTACAATAAATCGAAAATAATCTAGAAAAAGCTTTGATATAATATTTCAAATAATAAGAAAATAGATTGAAAATAAAAAATTAAGATTAAAAAATAAGATTGAAAATAAAATTAAAAAATAAGATTTCAAACAAAAAAAACTAAAGATTAAACCAAGCAGTTAAAGCAACAGCAATACCATCAGCAGCATCATCAGGCCTAGGAATATCATCTAACTCTAACTCTCTAGCAACAGCTAATTGAACCTCATGTTTATCAGCATTACCATATCCCGTCAAAGCTTGTTTGATTTGAGCAGGAGTAAATTCAACATAGGTAAGATTACTTTGTGCCAAAACTAACATTATCACGCCTCTAGCTTGAGCTACAGTAATAGTACTGCTCATCCGATAAAAAAACAATTTTTCAATAGCCACAAGATCCGGTTGAATTTCTTTAACTAAAGTATTTAAATCATCATAAATGATACAAAGACGATGGCCTATAGGAGTTTTAGCAGGAGTTTCGATGGTTCCAAAATCGAGTAATTCAATTGGTTTAATCAAACTAGAAGGTTGATTAATTTTAAGACTATTACCGATTGGTGGTGAGCTTTGGCAGGAAATAATACCAAATCCCACGGTAGCAATACCGGGATCAATTCCTAAAATAATTTGCTTGTTCATAATTGAAACTTAAGATCCTTAATCATACCAAAAGATCCATTTTATTGATTTAAGATAATATAGGAAAAATATTAATATTTTTTAAAAAGTGGAAACTTAAAAGCATTATTTTTTAGTCTATTTAATTAAATAAATTAAAAGATCCATATGTTTAAACCCAAAACTTCTTGAAGATGGTTAAACAAGATATGAAAAAATTCTTGAAGATCAATTGGAATTCCAACCAAATCAATCATTGGTTTAAATGGCTATCCCCTGGATTATCAATCAAACGTTGGCTATTGGTTAGTGCCCTAGGTGTATTTCTAACAACTTTGGGATTAGCCATCTGGAGCGAACTTACACCAACATATCATTTAATTCAGTTGATTTCCAAAGGAATCGAAACAATTGCTAGAATTATCCCTCGTTACGTATCAGCACCTATTGCCATCATCTTAGGATTATTCTTTGTTTTCTGGGGGCAATTACGTACAGTAGGATCCATTACCGAAGCTCTTCATCATGAAGGAGAAGAAGAATTAGTCGATACTCTCTTAGCATATCGTCGCCTCAATCGTGGCCCTAAAATCGTTGCCATTGGTGGAGGAACAGGTCTTTCTACTATACTTAGAGGATTGAAAAGATATAGTGCCAATATTACAGCCATTGTCACAGTAGCAGATGATGGGGGTTCTTCTGGTAGACTCAGAGAACAAATGGGGGTATTACCTCCGGGAGACATTCGTAACTGTTTAGCTGCTTTGGCTGATGAGGAAAAGTTATTAACTGAATTGTTTCAATATCGTTTCCAAGCTGGAGATGGTTTGAATGGCCATAGTTTTGGGAATTTGTTTCTTACTGCCATGTCTGAAGTGACTGGAGATTTGGAAAGAGCCATTGCTGCTAGTTCAAAAGTTTTAGCTGTGAGGGGAAAAGTTTTTCCTGCTACTTTAAGTGATGTCCGTTTGCAGGCGGAAATGACTGATGGAAGGGTTATTGTTGGGGAATCTAATATTTCTAAAGCTGAAGGACAAATCAAACAAGTTACTTGTATTCCTAAATATCCTGAGGCTTTACCTGCTGCTATTAAGGCTATAAAAGAAGCTGATTTGATTATTATTGGTCCCGGTAGTCTTTATACCAGCGTTATTCCTAATCTTTTAGTTCCAGATATTAGAAATGCTGTTGCTAAAAGTCAGAGTCCTCGACTTTATATCTGTAATATTATGACTGAACATGGTGAAACTGATGGTTATAGTGTTTCGGATCATATTAAGGCTATTGATGCTGTTGCTCCGGAAAAGTTATTTGATGCTGTTTTGGTTCACCGTCAACCTCCTTCTGCTGAATCTTTAATGCGTTATGCTAAGGAAAATTCTCATCCGGTATTTGTCGATCGAGAAGAAATTGCTAGAATAGGCCGCAGAATTGTTCTGGCTAATGTGATTGATGAAAATGAAGAAAAAGGTTATGTTCGTCATGATCCCCATCGTGTAGCAAGGGTTGCCTTTAGATGGTATAGTGGCAAATGGCGGTAACTTTTCAAAGTAAGAAATAAGAAATAAAAAAATTTCATTCTTAATCTGGTTCTTTTGAGAAAATCTTAAAAATAAATCAGGGGTAAAAGTTATTATGGAAACAGTATTTTTTCAGATCAATTTTCTAAAATACCTGCTTTAATTAACAAAAATTTATTGTATCTACTCTCGATATGCTTCCTTCTCTCCTCTCCTCACTCGACTTTTATTATGATTATGCAAAAAATTATGTTACCCAATGCCCTAGCAACCTATAATTTTGGGAAAAAATTAGGTGAATATTTACCAGAAAAAACTACTATTTTGTTAAATGGTAACTTGGGTGCAGGAAAAACAACCCTTATTCAAGGAATTGGTAGTGGTTTAGGAATAAAAAAATTAATATTAAGTCCTACTTTTACTTTAATTAATGAATATACTCAAGGACGTTTACCATTATATCATTTAGATTTATATCGTTTATCTCCTTCAGATATCCAAGCATTAACTCCTGAAATTTACTGGGAAGGTATAGAAGTAATGCCTGGAATTACAACCATTGAGTGGGCACAACGTCTGCCATACAAACCTGATAATTATTTAGATATTGAACTTATTTATAGTGACAACGGGCGAAAGGCTAATTTAAACCAGATAGGAAAAACCGATTTAGATTTATCTGCAATTATTAAATCTGAATAACTTAAATTTAAAAATTCTAATTCTCCCCATAAACCATTCACCCATTCACCCATTCACCCATTCACCCATTCTCCCATTCTCTCCATCTCCCATTCTCCCCATCTCACCATCTCCCCATCTCCCCATCTCCCCATCTCCCCATCTCCCCATCTCCCC
>JANQIW010000077.1 GCA_028281945.1 Prochloraceae cyanobacterium PL24a_bin.78
GAGAGTGGGAGAATGGGAGAATGGGGAGAATGGGGAGAGTGGGAGAATGGGAGAATGGGGAGAATGGGGAGAGTGGGAGAATGGGAGAGTGGGAGAATGGGAGAGTGGGAGAATGGGGAGTTGATATATATGATGGATTTTGGTTAATTATCCTAGATTTAGGATTTTTTAACTCTATACATTATTAAAAACAAATCCGTATAAAGCTTAATTATCTATATATTAATCTTAGAGAAATATTATTGTTTAGTTTAATATCCCTAAAAATACAAAAAACCCAGTATAAACACTGAGCTTTTCTATAAAAAAATCCAATATTTGAAAAAATTGTTTAGTTAAAAACCAAGGTAATTAAAGACCAAGAGCCAATTTAAAGATAGACTCTAAATAAGGAGTTTGGCAAAGGAAATAAGCAAAAAATGCACCGCCACAACCACCAAGTAAGAAACCAGTAGCAAATTCACTCCAACCTTCTTTGGTTCCTAATTCCTCAGGAGGATTTGGAGTAGTAAGAGTTTCAGCAGGCTTGCCGGATCCTACTGCACCATAAATAGATAAAGTAATAGTTAAAATGGATACTAATCCAATAGTTGCTAGTAAACCAGCAGTCAAACTTAAATCACTATTACGTAATGGCCCTAGTAAAGCAAAAGGCCCGAATAAAAGGTAACCATGAGCCATGCCAACTTCTAAGCCACGGCGGTTAGGAGATAATCCAGGACGATAAGCAGGCAAAGCATTGATAAAAGCTTTACTGAAAGGAGATGAATTAAGAGGTGTTGCTAAATTCCCTACTTGGGGATCTTCAGTTTGAAGTATACTCATTGTTTTTTCAGTCTAAATTGTGATAGAAAATAAAAACTTTTTCTGTAGCCTAACTCTAACTCGCTTTGGAATCCATTTTTGTTAAGAATCTTTATAATCGATCGATTTTCGGTCTGGTTCCCAGTAATATCCATATTTGTAAGTGTACTTTATTAAAATAGGAAAATTTGATATGACTGGTGTATACGCAGCTTCTTTCTTACCTTCTATTCTAGTTCCTGCTGTTGGCTTACTTATGCCTGCTGTTGTAATGGGACTTTTATTCCTTCAAATCGAAAGCGAAGCTTAATAGCAAGCAAGGTTTAACCAAAAAGCATTACTCCTGTTTTTCCTCTTTTGGATTGCTGGGAGTAATGCTTAGATTTTTTCAATTAATTATTTATAGATGACTTATTCTTAATTGTTGGCACTTTGGAATAATAATCCATCTAATTGCCCTTTGCCATTTAAGGTATAAAGTTCGTCACAACCACCGATATGGTTATCATTAATAAAAATTTGTGGTAAAGTTCGTTTACCGTTAGCCCTTTCTGCCATTTTTTCTCTAGCTTGGTTATCCCCGTCAATTTTATATTCTGTGAAATCAACTCCTTTCCACCACAATAATAATTTTGCTTTAATACAAAATGGACAGGTTTGCCATGTATATATCTCTGTATTAGCTTTGATTTTCTCTGGGTAGCGACCTAATAACGAATTAATCCATTCAAACATTTTTTCTACCTTTTTATTAAATACTAATTGTTCTAAGTTCTATTTTAATTGAATCTATCTAATGTCGATGGATATTTTGGAACATATTTCTAATGGCAATTTCTAATGGAATTTTCTCATAGAATTTTCTAATAAAAAAATAACCTTCAAGTTTTAATCATCAACTTAAAGCAATAAAATTTGATATTTAAACTATTCATAATTTAACTTAATTTCATCATAACCTTTAGGAAGTTTAATCTTGTCAATAAATTCTAATCTAGAAAAAACTAAAATACATGGATTTTCCTACTTAAAAGCTTTTGCTTGTTTAGCAGTAGTTGCAACTCATCTTTTCCTTAATTTTGAGGATTGTTTTAATTTAAATCAAACTGCAATTTATGTTTTTAATGTCCTTTTCTATAATGTTTTTCTCTTAGCTGTTCCAATTTTTTTCCAAATATCTTTATTTCTTTTTTTCTTCAATCACAATTTTAAAGAAGATTATTTTCTCAAAAGATTAATTAAGTTAAGTTCACTTTTTCTTTTTTGGACAATTTCTTTGAGTTTATTTAGATGGATTCTCCATCGTAATTTTGAATATCCGTTACCCACTGTAAGAGCATTAAATTTTTCCTCGATTTCATCTATTATCCAATCTATTTTATCTGCAAATAATACTCCTTTTTATTTTTTAATCTCTTTAATCATTTTGACTATCTTTGCTGAATATCTTGCTAAATATTATGAGAGATTTTGTGCTAATAACTTCTTGAATAATAAGAATTTAATTAGTAACATTGTATTATTGTTTGCTAGTGTTTCCCTAATAACTATCCTGCCATTTCTAATCGTTTATGGTTATAAAATAGAGTTGCAATGGATGGTATCGACTTGGAATCCTGTAAATTTTTTCCCCTATATCTTTACTGCTTACTTATTGTATATCCAGTTTAATTCTGATAATAAATTCTCTAATAAAATACCAATTACAATACTTATAATTTTAATTTTACTAAATATATTTACCATCATCATAGAATGGCAATTTCTAGGGATTTATGATTTTTGGGATAAGAGATTAATTACCACTTATAATTTACCGCCATACTCTAGGATTTCTCTTGTTTTAACCTCCTATATTATCACCTATTGTGGGATAAAATATTTACCATCTCAGCCACCAAAAATCATTGAAATCTTAGCTAATAATTCTTTACCAATATATTGCTTTCATTATTTTTTAGTCTATCTAGCAGTGCAATTTATCTCCAGAAAATATTGGTTTCTAGGGGAAATAGAAGTTATTTTTATCTCGATTATTTTAGTTTGTTTATTGTTAGCTAATTTGCTAAAAAAAGTAAGATTTCTAAACCAATTAATTTAAGCTGAATTTTTTTTTGAAAACAGAAAATACAGGCAAATACTATTAATTAACCATCAGGAAATTGCCAACAAGAAATAGATTCCACATCCTTGCTACCACAACTTTTACAAATAGGCTTTAAATCAGAATCAACCCATTCATATCCACAAAAACGACAATGACAGAAGATATTATTACGATCGGCAACCTTAATTTTTTCCTGCCATTGCCTAATTAATTCATCATTTTTATTAAAATTTTCAGATGACATTAAATAAATAAATCCTATTTAAACTAATTTTGTATTAGTAAGCATCCAAGAAGTAATTAAATTATTCACAACATTTGGCACTTCATCATGAGGACAATGTCCAGCATTAAGATAATGTTCAGTAAGATTAGGATAAAATTGACGAAATTTCGCACCTCTTTCTCTCGAATTCATCCAAGGATCTCCTTCACCCCAAATCATTAAGAGAGGGCATTTTAACTGCTGAAGCAAAACATCATTTTTTTCACCCTGAGGTGTTTTAAATACGGAAGCAAATACCTTTGGTGCACCTTTATCGCAAGAAGGACGATAGATATTTTCTACAAGTTCATCAGTTACAGCAGTCTTATCTAAATATACTTTATTAAGAGTTTTCTTAATAATTGATTTTTTACGAAGATACTGAAATAATAAATAACTTCCCCAAGACTGTAAAAAAATATATTTAGTAACTTTACCAATTACCATTTTAATTGGATTAATATTTGATTTTGGATTAGTTTCAGTAAAAGGCCCAGCAGAGTTAACTAAAATCAAACCCCTGCTAGAAGAAGGACGTTGAGCACTCAAACATAAAGAAGCATAACCTCCTAATGAATTCCCTGCTAATACTGGTGCTTCTCCTATGACTTCTGTAATAAAATCATGAAGTTGATCCCTCCACAAATTACCACTGTATTGTACATCCGCTTTAGTCGATCGACCAAATCCTAATAAATCTATGGCCCAAACTTCAAAGTCATTTTGTAATTGAGCAATATTTTTACTCCAATGATCAGTAGATGCCCCAAATCCGTGTATTAATAATAATGGTGGAAAACCTGCTTGTTTCTTACCAGCTTTCACATAATAGATAGAATGGCCTCTCCATTGCCAATAATTACCAGAAGGAGTTGGAGGTGATTTCAGTGCTTGTGTATCCATGATTTTATTAAAAATATTAAGTAATATTAAGATTATTCTAACATTTCTCAATAGGAATTTGAAAATCTTTGAGATGGATTTAAAATTCAGTTTTGCTTAAAAGTTGCAATGGCATAATATCATTTTTCCAAAAACATGACATACTTGGGTATGGAATCAGCAAGTTTTAGATAGCTTTAACTCTATCATCCTTTAAGAAAATTGATAGAAGATATGTTTAGGGAAAGTATTGAATTGATCGAAAATCAAAATTATCTAGATCTGATAGTAAGTTCATTAGGGATTAATCTTTGCAATGACTAATATTTGAATGTTAAAAACTAGAATAAAGTAATCAAAAAATACTTTAATTAGATAAAAATATAAATTGCTATAAGGATACATGAGCATGATTCCCACATATCCTTACATTCAAATTAAAATTACTGTTTAGATAATCAGGTTTCACTGATTATTTATTTTTTATTAGCTTTAAGGTAGTTAAGCATGGTATCAACATCAGAAGCTTCAAAAGGATCTGTAGGACAATTATCTTCAAATCCAGGCTCTACAAACATTTTTTCGATATTGCCATCATTAACTACCATTGAATAACGCCAAGAACGTAATCCAAAACCAAGATTATCCTTTTCAACAAGCATTCCCATTTTACGAGTAAACTCTGCATTACCATCAGGAAGCAGGAATACTTTTTCAACTTTTAAAGATTGCCCCCATCGGAACATAACAAAGGCATCGTTAACAGATAAACAGATAACTTCATCAACTCCTAGTGCTTTGATTTCATCATATTTGTTTTCATACCCTGGAAGGTGAGTTGAAGAACAAGTAGGAGTGAATGCTCCTGGAAGTGAGAAAACTACTACACGCTTTCCACCAAAAAGCTCTTGGGTTGTAACATCTTGCCAACGGAAAGGATTGTCGCCACCTACAGATTCATCTCTGACGCGGGTTTTGAAAACAACATCTGGTACTCTATCTACTACTGGCATTTTTCTTTCTATCCGTAATGTTAAGTTTTGTTTTTAGCAATAACGCTAATAAACTAATACCAAGTTTTGGCTGAAATTTCAAGGGCTATTTTTGAATTTTATTCTATCTTAAATATTTAACTTAATGGAAGTTGATCAAAAATTTTTCTTGTCTAAAGTGAAGTTAGAATAGTTTCTCAATAGTCATCATATTTTGACAATTGATCGTCTAAATTATTATCTAAAACAGAAATTTTCTGAGATAAATAACTTGATCTATTGATTTTCTAAGGTATGTTGAAATCATCTTTGTAAGTTCGGTTAATTTATTCTTTTTAGTTCATTGATTTTTTTCTTCTACACTCAGTAGTTTAATTCTCTTTTTAAATCCTCCTTTTTCTTCTCTTTTTTCTTGTTGTTTTTTAATAATTGTTTGGCGATGAATAGATTTGAATTCTAAGATGGCATCAATTACTTCATAGATATCGGCTAATTCTAGGGTTAATTCATCTTCTGAGGCATCTGCTGCTTCTTGTGCTTCTTCTACTAATTTAGTTAGTAATGCTTGGAAATATTCTGCTTCAGAGAGAATTTTTATCTCACATTTTTTCCCTGATTGTTGAATAATCTCAGGGATATTATCTCGAACTAACTTGTTAGATTTTGTAGGCATTAAAATTGATATTTGATGGAGAATAAATTTGCTATTAGGAGATAGTTATGAGTTATTAATTATGGTTTCTTAGTTAATCTAAGATTACCTTTGTAAACTACGAGGATCCAGTGCATCTCTTAGGGCATCTCCTAGTAAGTTAAAAGCCAATACTGTGAGAATAATTACGATAGCAGGAGGCCAAATTAACCAAGGTTGTAAAACTAAAATGGAAGCATTTGTAGCCACAGATAATAAATTTCCCCAACTAGGATCAGGTTGTTGAATTCCTAAGCCTATTAGACTTAAAACTGATTCGGCAACGATAAATCCAGGTACAGCTAAAGTGGCAGAAATTACGATATAACTAGCAGTTTGAGGTAGGATATGACGCAGAATAATATAGAAAGAATTTCCACCCATTACCTTAGCAGCTTGGACGAATTCTTGCTCTTTAATGGACAAAACTTGCCCTCTAATGACTCTCGCTAATCCTGCCCAACTAATAAAAGATGTGATAAAAACTATTAGGAAAAAACGCTGTGCACTAGAAAGTCCATCTGGTAAAACTGCGGCTAATGCTACTAATAAATATATGCCTGGAATGGTCATTAAAACTTCTGCTAAACGCATTAAAATTGCATCTAACCATCCTCCGAAATAACCAGACATTCCCCCAACAAACATTCCGATAGGGAAGGAAATCATAATACCAACTAACCCAATAAATAAACTAATTTTACCGCCATATATTAAGCGACTAAATTGATCTCTTGCTTGCACATCTGTGCCTAAGATATTGATTTTTGCTTCTCCTGTTGTGCCAAATAAATGTCTATTTCCTCTGAATCCGGGAAATATTTGGACTTCTTCAAATGTTGGGGGCAAGGGTAAGCTTATTTTTAGGAATTGGTACTCATCTCCTTTGACAAATAAACGAATGGGAGTAGGTTTCGATCGATCTGTCATTAGTTCTCGTTTCCCTGTATTTATATCTGTGGGTCCTAATGTGGTGGGGTATACGTGAGGTCCAATGAATTCTCCCCTTTCGGTTTGCCAATAAATCTGAGTAGGAGGAAGCAATGATCCATCGGTTTGTGAAGTATAAGGGTTATAAGGTGCGATGAATTCTGCTGCTATGACACTTAGATAAAATATTAGCAGTAAGATTGCCCCAAAACGGGCGAGGTTATTTTCTTTAAGGTTTTGCCACCAATTCATTTTTTTAAATAATAGGTAATAGGTAATAGGGAAAAAGTAAGTTGTTGCAGTTTTTTTTTGGTAATTAAGTAAAAATTTATAATTAATAAGTCAAGATAAACTAGATTTTTAATAAAAAATATATGGATATGGGTTACTGTTATGACTTTAGACAATATCTTAAAAGAAACTGTTTATCTCGAAATTAGGATTATACTAATTTATCTATTGTAATGGTAGAGTTAAAGCTATCCTAAATCTTTGATTATTCTCCAAATATCCAACTTCCAAGTCAACCGAAGTCTCTTTTGAAGGATATCTACTAAAACTTTGGAAAAATGATATTGTTAGGTATTTAACTGCTAGGCTTACTTCTAATGTCATTGTAGCAGGTAATATGGAGATCACCAAAAATTGCTGGAATATATAGTGGAGATAGGTTTGATATTTATATTTCTGGGTGATTGAGGAGGTAAGTAGAGATGATTGGGAATGGAGAGTCAAAGAGTGGGAGAGTGGGAGAGTGGGTGATGGGGAGAGTGAGAGAGTGGGAGAATGGGTGATAGTTTTTACGGAGATGGTTGCCAAGGGGAATGGGGAGAATGAGTGGAATGGGAGAATGGGTGATGGGGAGAATGGGAGATGGGGAGAATG
>JANQIW010000154.1 GCA_028281945.1 Prochloraceae cyanobacterium PL24a_bin.78
ATCTTAAAGTAATCAACAAAATAAAAAATATAATTTCCCAAAAACTAAAAAATAGTGTATTTATCAAACAAAATTAATCTTCTATATTATATATGATCCTCTTAAATAGGATCCATTGATGTCTATTACTTTAAACTAAAAATGACATTATCTTGCTTGTCTATTTGTTTAATAAGTCTATAATTAAATCACTTTTAAATCTTGCTAATACTTCAATCCTATTGGATACAATCAATTGAGAAAAATGTTATCATAGAAAAATGACTACTCATCCAAACACAATCTACTCCGTAATTTGGCATCACGACAAGGTAAGATTGATCGATCAAACCAGATTACCCGCACACTACGAAATGGTAGAAATCAGCCGTAGTGAAGACATGGCTAAAGCAATTAAAACAATGATCGTTCGAGGAGCCCCTGCTATCGGCGTATCCGCAGCCTATGGAATGTATCTCGGTGCTAGGGAAATCGAAACCCAAAATAGAGAAGAATTCCTACGTCAAATGGAAAAAGTCGCAAAAATGTTACGCCAAACTCGCCCTACTGCGGTAAATTTGTTTTGGGCTATTTCAAGAATGCTGAAAACTGCCTACGAAACTTTAGGTACAGTTACAGAAATAAAAGAAATTTTACTAGAAACAGCTCATCAGCTTCATAAGGAGGATTTAGAAACCTGCATCGCTATTGGAGATAATGGCTTATCGGCATTGCCTACTACCCCGGAAAAACTGACTATTCTTACTCATTGCAACACTGGTTCCTTAGCTACCACAAGTTATGGTACCGCATTAGGGGTAATTCGCTCGGCATGGGGGGAAAATCGCCTTTTAAGGGTATATGCTGATGAAACTCGCCCTCGTCTTCAAGGCGCAAAATTGACTGCCTGGGAATGCCAACAAGAAGGAATACCTGTGACTGTGATTAGTGACAATATGGCTGCCCATTGCATGAAACAAGGTAAAATTGATGCTGTTATTGTCGGGGCCGATC
The DNA here is from genome assembly GCA_028281945.1 of Prochloraceae cyanobacterium PL24a_bin.78. Taxonomy (GTDB): domain Bacteria; phylum Cyanobacteriota; class Cyanobacteriia; order Cyanobacteriales; family JANQIW01; genus JANQIW01. The sequence goes on from JANQIW010000154.1 coordinate 994, forward strand.
GAATTGCTGCCAATGGAGATACTGCTAATAAAATCGGAACTTATGCCTTAGCTGTAGTATCAAAAGCACATAATGTACCATTTTATGTCGCGGCTCCTTTATCTACGGTGGATTTTGAATTAACAGATGGTGCTAAAATACCAATAGAAGAACGAGATCCTCAAGAATTATATAAAATAGGAGAAACTGTAATTTGTCCGGCAGGAGTGGATTATTATAACCCTGCTTTTGATGTTACTCCTAATGAATATATCACGGCTATTATTACTGAACAAGGGGCGGTTCAACCTGAAGAATTAATTCAGTTTGCTCCAAAAATAAATACTGTTTAATTAGGTTTAATTTTACTGTGTCTAATAAATTTTTATCAATTTTAATAGGTTTCTTGGCATTAATAGTGAGTTCTTGTAGTGGTGATACCTCACTAGAAAATGTTTTTGCGCCAGATCCTACCTTAAAAGAAAATTTAAATTCTGCTAATCAAAAGGAAGTAAATTTACCGGGAATTTTTCCTCCAGATTTTTCTATTTATCCTCAAGCAAAGTTAATCTCTACTGATACTAATAAGGCGGTTTGGGAAACTTTTGATTCAGCCAATTCTATCGAAGAATATTATCAGGAAGAATTCATAAAAAATGAGTGGGAATTATCTCAAAAAAATGATAATACCCTAGTAGCTAATCGAGGCAATCTCCAAGGAATTCTCACGATTTTGGCATCAGTATCAGAAGAAGAACCTACCCAATTTACCATTGAATATCGCAGAATAGAGGATTTAATTCAGGCAGAAACAAATAATAATAGTAATAATGAATCGGATATTCCTACTCCTATCGGTACACCTATTAACTTTAGGGATATTAATGAAGTTTCTCAACAATATCAAGAATATGTAAATGATTTAGCTCAATTAGGAGTATTAAGAACAGAAAGCGATGAATTTAATCCTAATCAAATTATCACTCGTCGCGAATATGCCCGTTGGTTGGTAGCAACAAATAATCAATTTTATGCTAATAACCCAGGAAAACAAATTCGTTTGGCTAATTTAAACTCGGAATCTGCTTTCACTGATGTTGGCAGAGGGGATTCTGATTTCCCTGTAATCCAAGGATTAGCAGAAGCTGGCATTATTCCTTCTAGGCTTAGTGGTGATAGCACTGCTATTCTCTTTCGCCCAGATGCCCCTTTAACGAGAGAGAATTTGATTCTGTGGAAAGTGCCTTTGGATATCCACAAAGCTTTGCCACCCGCTTCCATTGAAGCAGTGAAACAGACTTGGGGCTTTCAAGATACTACTAATATACAACCTCATGCTTTACAAGCTCTTTATGCTGATTTCCAAAATGGCCATCATGCTAATGTGAGAAGGGTATATGGATTTACAATTCTCTTTCAACCCAAAACCCCTGTAACTCGCTCTGAAGCTGCTGCTGCATTGTGGTATTTTGGTAACTTAGGAGAAGGCATATCTGCTAAGGAAATTTTGAAGGGCAAGTCTTGAATAAGCAATAAGTAACAAGTAAGAAAATTAGGCGTAATAGGGTATTTGACAATATTCCTTTGAGTTTTACAATTGTAAAGAAAATAATTAAGGAAAATTAAAAAACGATCGTGAAAATTCTATTTGTTGCTACGGAAGTCGCGCCTATTGCCAAAGCAGGAGGCATGGGGGATGTTGTAGGTACCTTACCCAAAGTATTAAGACAGTTAGGCCACGATGTCAGGATTCTCATACCTTACTATGGTTTCTTGCCAGACAAAATGGAAACTCCCAAACAACCCATTTGGAGTGCTTCCGTTATGGATAATAAGTTTGATATATATGAAACGGTTTTACCTGATTCTGATGTTCCTCTTTATTTATTAGGGCATTTAGCTTTCGTCCCTAAGTATATATATTCGGGAGATGAGTTTTGGAGGTTTACTTTTTTCTCTCGTGGAGCTATTGAATTCGCTCGCAAGTTCTGGAAACCTGATATTATTCACTGTCATGATTGGCATACTGGCATGATTCCTGTATGGGCTTATGAAGATCCAGATTTATATACTGTCTTTACTATTCATAATTTGGCTTATCAAGGTCCTTGGATTCACGATTTGGAACAAATTACTACCCTTCCTTGGTATATGCAAGGACATAATACTTTGGCTGCTGCTATTATTTTTGCAAATGGTGTGAATACTGTTTCTCCTACTTATGCTAAGCAAATCCAGACTTCTGAATATGGTGAAAATTTGGAAGGTTTATTATTTTTGAATAAGGATAAGGTAAAAGGAATTGTTAATGGTATCGATTTAGATAGTTTTAATCCTAGTACTGATAAGAAAATAATTCAAAATTACACTGTGGAAACAGTAGAAAAGCGTGAAGCTAATAAGGTTGCTTTACAAAAAGAGTTGGGTTTAGAGCCTAATCCAAATGCTTTTATGATGGGTATGGTATCTCGTTTAGTTGAACAAAAAGGGATTGATATTCTTCTTCAAACTTTAGATCCTTTTATGAATTATACCGATGCTCAATTAGTTGTATTGGGTACTGGTGATCCTACTTATGAGGCTGATTTAGCAAAGTTAGGTCCTAGTTTTCCTACTCGTGCAGGAATAAAGATCGAATATAGTGATGCTTTGGCTCGTAAGATTTATAGTGCTTCCGATACTGTTCTTATGCCTTCTCGTTTTGAACCTTGTGGTATTACTCAGATGATAGCTATGCGTTATGGTAGTGTTCCTATTGTGCGCAATACTGGGGGTTTAGTTGATACAGTTTCTTCACACGATCCTATAAAAGGAGCTGGTACAGGTTTCTGTTTTGATGGTTATACTTCCTTAGAGTTATACGGTGCGATGGTTCGTGGTTGGGAAAGTTTCAAATATAAGGAACAATGGAGTGGTCTTCAAAACCGTGGTATGAAGGAAGATTTTAGTTGGTTTCAGTCTACTTCTGAATATATTAAGTTGTATCGGGAAGTTATGGGGGAATCTCCTATTTTGACTGATGGCGAAAAGAAAATGCTGGAACGGCTTTCTGAGAAGTAATTTTATTTGAAAAGATTTAAATAGGCGATCGTCTCCCTTTATATCTTCAAAATCAGAGCGATCGTTTTTATTATTATTAATCATTTATACTTAAAAATAAAATTAATTTTCCAAAATAAACATAAAAAAACCACCTTCAAAGTCAAGAAGGAAGATGGAAATCGAAAAGATTAAAATCAAATACTAATAATTAAGCATTATTGCCACCAAATAAACCAGTGAAAAACTTCTGAATTTTTCCAAAAAGAGAAGTATCTTCATCAGAATCAACAGCATTAGCAGATTCAACTTCTTCTACCTCTTCAGATTCAGCAACTTCTTCAGTAGATTCTTCTACCTCTTCAGATTTAGCAACTTCTTCAGTAGATTCTTCTACTTCTTCAGATTCAGCAACTTCTTCTACTTCTTCAGTAGAATCTTCAGCAACATACTCTTCAGTATCCATTGTCTCAGACTCAGTCATTTCATCTGTAGTGCTTTCAACTTCTTGGGATTCAACAGAATCTGATGTTGGAATATCAGTAACAGCTATAGCAGGAAAAGTGCTAGATAGCAACATTAAAGTACACAAAAAAATAGCAATTAATGCACGAAAAGAACCAGAAATAAAAGATTGTAACAGTTTCATTTACCTAAATTTCAAACGATATTCTAAGGTTAAGTTTAGCAAACCAACTTGCCTTAACAATTCTATACGATGGAGATATTGCTTTAGTGGGATTAAAATCTTAAATAATTCTTTAGGTTTTCGGGATTTAAAATTTCTCTGGCAAACTCGACTAAGACGAAACAAGAATATTTATTAAAGAATCATGTCAGAAGCAAACATAGAGTCAATTTTACAGGAAAAACGATTATTCTCTCCACCAACAGATTTTTCCGAAAAAGCCCATATTAAAAACTTTCAAGACTATCAACAGCTTTACGAAAAAGCTAAAGCTAATCCAGAAAAATTCTGGGCAGAGTTAGCCGAAACTGAATTAGATTGGTTTCAAAAATGGGATACTATCCTTGACTGGCAACCTCCTTTTGCTAAGTGGTTTGTCAATGGCAAAATCAATATATCTTACAATTGTCTCGATCGACACCTCAAAACTTGGCGCAAGAATAAAGCAGCTTTGATCTGGGAAGGGGAACCGGGTGATTCTCGTACTCTTACTTATGCCCAGTTACATCGGGAAGTGTGTCAATTTGCTAATGTTCTTAAGCAGTTAGGTGTAACTAAAGGCGATCGAGTTGGTATTTATATGCCAATGATTCCCGAAGCAGCCATAGCAATGCTAGCCTGTGCCAGAATTGGTGCCCCTCATACTGTTATATTTGGGGGTTTTAGTGCAGAAGCATTACAAAACAGACTGTTAGATGCACAAGCAAAATTGGTAATTACAGCAGATGGAGGCTTTCGCAAGGATAAAATTGTTGCCCTCAAAGAACAAGTAGATCAAGCTTTAACTAATAATGGCGCGCCTTCGGTGGAAAATGTTCTGGTGGTTGAGCGAACTAAACAAAAAATTCATATGGAAGCAGGACGAGATCATTGGTGGCATGACTTACAACAAAGTGTCTCTGCTGATTGTCCAGCAGAACCCATGGATAGTGAAGATTTACTCTTTATTTTATATACCAGTGGCACAACAGGTAAACCAAAAGGGGTAGTTCATACCACAGGTGGATATAATTTATATACCCATATGACTACTAAATGGATTTTTGATCTTAAAGATACCGATGTTTATTGGTGTACTGCCGATGTAGGCTGGATTACTGGACATAGTTATATCGTTTATGGTCCTCTTTCAAATGGAGCAACTACTTTAATGTATGAAGGAGTTCCTCGTTCTTCTAATTTAGGATGTTTTTGGGATGTGGTAGAAAAATATAGTGTGAATATTTTCTATACTGCACCCACCGCAATTCGAGCATTCATAAAAATGGGAGAGCATCATCCTAAGAGCCGAAATCTCTCTTCTCTTCGTTTATTAGGTACTGTAGGTGAGCCTATTAATCCAGAAGCATGGATGTGGTATCATAAAATCATAGGAAATCAACGTTGTCCTATTATAGATACATGGTGGCAAACTGAAACTGGTGGGGTTATGATTACTCCTTTACCTGGTGCTATTTCTACTAAACCTGGTTCATGTACCTTACCTTTTCCTGGTATTCTTGCGGATATTGTGGATCTAGAAGGTAATCCAGTATCTGATAATCAAGGAGGTTATTTGGCAGTTAAGTATCCTTGGCCAGGAATGATGCGGACAGTATATGGAGATCCCGATCGTTTTCGTCGCACTTATTGGGAACATATTCCCCCAAAAAATGGAAAATATTTGTACTTTGCAGGAGATGGTGCGAGAAAAGATGAAGATGGTTATTTTTGGGTGATGGGCCGTGTGGATGATGTGATTAATGTTTCTGGGCATCGTTTGGGCACTATGGAAATTGAATCCGCTTTGGTTTCCCATCCTGCTGTAGCGGAGGCGGCCGTGGTAGGTAAGCCTGATGAGATTAAGGGTGAGGAGATTTTTGCTTTTGTAACTCTTGAGGGTAATTATACTGCTAATGACGATTTGAAGAATCAATTAAAGCAGCACGTAGTTCAAGAAATTGGTGCTATTGCGCGTCCCGGTGATATCCGTTTCACTGATGCTATGCCTAAAACTCGATCGGGTAAAATTATGCGTCGATTATTACGGAATTTGGCCGCAGGGCAGGATGTGAGTGGTGATACTTCTACATTAGAAGATCGTAGTGTGTTGGATAAGCTTCGAGAAGGTGATTAATTTATAAGATTTAAACAATACAAGGGAGATTTTTCTCTAAAGTCTTCCTTTTTTTGTGTTTGAAAAAGGGTTTTATTCATGATTCAAAAGCTACTGAATTTTTAAGCTAATTAGATTATGTGAAATTATGGTTCAATATAAAGGTTTTACCATTGGATTTATAGATTCTAGTATAGTTGCTTTAGCGGAGCATCACAATATTAGAAAAATTCTTACTCTTGATCGAAGGCATTTTAGTAGTATTAAAACAGATAAAATTGAATATTTAGAATTATTACCACCATATTTTTAATTCTAATGAAATAAAATTTATCCAATATATCAAAATAAATTGTTTTATTTATCTATGATTAATGTTTGCCATTCTAATACAATTACATAAGGTATTTCCAAATAAACTTGCTCCTTTGATTTTAAAGGCAAATCCATAAACAAGGATAAATTTATTGGTAATTGAGGTAAAATTTCCTTGATATCATATTGAGCAACATTACTGCTAGGAGGTTGTTTTGCAAATATATCCTCACATTGGAATATAGAAGTTGTTTTCGTTTTGATTTTTAATAATTCATTTCTATCAAATTCAACTGCACCGGGAAACCCAACCAATCTAAGATTAACGCTAAAATCTCCATCAGATGTTTCATCTTTAAATAAAACAACCTGCCAAGAATGATCTTGACTATCTTTTAAAGAATGTATACTTTTAGTTAAAATTTCTCCATAAACTTCTTCTATACGAGTATAAGCATAAGCAGAAGATACAAATCCGATTAGAGTCATTAAAGAAAACAGTACCACTGCACTTATTAATAATAGTTTTGAAGAAAAAGATTTAACTTCATATAAAATTTTCATTTGAAATTGTTTCATTATTTTAGTAGATAACTTTTAGGATAATAATATTTTACAGAAGATTTCGGGCTTTTAACTGTAAATAACGATCAACCAATTCCTCACTAACAGAATTAGCCGGTGCATCTAAAACAAAAACCCCTTTTTGCCTCAACTTAGCAAAAGCAACTTGACGCTGGGCCAATAAATCAATGGCAACAGCACGCTGGTAAGTTGTAGAAATTGTTTCCGTAGGAGTATGAGCCATTTTATCAATTAAAGGATCCCGTAATGTAACACAAAAAGGCAAATAACGAGGACTTAGTTTCATTAATGCCGCTAGCAATTCTCCTGATGCCGTCATATCTATTATATCTGTGATAATTACTACTAAGGCACGACGAGTTTGTTGGTTAACGATTTTAGTTACTGCTCCTACATAATCTGGTTCTAGTAACACTGGTTGAATAGGAGTGAGTTTTTCAATTAGATGTGATAGTCTTTTTTGTCCACCTTCTGGGGGAATCCAAGTGGTAACTTCTCTCTCGAATACCCCTACTCCTACTCGATCGCCTCGATTTAATCCTGCTAATGCAAGGGATAAAGTAGCATTCAAACCCCAATCAAAGCGTTTCATGCCTTGTACTTGGGCAGTCATCAATCGTCCTCTATCAAGTAAGATAATTAAAGTTTGTTCTCGTTCTGGCTCTAAAACCCTAACCACAGGGCGAGAACGACGGGCAGTGGCTTTCCAATCCATCATTCTAGTGTCGTCACCAGTTTGATATTCTCGTAATTCTGAAAACTCTGTACCTTGGCTTAAGCGTCTAGATTGGCGCATTGTGCCTGTATTTTCGATGGAAAGACGAATAGAGAGACTTCGCAATCCTACTAAATCTGGATATACAGAGACTTTTTCCAAGGCTTTGATTTTTGTATGATACCATACTAATTGCCAATGGCTTAATTGTCTTACTTGAATATATCCAAATTCATATTCTCCTCTAGCATAAGGATAGATTTGATAGGCTATTTCTTTAGTAGTGTTACAGGGAATTGCTAGTTTAAATTGAGCTTGAGATACTTTGAATTCTAAAGGATAACCATCTTTGAGGAGAATTTGTGCGGGATGTTTTTGGGATGTTATGGATAAAATAACTGGATTATCTCGCCCAATGGAAAGTTTTTGTAAAGGTTGACGTTGAATTTTTACTAGTTGAGATTTGACTCTTAACCCATCCCACAAGGCTATGATAATTATTATGAGGTTATAAATTAGGGTTATGATGATACTGATAAAGTTAGTGGTTATAGTAGCAGATATAAAGGCTATACCCATTCCTAATAATAAGAGAAAATATAGGCGCTTTGCTGGAATCATCTTAATTTTTTTTATTATTAATTGTTTTTTGTTTTAATTTTACTACTTTTCTAGAAAATAATCCAGTTTTATCATTTTTTGATTTTAGGTTTAGATTATAATTAGTATCTCGATAATATTTTTATTCAAACTTAAATCCTAAATTTTTACATTCTCGAACAGTTGGAGAAGATATTTTATCAATTAAATCCATACGTTCAAAAAGATTACATCTAAAATATTTATATGTTGTTCTATCTATATCTATAATACCATCAGGTTTAACAGTTTTAATTACATTATTTTGATAATTCCATATCTCTTGTACCCACTTTTCTTTATCTTGATCAAGAGTATCAAGAGATAAATTTAAGTCAGGTGCTAAAATTTCAGGGATTGCATCTGAAGGATCTGACTTTAAATACTTAATAGTTTCATTCTTAATTTTTTCGATTGAAGCTTTAGTACGATTAAAACCAGCTATAGCTCTTGTTTTTATCCCAGTTGTTAGCTCAAAACTATTATTGTTAGGATTAGATGTAAAGTTTTCTTGAGATTTAAATCCTAGATTTCTACATTCTCGAACAGTTGGAAAAGATACTTTATCAATTAAATCCATACGTTCAAAAAGATTACATCTAAAATATTTGTATGTGGTTCTATTTATATCTATAATACCATCAGGTTTAACAGTTTTAATTACATTATTTTGATAATTCCAGATAGCTTGTATCCACTTTTCTTTATCTTGATCAAGAGTATCAAGAGATAAATTTAATCCTGGTGCTAGGATTTCAGGGATTACATTAGAAGAATCTGCATTTAAATATCTAATAGTTTCATTCTTGATTTTTTCGATTGAGGTTTTGGTATTATTAAAATCTCTAATACCGATTGCTTTTATATTATCAGGAATAGATTCAATTTGAATAGGAATAGAAGTGGGGGTAGGAGTTGGAATTGGAGTTGGAATAGCATTAGAAGAATTAGGAGTTGGAGTAGAAGCAGAAGAAATGGGGGTAGGAGTTGGAATTGGAGTAGAAGTGGGGAAAGAATTAGGAGTGGGAAGTAAGTCTGAATTGTTAATTTTTTCTCGATTTAATCCTAAATAATAAGTCGTAATTCCTAATAGTATCAAACTAGAAACAAGAGGAATTACAGGTATTTCTATTTTCCAATATATTAATAAGCTAATAATTTTTTCTAGTATTCCTTTTTCTCTATATATTCTTAGAGTTCCAAAAAGAAAAGCATTATCTTTTTGTAGTTTAGTTCCTTTAAAAATATTTCTAGGAACTTGATGTTGAGCTAAATGATAGAAAAAAGCTGATAATTTATAATCATAATTATTTATCAAAGAATTGGCTTGAGATTTTGCTAAAATAGCAAATAATTTACCTAAAGTAAGATATTTTGTTTCCAGTTTAAAATTATGAGAATTCCAAGGTGATTTGATTTCATCAATAATATTTAACCATCCTTTATTACTTAAAACCAAAAAAGATTGATTAGTATTAATATTTTTTCTATTAATATTTTCTAAGTCAGAAATTAAAGCTTTTCTCGTAAATTCTTGATATACTCTTCCCCAAATTCCCTCCTCATCAGATAATAAATTGATACTAATTTCTAATGATTTTGGGTTATTAATTAAGTTAACAATTAAAATATTAACTCCTTCTTTGATTCGATTAAATAAAGGCGATCGATCGAGATTTTTAATCCTTTTAATAATATTGTGTTGAAATAATTTCAAAACCTTCTTTCCATCATTTTTATCATTAATATCACATATCCAATTTAAAAATTTTGGTAACATTTCTGGAAGAATAATTGCTTGCAAAACTAACAACTTAATATTATTAGCTGTATAACTTTTATGACTATAAATATATTGTGCTCCTAATTGATCAAATATTTTATTTAATTCCTCATCTGAAATAGAAAAAAGAAAAGGATTCAAGACTTTTTCTAAATGTTGAAGATGTTTAATATCAAATTTGGAAACAGTTATTAACCCTTGAATTGCAATAATTATGCTTCTTTCATCTGGAATTGATTTAGTATTTTTATTACTATTATTACGATTAAGTCTTTGAAGTATAATTCTTTCAGCATTAGCATTAGCTGGATAAATTACTTGAAAGTTATGAGGATTTTCTAATCCTTCTACATTATATGCCCATGAAATAAAATTATTTTTTATAAAAATATTATTAGCTATTGTATCTATAAGAATAGGATCGCAAACTATATCACTATCAAGAATAATGGGTGGTTCTTCAGAAAGATATTTTATATATTTATCCGAAATCAGTTCACTCCGCTCATGATCTTCATAAAGATAATATTCAGTTGACTTGGGATAATCAAAAGGATTAAATACTGGTTTTCCTGCTTCGGTAAAATACCAATAGATTAATTTTGATAAGTTACCTAAACCGCTACACAGGAAATAACGGGTCACAGGATTTGGGTTACCTTGCTCATCTTTTCCTGATGTTATCACAGCTATAATTGAGCACTCATATTCTTGAGAAGAAAATTCTTTCCCTAAAATAGCAGGGTTTTCTTGGAAAACTTCTTTAGTTAAGGAAAATTCTTTATTGGAAATAGCTTTTTTAACAGCTACAGGTATATCCTTTATGGTTGAATTCATATATTGATTAGTATAATCTGTAAAGACCCAATTATTATTTGTTCCTTGAAATTTAATTCCTGTACTAAATTCGTCAATTTGAATATTCGTCATAGTTTTTATTTTTCTCTAATTCTTAATTTTGTTGAAGCTATAGATAGAAATATATAGAGTTATTTAATTATTAAATAATTTAGAAATTATCAATTTTTTGAAGAATTAAGATTAAGAATTGATTGTTTTTATACGGAGTAAAATCATAGTAAGTTCCTCAATTTTAATTGGTTTAGTAAGATAATCACTCATGCCTGCCTCTAAACAAACTTCACGATTTCCAACCATAGCATTGGCAGTCATAGCAACAATTATGGGGCGATTTTCTAACTCCCATTCTTGGCAAATTTGACGAGATGCTTCCATACCATCCATTTCTGGCATATTAATATCCATAAAAATTACATCATAACTTTGACGGCGCAAACTCTCAATTACTTCAATACCATTTTTAGCAAGATCGATTTTATATCCTAATTTTTGAAATATTTTTTTAGCAACCATAATATTAACAAGATTATCTTCAGCTAATAAAATCTTTAATGGTAATTTTTTGGCAAAACCAGAGTTAATTTTTCTATTTTTTTGCTTTTTTTGTTTCTTGAGTTTTCTAACTTCAGGTAAATCTATCTCAAAACTAAAAATACTACCGACACCTTTTTTGCTTCTAACTTGAATAGAAGTTCCCATCATTTCTAGCATTTTTTTGCTAATAGCTAATCCTAATCCTGTGCCTTCTAATTTACTTTTTTGATCTCCTACTTGTTCAAAAGGTAAAAATATTTGTTCTAATTGTTCTGGATACATCCCGATACCAGTATCTTCTATCTCAAATTTAATTTGATGTTTGAAAATATTTTGTTCTTCATAAGTTTCTAACACTTTAATTTTAAAATTTACTGTTCCAAAATCTGTAAATTTAATGGCATTAGCTAATAAATTAATTAATATTTGTTTGAGTTTTTTTTCATCACCTTTTACTTGTTGGGGTATTTTATTGCTTACTTTAAAATTAAATTTTATATTTTTATCATCAGCACGAATTCTACAAATTTGGACTATTTCTTGAAGAAAAGAAGGAAAATTAAACTCCATAATATTAAGCTCCATTTTTCCTGCTTCAATTTTTGAAATATCAAGGATATCATTAATTAAGTTCAGTAGATGAGAACCAGATTGATAGATAATTTTGAGATCTTCTTGATCTTCATTGATAATATTGTCTGAATATTGGAGAATTTGTGCTATTCCTAAAATACCATTAAGAGGAGTGCGTAATTCATGACTCATATTGGCTAGAAATTGACTTTTAGCCTGATTAGCCATTTCTGCTGCTTCTTTTGCTTGGGATAATTCTGCTGTTCTTTGTTTAACTCGATTTTCTAAGTCTTCAAAAGAATTTTTTAATTGGGTTGCCATTGTATTAAAAGCTTCCCCTAATATTCCTAATTCATCATTATTATTAAGATTAATTTTTCGTTCTAATTCACCCATAGAAACTAAGATGGCAGATTTATAGAGAGATTCAATGGGTAAGGCAATTCTATTCTGAGTAAATTTAATAATGTTATAAACTAGTCCTAAAAATGATAAAAATACTATTAAGAAAATAATAACTACAGCTATAAAAGAACTTAAGACTTCAATCACTTTTTGTTCAACAACTATATACAAATTTAGATCTCTTAATTTGTTACTATGTGAATAATGTAAATTATTTTTTTTGTTTCTTTTAATAGATTCTTGTAGATTTTTATTGTCTAAATCAATTTTTTTTCCTAACGTTTGTAAACTAGAATGGATGATTATCTGATTTAGATTATCAACTATATAAATACAATCATATTTTCCCTCTTTAATACTAATTATCTCGTCCCATAATTCTCTAATAGAAATTGATACAACTAAAGCTCCTGTAGAAATTCCCATAGAATTACTTACATTGACAGCCATCTGTACATAAGGTTGATTTCCTTCAAATTGGACTTGGCTAATATATAATTGATCTCTACTTCCTTTAATGTAATTCCAAGGCTGTTCTTTAAGATCGTTGATTTTGGGACTATGGCCATAACTACTTTGAGCTAAAACTTTGCCATCATAATCTACAAAAATGGAATCGAAAACAGAAATATTACGAGCTTCGATCTGACGAAGGATTTGTTTAGGATTATTGCTATTAGGTAAAAATTCCCTAGTTGCCAGTAAATCACTTTTGAGTTTTAAGAAAAATGAATCAAAGCTATTACTGGCTTCCATGGCAGCATCTTTTAAACCTTGATCAACTTTTCGTAAAGTAATAGTCAAACTCAAAAAAATTGTACTACTTATGCCAAAAAGAGCAATGATGCAAAGTAGAAATACTCTTTGAGTTATCTGCTTTACTAAAGATTGAGGTTTTTTTTTAGAATCTTGTTTTTTGTATCAGTTTTTTTTCTCAATTTTCAACTCAAAAAGGCGGATTCAACCTACTAAAATTATAACAAAATTTTATCTCAAATAGTTATAGCAATTAACAATTGATTTTTAACTAAGAAATATTCTTAATTAGCAGGATTGACTTTATCAATTACTTTTAACTTGCCATCTGGTTGAACTTGCCAAACATCATAGCTACCAATCACATCCCCATTTTCATCAATATCAACATTACCGCTAGCTCCCTGATAATTAATATCTATGCCATTTCTAATTAACTCTATGGCTTCACAAGGATCTGTTACTTCTTGTCCCGGTCCTCCTGATACTTCACGAATTTTATTTTTAATTCCTTCTCCTGTGTTTTGATCTGCTGCTTCTGCTGCTAACATCAACAAAATTGTTGCATCCCAAGTATGAGGAACAAAAGCAGTTACATCTTTTCCTCCTGTTTTTTCTTTCCATTTCTTAGTAAATTCAGATAAAGCATCCCCATCTGCACCGGGAACTGTACCTAATGCTCCTGCAATAATAGATATTCCATCTGGTGTTTTACCTACTTTATTGACAAATTCTTCGGAATAAACCCCATCTGTAAGTAATACTGTCACATCTTTAGTTAATCCTTGTTTGAATGCTGATTGTAATAAAATACTTCCTGTTTCAGCATATAAAACTCCTGCTACCGCATTAGGTCCTCCGTTAAATGCTGATGAAGCTTCAGCATCGAGAGTTGCTGCTTTAGGATCGTAACGAACGGGATTATTAGCGTTAACTATTGTGCCACCTGAGTTTTGAAAAGCTTCTTTAAATGCTGTTTCAAATCCTACCCCATAATCATTGTTGATGACAATAGTGGAAACGTTGTTAAAGCCTTGTTGCTTAGCTAATGCTGCTAAGGCTTGTGCTTGATAGGTATCTGGAGGTGCAGTGCGTGCCCAGTATCCTTGGAAATCTCCTTGTTTTGCTCGATCGGTAAATGCCGGGCTGGTGCTTCCGGGAGAAATTAACATCACTTTATTTCTTACCGCCACATCAAGTATGGAAGTGGAAACACTACTGGCAAATGCTCCTACTACTCCTGCTACTCCATCGATTTCTGTAAGTTTTGTCATGGCTGAGCTTCCTGCCGCCGGATCCGTTTGGCTGTCTTCAGAAATGAGGGTTACAGCTTCGCCGTTTACGCCGCCACAAGCATTAATAGTATCCACAGCTAATTGAGCCGCTAGGGGCATATTTTGTCCGATGGAAGATAAATCTCCTGTGGTTGGTACTAATGTTCCTAGTTTTAATCCTTTTCCCCCATTTCCACCAGTATTGCAAGCAGTAATTAGAAAGCTTGTGGTGATTGTTAAGGCTATAGCTAGTTTTCCTTTATTTTTTTTGTTGATTAATTTCAATTTCTTAACTCCTTACTCTTAGCTAATTTAGACTTTTGGCTTATTTTGAAAGTACTTTCCGCTAAAGTCAGATTTTAACAGAATTTCCATTCTGATACTTTATATTATTTTTTAGTTTAAAGCAGGAGATGAAATATTAGATCTTAATTACCATGAATACAAAGCTAATGTCATGATAAGATATAACTTCTCAATATATTACTAACTACTTAATCATTCCAAAACGGAGAGAGAGGGATTCGAACCCTCGATAGGCTTTAACCACCCATAACTTCTTAGCAGGAAGCCGCTTTCAACCGCTCAGCCATCTCTCCTTATTTTATTTTTGTCACTTATTTAATGTAGCATATCTTTTTTGGTTTTGGCAAGGAATTCTTCTTACTTAATATTTCTTAGGATTTTTTCCATCATGAGCATTGTCAGATTAATTAAAAAAAGTGATAGAGTTGAACGGTAAAGATATAAATTAAATAACCCAACCTTATAATTGATATAAGTCCCCTCACTCTGTTTTCTATCTTTTCCATCTTTTTTATTTGCAAACTAAATATTTAGGATAATTAGCTGAAAAATAATCAATAACTCACTTGTCTAGTTAAATAGTGTCTTAAATATCTACCTTTCTAGCTTTAATCGTAAACTAACTTGGAAATAGGAGAAACTATACTTAGAGGATAATTATCAATACTGATTATTTTTGTATAACTTTGTTGAAGATAGGCTTCGTAATTACTATCATTAGCAAGATATTTTTGAAAAAATGCTACTCCTAATGTTTTTAGATAAGTTTCAACAATAGTGGTTTCGTTTTCTATTTCTGGAGATTTTTCCTCAGTATAATTGTTATCTAGATTATTATTATCTGAGCCGCTATTTTCTTGGAAGAATTTGAAATTTAAACCACTATGATTTGCACCTTTTACTAATACTAAATGCTTATCTGATGTTGATAGCCAATTAAAAGAAAGTATTTGTTCCAAAATTACTGGAGTTACGATATCATTGCTAGAACTTTTCCATAAAATTGGTAGTTTAACATGGCGTAAATTATTACCTAAAATACTCCCAGTTATAGGATCTATTAAAAAAAGAGCAGCTATTCTTTCATCATGAAAATCATAATTTTCCTGTGGTAATTCTAATCCTCTACATTGCAAAAGTAAAGACAAATTTGGAGACTTTATTTGTGGCAGACAATCTTTTTTTAACTGATCAAAATTAAGACGAGATCCTGCTAAAACCAGTCCTGTATATGCCCCAAAAGATTGACCTAAAATTCCCACTTTATTAACATTTAATTGGTTATTAAATCGGCTTTTATTTTCCTTTTCAAGCTCATCTAAAAAATAAGTTATATCTTGTGGACGATGAAGAAATTCCTCAAGATTCCAAGTTTGATTATTAAAACCATCAAAGAAAGATTGTATTCTTTGAAAATCGCTACCAGGATGTTGAATTACTGCAACAGCAAATCCATAAGAAGCAAAATGTTGGCATAAAGAATTCCAAATTTCAAGAGTAGATCCCAATCCCGGAGAAATAATAATTAGAGGAGTTTCTTTAGCTTCAATTAATAAGGAAGATGGCAAATAAACATGGGCAATAAAATCTCGATCGCGGCTTTGATCTTGAAGAGGCCAAACTTCTTTAGTAACATTTATTTCACCTAATTGACGTAAATCCGGAAGGCTAGAAAAATCAAGTACAGACTCCAAAGAATTTAAAGTTTTCAAAGTAGAATTACTCTGAGAAGAAATAGCTTCGGGATTAGTTTTCTCAATGGTATTTAGTAACTTATTAGTATCTTGAATTGCGTTATAAATTTGCTGTTTTAATCCAAGAATAGCTTTAGCATTAATCCTAATATCATCAGGTAAATTATCCAAAACATTAATAATAGTTAATCCTTCATGATCTAAAGTAGCTTTAACTATAGCTTCAGCTAAAACATTATGAGAGTTAGAATTTGGATAATAATTAAGATTGAAATTAGGATTAGAAACTTGATTTTCCTGAATAATTGAAGCTAAAAAATTCAGCAAAATTTGCCCCATAGGTGCTTGTAAAAATCGAGATACTTTAACATCATTAAGATCAAGACGTAATTGTAAAAATTGATAGAACTTAGCTTGTTCTTCTGGAGACAAAAAATTAAGATAAAAACCCAATCTTGAAGAAACAATTCTCTCTTTAGCATAAGCTTCTAAATCAGCCAAAGCAACAGAAAAATTAATAAAACCGTAGTTAAAATAAATTGCCTCAGCAGCATTAACAGGGAAAGAAAAGAAAGAGAAAGAAATCAAACAAAAAAAGATAACTATTAAATAGTGTTGAATTTTGGATTGAAAAAAACTTAAGCAAAATTTCATACTCTTATTAAAAAAACTATGGGAGAATGTAGACCAAAATTTACAGTTTATATTGCAAAATAAAGCAAATATTGTAATCAATCAAAAAAAATAGAATACATAGGAAAAAAAAATAATGGGAGAAAATCAAAAAATTCCAGTAGCAATAGTTGGCGCATCAGGATATGGAGGGGTACAATTAGTACGATTATTAATAGAGCATCCTAAGATTGAAATAGTATATTTAGGAGGAGATAGTAGTGCAGGAAAAAGCTTTTCTGATTTATACCCTCACTTAGGCCATCGCGTCAAATTAAAAATTGAGCCGATTGATTTAGAAGTCATTGCCTCCAGGGCAAAAGTTGTCTTTTTAGGTTTACCAAATGGGCTTGCGTGTGAAATGGCACCAGCTTTAATAGAGAAAGGTTGTAAAGTATTAGATTTATCAGCTGACTATAGATTTAAAGATTTAGACACCTATACTAAATGGTATAAAAAAGAAAGAGATGATACTACAATAGCCAGTAAAGCTGTTTATGGATTGCCAGAATTATATCGAGAACAAATTAAAAAAGCAAGCCTAATTGGTTGCCCTGGTTGTTATCCTACAGCGAGTTTATTAGCCCTTTCTCCCCTGCTTAAACAGGGTTTAATTTTACCAGAAACAGCAATCATCGATGCTAAATCTGGTACTTCCGGAGGTGGGCGACAGGCAAAAACTCATTTATTATTAGCAGAAGCTGATAATTCTTTATCCGCCTATGGTGTTGCCAAACATAGACATACTCCTGAAATTGAGCAAATTTGTACTGATTTAGCTAGTAATGAAGTTAGGATTCAATTTACACCTCATCTCATTCCTATGGTAAGAGGAATTTTGGCTACTGTATATGCTACTTTACGAGATCCGGGATTAGTTAGAGATGATTTACTTACTATTTATAGTGCTTTTTATCGTTCTTCAAAGTTTGTGAAGGTATTAAGTCATGGTATTTACCCTCAAACAAAATGGGCTTGTGGTACAAATCTTTGTTATTTAGGAGTTGAAGTAGATCCTCGTACCGATCGAGTGATTGTAATTTCTGCCATTGATAATTTAATTAAAGGGCAAGCTGGGCAAGCGATACAATGTTTAAATTTAATGATGGATTGGGAAGAAGATTTAGGTTTACCTAAATTAAGTTTTTATCCATAAGTTATTGTTTTATTCTAATATTATTTGCTATATTAGAATAATTAATGTTTTTTGAGATAATTGAGTATATCACTAATTTATATTTTTACATTTTAATTATCTAGGTTTTGTTGAAAATCTCGATAAATAGTATTTATCTTTATTTAGAAAAATTATTAAATCAAATTTATAAAGAAGTGAGATGATAACTTCTTGAATTAATATCATTTTTGATATATTTATGCTAGATATAAACCATTACAATAATGTATATAAAAAAAATAAGTAGATTTTTTAAATTTATATTTTAATTTCTAAACTAGATTATTATTTTTAATAACTACGATAAAAATGAAAATTTATAATTTTATTTCTTTTAGAAAGTTTTAATCTTAATGTATTAAAATTTAAATATTTATATTAAA
>JANQIW010000008.1 GCA_028281945.1 Prochloraceae cyanobacterium PL24a_bin.78
CAGAGTAATTATCCTAAATCTTGTTTTTAAAACACCTTTATGAGGTAGATAAAGGAGATGAGGAAAAATGCTGGGAATAAGGAGGATTATTTTAAAGGGATAGGATTTAAGTCTGTTATGATTTTTAAAAATTGATATGGTATTTAATATTTTGTCTGTAGTTTTAGTTAGGTTAATGGCAAGATTTATATTGACTTAAAACCTTTAGTGGATATGCTTAGTAAGCCATAAAACTTAAGTTTTATCCTAGGTATTTATTAATGATTATTTACTAGTAA
Source organism: Prochloraceae cyanobacterium PL24a_bin.78 (assembly GCA_028281945.1). Taxonomy (GTDB): domain Bacteria; phylum Cyanobacteriota; class Cyanobacteriia; order Cyanobacteriales; family JANQIW01; genus JANQIW01. The sequence continues at coordinate 279 of JANQIW010000008.1, forward strand.
TTCCTGATAGTTGATTACTGAATTACTGAAAAAACCTAATTGATTATTCTATCAAGGCAAATCGAGTTTTTCGATTCAGCAATTAACCATAACTTCTCCAATTTTTCTTTAAAAATCAGTGTTTTACCATAATTATTGGAACTTTTTTTTGATTATCCTAAGCCATAATTGTTTATAATAAAAAAAATATTAAAAAAACTTTTTCTTTAAAGAAAAGCACGGTTAAATACTTGAACTTATTAATTAATTGATGAAATCATTTTTAGTAAAACAGGAGTAAATACAATGTTGGAATTGTATGTAGGAGATAAAGATGCTTGGTGGAATCGCGCAGTTTGGGGTAAAGATAGCTTAATTGATAGTATTATTTCTAAGCATACTAAACAAGAAATACCAGCAGTTGCTTTATCTCTATACAATAAAACTTTGGGAGAAACAAAACAATTAGGATTAGTTTTAGAAAAGTTAGATAATGATAAATTTTTGGAACAACAATTTAGTTATTTAGTAACAAGTAAACAACTTATTGTCAAGGAAATTGAAAACAGTTGTGAAAGTATTAATGATTTGATTCAATTATTTATGAGCGCTATCTATAAGAGTAATTCTTTTCAAATAATTAAAGAAATAGAGTCAAAATATAGAGGGCTTAAACAAGAAGAATTATATAATTTTATTTCCTATTTAATGAATCAAGATTTGGATAGGATGAGGTTTAGAGAATGGATTGATAAATACATTAATAAAGTCTTAGTTGATATTAAAAAAGATACTGGTAGAAAGCTTTTATTGTTATATCGAAAGGAATTATACAATATCTCAGAAACTGATTATGATTTTCAATTATTCAAATTGTTTAAAGAATACAAAGTTAAAGATTACTCCTATATACATCAGATTTATGAGTTGGTCAAAGAAATTCAAAGAGAAAATAAATATTCTTTGACAGAATTAAAATCTAAAGTAGAACAAAATTACCTAGCTTTTAAAAGAACATCAGCTATTATTGGTATGAGAGAGATTGAGCATGAAATTAAAACTTATGCCCTAATTTTACAACACCTTGCTTTAGCTAAAAAATATCAAAACGTTTATCCTCAGTTTGCTTACTTCATAGAAGCTATTAAAAATTGGAATAAAAAGTATCAAGTTGTCGTCTTTATTCGTGAAGAATATCCTAAAGAATATTATTTACAACCTGATGAATTTTCTCAAGAGATTCCGGGCGAAAATATTTATCATAAATACAAGCACTTTTGGATGGAAGAAATTGATTCTTAATCATCTATGATTTTATCTATTTTACAATTACCATGCCAAAGATTATCGAAGAATTGGTGAAACTCATGGGCTAATATTGGATCATTAATGATTAAAGTATTTTCATCATTATAAAAATCTCCTGATTTTGTCCAATTCATTGAGCCGATAATTAGGTAACTATTGTCAATGGCTGCTGATTTAAGGTGAATTTTACTACTTTGGTTTTCAGTATTTACGGGAATACCGGCTTTTTGAAGTCTTTTATGTGTAGATGCAGGATGCTTAGCTGAATTATTATCTAAAATAACTCTCACTAATACACCTCTTTGATGTGCGACAATTAAAGCATCCGTAACTTGGGGATGAGTTAAGTAGAAAATCCCTATATCTATTCTATTTTTTGCTTGATTAATTAGGGGAATAATTCTTTCAGACATTGTCTTGTCTTGAGGGGAAAAGTAAATTTCGATGGTGGTATTGTTTTCTAATTCAATGGGTTTTCTGGTTGCCAAGTAACTATTTTTAGAGCGATTAAATTTATTATCTAGATACATTTGTTGGAATTCTTGTTGGTAAATTTTACCAATTTGACATGAATTTATTAAGGCTACAATGTTAGTATTATACCCTCCTATTCCATTTTCTGTTATGTTAGCAGATCCTGTCCAAATCACACAATTATCGATAATAAAAAATTTGTTGTGCATGATTCTGGGATAATATTTTCCTTTAAAAGATTGGCGAAGAATTTCATTTTCATGATCGTTTTTGATGTTAATTGGGCTAAATAATTCTGTTAATTTATGAGTCTCTTCCCAATTATTTTTACCGTCTCCCTCTACGTCAAAAACTCCTCTAATTTTTACTCCTCTTGCTTTGGCTTCTAAAAGGGCGTTTAATATCTCTTTTTGGTTTTCCATTCCGTAGATAGCGAAGTCAATTGATTCTTTTGCGTTGTTAATTGATTCTAGAAGAGTTTGGCAAATTTCTACTCTGCATTGCCCTAAGTATTCAGGATTTTTTATTGTTAAAGGATGATTATATATAATGTCAATACTATTATAATTTTTTGTTTTTTCTCTATGGTTTTGATTATCTCTCTGGCATCCACACAGGATAAATGTTAAGACTAAAGTACTGATTAAATATTTGATTTTATTCATGATTTTACCAAGGAATTTGATATTATTTTATTTTGGAAAAATTTTGTCGATAATTAATAGTTAAACTCTATTTATTTTGATTTAAAAATTCAAATTGTAAACTAATTAATGCAGGTATTCCTATTACTAACTCTCGCACTCTTTTCGATAGGGAAAGGGTTAGAGCAATTTCAGGAGGTAATCCTATAGCACTTCCAAAAAGAATAAAACTACCTTCTTGTGCACCTAATCCACTGGGGATTAAAAAGGATGCTGCCCGTACAGCTTGTCCTAAACTTTCTAAGATTAATGCTTCAATAAATGTTATGGAATAACCTAGAAATTTCAATGCTAAATAAATCTCTCCTACTAATACTATTCTAAAGGTAAAACGGGCTAAGGTGGCAATAATTAATCTGATTTTTTTACCATACATTTGTTGAATGGTTTGGTCTATTTTATCAGCTTCTAGGTTGAAGTTTTTTTGTCTTTTAATAAACTTTGATGCCAATCGAGCAAAGATTTTAAACATCCCTTTTTGTTGCACTCGATAAAAGGCAAAACTTGCTCCACCTAAAAAAGCAATTCCTATTAACATTCCGATAATTAATTTGCCATCATTACGGTTATAAATAAATAGGGCAAATCCTAAAGCAGCATACATGGCTTGAGTTGCCACTTGCAAGGTTTTATCTCCTACTAAACTGGCGATTAACAATGATAGGTTAAATTTCCTTTTGGCAAGTAATCTCATTCTGGTAATTTCTCCCCCAATTTGGGCTACAGGCAGCAACCAATTAACTCCTAATCCTATCCAACTGGCGTACAATCCTAGTAAAAAATTGGGTCGTTTTTGCTGAGGAAATAAATACAGCCACGAGATATTGGCACAAGTTAAAGGTATGATGAAATAGATTGGCAACCAGAAGATTTGTAGTCCTATTTTTCCCAGAATTTCTGATATTATCTCTATTCCTTGCCATGAAATTAGGATGGTAAACAGGGTTAATCCTGCTATTAAGCCAATAATTGAAAGTTTTCTCATGTTATAATAGAAGTTATCGGTTTTGTTTGTTAAGAATTTATTTGAGTTTTTAAGTATATTTATCTATGTCAAATCCAGCTTCGCCCACAAATGATAACTCATCTTCTGGAAAACTACGAATTTTAATCGTGGAGGATGATCCTCTTATGCAGCTAGGATTAGAGCAAGCTTTTTATGATCACCCTGAATACGAAATCGTGGGCCAAGCTGAGGATGGTTATTTAGGGGTGGAGGCTGCTTTGGAGTTGAAGCCTGATTTGATTGTGATGGATATTGGGTTGCCTCGTTTGGATGGAATTGCTGCTACTCGCGAAATTAAGCAGGTGATGCCTGATATGAGAATTGTCATGCTTACTTCCCATACTCTTCATACGGAGGTGATTGCTGCTCTTTCTTGTGGTGCTGATGCTTATTGTATTAAGGGGGCTAGTGTCGATCGTCTTTTTGGGGCGATTTCTGCCGCTACTGATGGGGCTACTTATCTCGATCCTCAAGTGGCTCGTTTGGTTTTGGATAATCTTAAGCCTCCTCCTCCTGTGCAAAATATTACTAATCTCTCCGATCGAGAAATGGATGTGCTTCGTCTTATTGTTGAGGGGAAAAGTAATACTCAAATCGCTGGTGAGCTTCAATTGAGTACTAATACGATTAAAACTCATGTCCGTAGTATTATGAATAAGTTGTCCGTTGACGATCGGGTTAAAGCTGCTGTTTTTGCTTTACGTAATGGTTTGGTTTAATCAAGTAAAGTACTTTTTTCTTACTTTTGGTATGTAAATAAGAAATATGGGGGTGATTTATATTAGTTTGATGAGAAGATTTTCTTTGAAAGTAATTAAAAAAAATTTATTTACCCATTATTTCCATCGTATATCTATACTATTCCCTCAATCTCCTATTCTCCCATTCTCCTAATTTCCTAGTTAAGATCTACCATTACTTTTGCCAAACTTAAAATCAACTCCCTTCACTATCAACGGAAGCATTTTTTTGTTCCAAATTATCCAATCGAGCCTCAATCTTATTAATATCATCCTTAATTTCGATAACTAGAGTAGCCAAACGCTTAAATAAAGGATCATTAGGATCTATTGGATCGTCATCAACAATAGGAGGATCTTCAAATTGAGAACTTCTTCCCACATCTGGAGAGGGAGAAGCCGCTCTAGGGTTTGATTGAGATAACCTACGCACTTGAGCTTCTAACTTTCTTAGACGAAATCTGAGGCGATCGATTCTAGAATCCAGACGACTAATACTTTGAGCCGAAACTGAAGGAGTATAAATCACTCCAACGCCAAAACTTACAATAAACAAACAAAACAAAACCAAGAATATACGAGTAAACTTATTTTTTAATAACATACCTAAACCCTAAAATTAACCAAAAAATAAAAAATTTAAACCGATTAAAATCCTAAAAAATTGGTAACTGAAACCAACCAATTACCAATCCAAACAAAATATATAACCTAATTAAAGAGTCAAAGATTGAGCATCAGTTTCAATCAACTTAGCCAAATCCTGTAAAAAACCAGCAGCATGAGCACCATAAATTACCCGATGATCACAAGTAAGATTTACACTCATCCGATTTTTAATCCCCAATAACCCCTCAGAAGTAGCAACAACTTGAGGACTAGAACCACCCACAGCTAAAATAGCACCCTGCCCTGGAGGTAAAATGGCATCAAAAGTACTAACCCCAAACATACCCAAATTAGAAATAGTGAAAGTACCAGTACTATATTCATCAGGTTGTAACTGTTTAGCCCTTGCACGATCGACTAAACCCTTCCAATTGCGAGAAAGAGAATAAATATCCATAGTATTAGCCCCCTTCAAAACAGGAGTAATCAAACCACCATCAGGCATAGCCACAGCCACAGCGATATTAATAGCAGAAGGATATTGAATCCCTGCATCAGTGTAACAAGCATTCACAATAGGGTGTTTCTCCAGAGTAACAGCCACCGCTTTTGCTAATAAAGCAGTCATAGTTACCCCTTTAGGCTTAATTTTTTTGTAAAGAGCATCTAAAGAATCGGTAACAATATCATAAGATACGTGAAAAGTAGGCACTTGTAAGCTCACCAGCATATTCTTAACAACTGCCTTTTGGAGAGTATTTAAAGGAACAGTTTCTCCGGGAGTAGCAGGAGTTGGGGCAGCTACAGGAGTTGGGGTAGGAGCTATAGTTGGGGCAGTTTGTACAGGAGTAATAACTTGAGTTGGAGTAAGGGTGGGAGCTTTACCAACAGATAATTCCACATCAGCAGCAATAATACGCCCATAAGGGCCACTTCCAGCACCTTGTAAGGATTTTAAATCTACTCCTAATTCTTTAGCAATCTTACGTGCCCTTGGAGAAGCAACAATTCTCCCGTTACTGCCATTAATACTTGCAGCTACAGGTTGACTAGGAGTTTCTACTTTGACAGGTTGAGAAGGAGTTGCCACAGGAGTAGAAGCACCAGACTGAGTAGATTTAGCTTGTTCTTTAGCTGTCTCAATTTCCGCCTCGGTTTCAGCAATCAAAGCAATAGCACTACCAACGGAAGCTACTTCTCCTTCTTGAACTAAAATGGTGGCTAAATAGCCTTCGTTGAAGGATTCTACATCCATATCTGCTTTGTCTGATTCTACTACTACCACGCTTTCTCCTTTTTGGATTTTGTCTCCTGGGGATTTCAGCCAGTTAACAATTTTTCCTTCTTCCATCGTTGAGCTTAAAGCGGGCATGAATATATCGTGAATCATCTCTTTTATCTTTTTTAATGGTTTACACAATTTGACGAACTTTTATTGTACTTTTATTTTCTATAGTATTTGTGGAAGGGGTAATTAAGATTAATGGAGTCTGCTAGATGTAATATCTTTCTTTTACCAAAAATGTCGGGAGAATGCCCCAATTATAATCTATGATTTAATGGTGGGATGAATACCGAGCAACAAATAAACAAAACTTTTTTTAATCTATAATTTTTGTCTATTATGCTAAAAATCCTCCAATGCGCGCGGGGGAGGATGTCAAAATAGTCTATCTCAATAGACTTCTTGCAGAATGGGGAATTGGCCATTGGGAAACGAGAAAAAATACTTTGAGATATTAAGTTTATATGAAATTTTGAAAAATCTAATTATAACTCAGATCTTGCACCAAGAAAAATTGATGTAAAGTAAAAATCGCTGAAAAGCTGAGTTGTAGGGCATTTTGGCTCGGAAAAAATTTTTGATACGGGA
>JANQIW010000032.1 GCA_028281945.1 Prochloraceae cyanobacterium PL24a_bin.78
CAAGGGTGAGAGAGGAAAGAATTTAGAAAATGCAATAGAGTGTTTTCAAGCTGCATTAGAAGAAAGGAAACGGGAGATTGTCCCTTTAGATTGGGCTACTACTCAAAATAATCTAGGGAATGCCTACAATGAGAGAATCAAGGGTGAGAGAGGAGAGAATTTAGAAAATGCAATAGAGTGTTTTCAAGCTGCATTAGAAGAAAGGAGACGGGAGATAGTGCCACTAGATTGGGCAATGACGAACAATAATCTAGGGAATGCCTACAGAGATAGAATCAAGGGTGAGAGAGGAGAGAATTTAGAAAATGCCATAAGCTGTTTTCAAGCTGCATTAGAAGAATTGAGACGGGAGATAGTTCCACTAGATTCTTTGCAGACTAGAAGGAATTTAGCTAATTTATATTTTGAAGAAAAAAAATGGAAGAAAGCGATCGTTAATTATCAAATTACAATAGAAATAATTGAAGAAACTCGTTTACAATCCCTGGATGAAAAGAGAAGACAAGAAATTATTTCTAACAATATAAGTATATTCATGAATATTATTCAATGTTTTATCAAAGAAAAACAATATGATTTGGCTCTTGAATATGTAGAGCGAAGCAAAACCCGTAATTTAGTGGAACTTATTAGTATTCGTGACTTATATCCTAAAGGTGATATTTCTGAAGAAGTAATTATTAAATTAGATAATCTGCGACAAAAAATTCTGATAGAAACAAGAAAACAATTCAACCAAGTAAAAATTAAAGAAAATAATCCCATTAATAATTATCCACAAAGTATTCCATCCACATCAACTATATCCCCAGTAATACCAGATTTTACTTATGTCAATGAACTACAACAACAATTAGACCTATTAATCGAAAATGAAATCAAACCCATAGATGCTGAATTTCAGCAAACTCAAAAAGTTATCCCTCTTCCTTTCAAGGAAATAAAAACCTTAGCTGATGATGATACTGCTATTATTGAATGGTATCTTACTGATAAAGAAATTCTAACTTTTATTACCACTAATAACCAACAACAACCTGAAATTAAATCCTTTCCCATCAAAAACTTTATTAAACAGATAATAGCTTATTTGCGTTTGTATTTTAGAAAAAATCAGAAAAAACGGTGGAAAAATCAACTTAATTCTCGCCTGAAAAACTTTGCTGAAATTCTCCAACTAGAAGAAATATTCTCAACATTAAAAGGAAAATACCAGAAAATAATCCTCATACCTCATCGTTACTTGCATTTATTACCTCTTCATGCTTTACCATTAACAGATGATAAATGTCTCCTTGACTATTTTGAAGAAGTAAAATATGTTCCTAGCTGCCAACTTCTAAAACTAATAAAGAATCGTTCTCCAAATGAATTTACCAACTTTTTTGGAATTCAAAACCCTACAGAAGATTTGAAATATACTGACATTGAAGTTAATATAGTTAGCAAAATATTTCAACCAAATGAGGATCTTCTAATCAAGAAAAAAGCAACCCTTAGAGCCTTGAGAGAAAAACCTCTTAGAGAAAAACATTACAATCACTTTTCTTGTCATGGTTATTTTAATTTTGCTGAGCCTTTAAAGTCAGCATTAATTCTTGCTGATTCATACCAACAAAAGAGTAATGAGGAAGAGAAAAAGCAATTTAATATTCCATCAAGTCAACTAAATAATAATATTGAACCAGAATTAACTATTCGCTCTCCAGAAGGAATAGAAATAGATTTAGAAAAATGCCTTACTTTAGGAGATATTTTTGAATTAGATTTACGACAATGTAATCTCGTAACCCTTTCTGCTTGCGAAACAGCCCTCACTGAAATTAGTAGCAATAGTGATGAATATATTTCCTTACCCAGTGGTTTTTTGTTTGCAGGTGCAAGTAATGTAGTAGCATCCCAATGGGCGGTTAATGATCTTTCTACCTCCATATTAATGATTAGATTTTATCAGCTTCATAAAATAGATGGATTGCCAGTGGCTAAAGCTTTAAATGAGGCACAAAAGTGGTTAAGAGATGCTACTCAAGAAATTCTGTGGGAGTGGAAAGAGGAATTAAAGAATCTGTTAAAATTAGAGCAAAACCTTATTAAACAAATTCAACGTTATTTACGTCGCTTTGCACCAGAAGAAAAACCATTCACAGAACTTTTTTATTGGGCTGCATTCTGCGCTATTGGAAAATAAAATTATGATTGATGATGAATTATTACCTTATCTACCACATCTTCTAGAAGAAAAAACATTTTTTTTAACAGATAAAGATTTGGAAGATTTAGAAAGTATTATTGTACAACTCAAAACTAAATCAGATGATGATGCAGAAGAAGCTCTTTACAATTTTTATATTGATCATCGTCAGATTCGTGATGCTTTAAGAGAATTATCAGAAAATGATCGAGAAATTGATAATCTAGAAAGAAGTACTTCTCAACAGTCTAGTATTGCTAATTTATTTCCTCGATTAGAGGAAATAATGGAAAAAATGAAAAAACAACGTGCTCTCTCTAATGATACAGAAGCAAAAAAATCAAAATCTTAAAGTATATGCTCCAAACATTCATTTGTTTGCTTACCATTTAAAGGTTGAAGAAGATAAATTTGAAGCAAATCAATTACTTTGGGATAGATGTCAAAAAATATTTAGGAAATTTAACATTAATTCAACTCTCAAAATTGAAGAAAGATTAGGCTATCGAGTTGATTTATTGAAAAAAACTAATCCTCAAGATATTCTTCTTAAATTAGAGAGTAATATAACGTTAGAGAATGAACAATTAAAAATTACCGGATTTGCATATCCCCTCCGTCTTCACGATACTTATATTCTCTGCTTAAATTTACGCCGCCCTGAAAAAGAAATTACACTACAAGTTGAAGAACAAAAAACAGAAGCAGTTTCCCAAAAATTCTTTCAAAGCCTAAACCCCGATGGATGTTTTCTGCCCAAAAATATAGGTTGCTCTCTAGGCCAAACCTTATTATTAACCCTATGGTATCCAGAAAAGAAATGGCAATTCTGGAAATCTACACCCAATTTACAAGAATTAAGAGAACTAGCGGATAAATGTTTGGAAAACTTTATCGATCGTGATTCCCAGGTAACCGAAGAGAATAGGATACGCGCGACATCTTTCGGTGATACTTATTGTAATTTACCTGAATTCAATCAAGCTGGGGAATTATTTAATAGTCCGATTTTTGAATATGGTTTTCCCAGTCAAAAAGAAGATTATTGTCATATCTTGATATGGATATTTTGCGATGGAAAAACTGATGTAAAATTACAGAATAACTATCAAAAACTAATTGATTTATTTGCTTACCGTAATAAAGTTATTCAAGCTTATCAAGATAGTCGCCAACTATATCAAGAAATTGTTAAAAAGCATAAAGAAATTGAAACTTATCTAGATGACATCTTTGAAGAAATGCCTGTGAAGGGAAAATTAACCAAAGAACAAGTAAACAAATTCAAACAATACATTAAAGAGATTCCTAATAAAAATCGAGAATATTCAGACCTAATTCGTTATTTAAATATATATCGATTAACCATTGAAACTAATACTCAAAACTATCAGAAAATATTAAATAATATTTATAGTAAATCCCCTGAAGATAAAATAGACTTTTTACAAACTTTTTTGAAAGAAGATTGTCAGTTATTTACGGAACAACTTCATGCTGATTTAGAGTATTTTAAATATGGTGCACAACAATTAGAACAAGCCAATAGTGCTATTCGAGCAAGAATAGAAATAGATCAAGCTGAATTAAAAGAAAGGGAGATTCAAGCCAAAGAGGAGAGCGATCGAAGACTAAATATTCTTCTAGCAGCCATCGGTACTGGAATAGGGGTAGGAGGGATTATAGCATCAAGTTCTGGACAGGTTTCACCAGAACATCCTCTTCGCTGGCCTTTGCAACCAGAAGCTTCTAATCATTTTCATCCATTTATATCCTTTGCTTTTTTAAGTATCATCATTGGTTTCTTTTCTGGTTTTCTAGTTTACTATTTATTCCAATTCGGGCATTGGTTCACTAATAAAAAAAATAAATCAAATTGAGGATAATTTCCTGTTCTTTCTTGGTTAGAGCACGATCAGCTCTGCTGGTGCGCGAGGCGCGATCGATCGCTTGGAATTCATAGTATTGATATTCACTCATTTTTGGATCTTTAAAGGTTGACAATCTTGATTAATAACACAATAACTTTTATCTT
>JANQIW010000068.1 GCA_028281945.1 Prochloraceae cyanobacterium PL24a_bin.78
TCCCAGTCCAAAACCCATCTTCCTTGTCCTCCTTGTCCCCCTTGTCCCCCTTGTCTCCCCCTAACCATTGTATATCATGCTTTTGGAAAAATGATATTATAGGCAAGTCTCTCATACTAATGGATAAAATGATATTAGATAAAATTGTCTTTAAATAAAGATATAATAAAAAAAATCCCAAATCTAGGATAATTAACTAAAATTTATTCTCCCCATCCTTGATTAACTAATAAGTAATAAGTAATTAAGTAATAAGATGCAATCTTTTTATCCCAATCAACCCATTCATCCCAATCAACCCATTCATCCCATTCCCTTTGACAACCATCTTCCTAAAAACCATCACCCAATCACCCCATTCATCCCATTCCCTTTGACAACTATCTTCCTAAAAACCATCACAATTAGAATCTCGTCTTGATTAAAGGGGGGAAAAGTCAATTTAATTGTTATAAAAGTTAATACTTAAATAGTTGTAAGCTTGCCCCATCCTGCTAAAATAATCCTCATATCGCAAGTCGATTCTTTAAATTACATTATCAAAATTGGCACATCCACCTGTTTGGAGTGTTGCTGCTTTAAATCAAAAATAATCAAATCAAGTGAAAGAGGATTTTAAATCATGAGTATTGTAGCTAAAGTTGTAGCTCAATCAGATAGAGCCAACCGCTTCCTTAGCGATAGCGAGCTTACCCAGCTTCAGGACTTCTTTAACAATGGAACTCTACGGATTAAAGTTTCCCAGACTCTAGCAACAAACCAACAAAAAATTGTTGATGAAGGTAGCAAGCGTTTTTGGGCTGGGTGTCCTAACACTCCTAGTAATAGCGGCAATGCTCAAAAAACTGCCCTATGCCAGCGAGATCAAGGTTGGTATATCCGTTTGGTAAGCTATTGTGTTTTAGCTGGTAATTCTAAACCTCTAGAAGATATCGGGCTAGATGGTATGCGGGATATGTATGTATCTCTTGGAGTTCCTCTAGCAAATTTGAAGCTAGCCATGCGCTGCATTAAAGAGGTTGCCATGGGAATTCTAACTTCTGAAGAAGGAGCTTTAGCTGAACCCTATTTCGATCTCTTAATACGTGCATTTTAAGCTCTTACTGATATAAAGAGTAAAAAAGGGTTTAAAGCATTTGACAAATAAAGTATTCCCAAACCTATTTGAGGTGAATGGGATATAGGGTGTTGCCGTTACGCCATATATTGGATTTACCAATATAAAGTGAAAATTTGTGTAGATTTGTACAGATTTTTACCAACGGTTGAAACCCCTAGAGATTCTTGTCTTTATTAAACCCTTAAAGGATGTCAACTGGAACTAATAATTTAAATATTTGATTAAAAATAAGGAGAAACCATGCAAGACACTATTACCGCTGCGATCAACCCTGCTGATGATAAAGGTAGCTATTTAGAGGGTGAAGATTTAAAAAAATTAGAGGAATATTTCCAAAGTGGAGCTTTACGTGTTAAAGCAGCTAAGCAAATTGGAGCTAGTTTTAGCAGCATTATCAGCGAAACAGTAGCGAAAAGTTTGCTCTATGGAGATATAACTTGCCCTGGAGGAAATATGTACCCCACTCGCCGTTATGCCGCTTGTTTACGGGATTTGGGTTACTTTTTACGCTATGCAACCTATGCCATGTTAACCGCTGATAGCTCAATTTTAGATGAGCGAGTGTTAAATGGTTTACGTGATACATATCTTTCCTTGGGTGTTCCCATCGAGCCTACTGTTGGAGCAATTACAGCTATGAAAGAAGTAGTAGGACAACGAGTAGGTACTGATGCCGGACGAGAAATGAATATCTATCTTGATTACATTATTTCTGGTTTGAGCTAAGATTTTTCAGCCGATGTTAAAGGTCTGTTTTTTTGAGAATAGACCTTTTTTTGAAATTTTTGAAAACCTTATTGCAATCAACTAATCCCTATGTACGCTTCAAGTAAAACCGACGATGGATTTTCCCGTTGGGCTGGTAATGCCCGATTTATCGATTTATCCAACACATTTATTGTGGCTCACTTGGCTCATGGAGCATTAATAGTTCTCTGGGCAGGTGCAATTACGCTTTTCGAGTTGGCAGTATATTCTCCCGATTCACCCATGTATTCTCAGGGGCTAATTCTGTTACCCCACTTGGTTACTGAGGGCTGGGGCTTGGGATCTCAAGGATCTGCCATTGATACTTCTCCTTTATTTGCCATCGGGATAATTCACATTATCTCTGCTGCTGTTTTGGCATTTGGAGCTTATTTCCACTATAGCCGTCTGTCACCCAGGCTGGATATGGAAGGGGGAAATGCTTCCAAATTTCATTTTCAATGGGATGACCCCAAGAAACTTGGCTTTATCTTAGGAAATCACTTGATTGCTTTGGGATTGGCAGCTGCATTGCTGGTAGCCAAAGCTATGTTTTTTGGCGGATTGTACGATTCCAATATGGAAGAGGTGCGTTTGGTATCTTCTCCAACTTTAGATCCAGGCACGATTTGGAGTTACAGAACCCACTTATTTGATGTGAATAACCTTGAAGACTTGGTGGGAGGACATATTTATGTGGCAGTTCTTCTAGTTTTAGGGGGTGCGTGGCACATTTTAATACCTCCTTTCAAGTGGGTGAAGGATGTGTTTCTTTTTTCTGGAGATGGCATTCTGTCTTATTCCCTATTTGGCATCGCCTTGGCAGGTTTTGCGGCTTCCTATTATTGCGGATTTAACACTCTGGCATATCCAGTAGAGTTTTATGGTCCGACTTTGGAACTTAAATCGTCTTTCCTACCTTATTATTTCGATCCAAATGGTACTGAACCATGGGGTTATACTTCTCGCACTTGGTTGGCTAATGCTCATTTTTATTTGGCATTTTTCTTTTTACAGGGAGGCCTATGGCATTTCCAAAGGGCTATGGGCTTCAACCCTGCTCAAATGCTACAAAACTGGCGGGAGAATTCCATCGAAGCTAAGGATAACCCTCTTTTGGTTTATCAAGATTCCGTTGTTAACAAGCCTCAACCTCAGTTAGAAGTGTATTATGAAGTTCCTCAAGCTAAGTTAGAACCTTTATTGAAGAGGGAGCAGCCTTTTGAGGATTTTTTCTATCGTCCTTCTCAAGGTATAGAAAAGCCTAGCTTGACTACTATTAATGGAGCACCCAATACCCTATATCAAACTACTTTTGAACCTCAAAAGATTACTTTCTACCAAACCCCTGTTGAGGAAAATCCAAGCACATTTTCTGATTCAGTTTATAAGTCTGTTTACCAACAGCCTAAGCCTTCTCCTAAAAAAACGGATTTTCCTAGTTCTGTAGATCCAGTTTTTTATCAATCGAGTTATGCTAGCAGCAATGTTTCTACTTAAAAATCCTTGAAGTAGCAGTGGCAGACTGGCACAACTTCGATGCTTAAAGCAAAATCTCTGAAACCTTTATTTTTCCCTAGCGACCGTCAAATCTATACCACGATTGGTTTTGAGGGTTGTTTTTTTTGTGTTTTTGGGTTGGAATTAGTGGATAAAGTGTTTGAGCGTGGATTGAGAAGTCCCAATGCTTTACTCCACAAGGTGTCCAGAAGTGAACCTTTCCAAATCTTTTTCCCTGACAAGGGATGGAATAAGAATTTTGCCAAAAGAATATAGACATTGAGTCGGAGAATGGGAGAATGGGAGAATGGGAGAATGGGAGGAATGGGAGAATGGGGGGAATGGGAAGAGATAATTTTGGAGATTATCCTTATATTTTTTATTGAATTCTGTTGTCGTTCTTTATTTAAACTAAAATAGAGAAAATAAAACAAACCTTGAAGGAATCAAAAGAGATGGAGACAGCATTGCATATTCAAACCAAAGTATTACCAGGAAACAGAATAGAGATAGAATCATCTAAATTAGCAGTTGGAGAAGAAGTAGAAGTAATTATAGTTATAAATAAAGCAAAAACCAAAGAACAATCTTCAGTCATAGATGCAATAGAAAAAATACGTCAAAATCGTTCCTCATTTAAAACAGCAAAAGAAATACAACAACAAATACAACAAGAACGGGAATCATGGGATATTTAAATATTGAAAATGATAGTATTATCTATGCAGACACATTAATATTTATTTATACCATAGAAGCAAACTCTGATTATTGGGAACTATTGCAACCATTATGGAGTAAATCTCAACAAAAAGAAATATAAAGATATACAAGGGAATTAACATTATTAGAAGTTTTAGTGCAACCAATCAAACAAAAAGATGATTTACTAATAAACGAATATCAAAATTTATTACTAAACTTCGGCATCAAATTACAACCCATTACTAAATCCATTCTCCAGCAAGCAGCCTACCTTCGAGCAACTAACAACATTAAAACACCAGACGCCATTCATGTTGCCACAGCTAGAGAAATTAACTGTAGCATCTTCTTAACCAATGATTTATCTCTCAAAAAAATCCCAGACTTGCCAATTGCAACTTTAAATGAAGTACATTAAATTGATGTACAATGTAGGTAGAATTTAAAGAGAAGAAAGTATGAAACCAGTCAAATCCGAGCGTCTGAGTTTAAGATTAGATGAAAAAACAAAACAAAAAATTGAACTTGCAGCCACCATTTGCCAATCTTCAATCAATAGCTTTATTTTGAAAACAGCAATAGCCGCAGCTGATGAAATTATCCAACACCATGAAACAATAACTTTAAATGACTTAGACAGAGACAAATTTTTTGATGTCTTGCTTAATCCTCCTACTCCTAATAGTGCTTTAAAAGAAATTTTAGGAAAACATAGCCAAATGATAGATTCAGATGTCTAAATATCGAATCCTACTTTTTGATAAGAAATACCAAAAAGACAATTTTGATTGCTCCAATGAAGAACTAAATTTATATTTAAAACAGTATGCCAACCCAGATCTCAAAAGACGGGTTGCTCAAGTTTTTGTGATTTGCCCATCCAATTCAGAAGAAATCATAGGATTTTATACTTTAAGTGTCTTTTCCATTAAAGTTTCTTCCATGCCACCTCAATTCGCAAAAAAATCACCTAAATATCCCATCCCTGTATCTTTGCTTGGAAGATTAGCAGTAGATAAAAATTATCAAGGGCAAGGAATTGGAGGATTATTATTAGCCGATGCCATTAAAAGAGTTATTCTTGCTAGTAGTATTATTGCTATTTATGCTTTAGTCGTATCAGCAAAAAACGAAACTGCTAAAAAATTTTATGCTCGTTATCGATTTATAGAGTTATTAGAAAACAAAGAGAATATGTTTCTTCCTTTAAAAACAGCAATTAAAATTTATGATTAATAATAAATAGAGTAGTGATTTTATGAAAAAAATTTTATGTTATCAAAAACTTGATTATTTTTTAATATATCTACTTCAACTGTTTTTTTAGGGATAAAAACTCATCACTTTCCAGAAATTAAAATATCCCGAATTTTTGGTAAGAAAACACCACCCAAAGGTATATTGACTATGGAAATAGCCAGACAAGATAAGAATAAACAATTAAAGTCCCTTATCTTCCATAGAAGAGAGTCAATCGAAAAACTTCAGAGGTGTAACCCATGAAATTGACGAAGATATGTAAAATACTTACAATCTTAACCCTAACAATAACATTATACTTAGGGAGTGTAAATCTTCCAGTCATAGCAAACGACCTAAACACAGGGAATATCGCCCTAGCAGAAACAGATACAGAAGATACCAACTTATTCACCCTCCAACTTCTTCATGTATCAGATATAGAATCAGGATTACAAGCATTAGACGATGCACCAAGGTTTTCCGCCGTTATCAATGCTCTCAAAGATGACTACCCCAACACATTAATTCTTTCCTCTGGAGATAACTACATTCCCAGCCCATTTCTCTTTGCAGGTGGTGATCCCAGTTTAGATGATACCCCTGTAGGAGAAGCAGGAATTGGTCATGCCGACATTGAAATCCTTAATCAAATAGGTATTCAAGCCTCAACTTTTGGGAATCATGACTTTGATTTAGGCACAAAAGAAGTAGCGAATATCATTAAACCATCAGGAGACTACCGCGGAACATTATTCCCCTACCTGAGTTCCAATCTAGATTTCACTACAGAACCTAACTTATCAGACAGAATTACAGCAAATGGTCAAGAAGCAAGTACTATTCCTCCGGGAAGTGTAGCAGGAAATGCAGTTATTACCGTGAATAATGAGCCTATTGGGATAGTAGGAGCAAGTACCCCACTGTTACCATCCATTTCTGGTTCAGATGATATCACTGTATATCCTCCTAATTCTACAGATTACGACGCACTCGCCGCTAAAATCCAAGTAAGCGTAGATGAACTTACAGCAAAAGGTATTAATAAAGTAATTCTCTTAGCTCATATGCAGCAATTAAACATAGAAAGAGATGAATTAGCCCCTCGTTTGCATGATGTAGATCTTATTGTCGCAGGAGGTTCTCATACATTATTATCAGATGAAAGCGATCCTCTTCGACCAGGAGATACAAGTGGAGGCGAATATCCCCTAGTGAAAACCAGTAGCAATGAAGAGCCAATAATCATTGTAAATACTGATGCCAACTTCAAATATGTTGGTCGTTTGGTGGTAAACTTTGACAATCAAGGAATAGTTATCCCCGAAAGTGTTGACTCTAATATTAGTGGTGCTTATGCTACAGATGATCTTGGAGTTGAAGCCGTTGGGGGAATTGCGGATCCTGAAGTTGTGGAAATTACTGATGCCCTTAACAATGTAATTGGTACTCAAGATGGTAATACCTTTGGCTATACCGCAGTTTTCCTTAGAGGCGATCGAGCATTTGTGCGAACAGAAGAAACTAACCTAGGTAACTTAGCGGGGGATGCTAATCTTGCCTATGTTAAAAAAGTCGATCCTTCTACAGTGATGGCCATCAATAATGGAGGTAGTATTCGCTCTAATATTGGGGTAATTAGTGGGGGAAATGGTAGTACCAATCCTGAAGATTTTGTGTTGCTGCCTCCTGCGGCTAATCCTCCAGTTGGTAAAGAGGAAGGGGAAGTTTCTCAGTTGGATATTTCCAATTCTCTGCGTTTTAATAATGGCTTGACTCTTCTTACCATTACCGCTGAGCAATTATTACAAACAATGGAACATGGTGTAGCTGGGACTTCTCCTGGTGCTACTCCCGGACAATTTCCTCAGATAAGTGGATTTAAATTTAGTTTTGATCCTTCTCTTCCTGTAGGGAATCGTGTTAAGTCATTAGTTGTAGGAGATGATCTAGTTGCTAAAGATGGTGAATTAGTAGGAGATTCTCACCGCATTTTCCGAATTACTACTTCTGTCTATTTAGCTGGTGGTGGAGATGGTTATCCTTTCCCTGATTTCTTGGCGGCTAATCCTACCTTGGTGAATCGAGTAGACCTTTTGGGTGAACCTGATTCCGACAATGATGGGGTGTTTGATCCAGAAGAGGACCTAAATTTAAATGGTATTAAGGATGATCCCCTCACTGAACCTTCTGAAGATATAGCTAATTTTGCGCCTTTTGGTTCAGAACAAGATGCTTTGGCTGAATATTTTTATTATATGTTTCCTACTGCTGAGGAAGCATATAATCAGCCTGATACTAAGCCTAGTTTAGATGAGAGGATTCAAAATTTAGATTATCGAGAAGATACTGTGATTTCTGATTAGATGATTAGCTGTTAATCTTTTTGTAGAAAGTACCTTATCTATAGCTACCTAAGATATAAAAATTAATATTTTTTTATAAAATTTAAGTAAATATTTTAGGTTTTTCTTTATTTTTAAGTCATTGACACTAGTTAAGAGTATGATATATTTTGTTGTATTGATATAAAGTTCGTTTTGAACTGAATTTACTTTGATGATGCATTAGCACCTGAAAATTAACTCTCAAGTACTTAAGACATTAATTCTCAACTATTATTTACAGGAGTCAAACATGAAAAAAACCCCCATTAAATTAACCTCTGACTATTCAGGTGAAGGACTAGGTAACTTAAAACAAGCTGTCAGTAAATTGTTAGCAGCCCGTGTTATTCCTGAACTTTCAAGTAAAAAGCGGATTGTCACCCAAACCATCCAAGACTTGCTCGGTGGGGAAGAAGAAACTGAGCGTGAAGTAGCGGCTTGGTTTCTTGGCCCACGGGGTGAAAATATCGATCTGTTTTCTGAGTTAATTTTACTAGCAATAAACGATCACGTGTTTTGGCGACGTAACTTCCACCCTAGCGATCCTTCTCCTATCACTGAAGCCATGAAACGGGAACCGGGGTATCTTCAGGCAGTGGATAGCATTAAAACTGAGTTTTATACTATGTTAGCAGAACTTAAAAAATCTGCTCCTTTTTCCAGTATGCGCTACCAAGGACATATGTGCTGGGATCAGACTTTACCGGGAATGATAGGCTATTTTGCTGCCATGCTTTACAACCAAAATAACGTTGCATTAGAAGCCGCCCCCATCACTACCATATTGGAAGTAGAAGCCTCAAGGGATTTGTGCCGGATGTTAGGCTATCGGGAAACTACTCCTCAACCTTGGGGACATCTCACCTGTGGGGGATCAACGGCTAATATTGAATCAATTTGGGCTGCCCGTAACCTCAAATACTATCCCCTTTCTTTCAAAGAAGCCCTCAAGGATTTAGGTACTGATTTAAGCAAAGATTTCATGACCTTATTTCCTGTGAATTTGCCCTCTGGAACTCAAAAATTCATTGGTGAGTTAGACACTTGGCAATTGTTGAATCTTTCAGTGGATGAAGTATTAAGTCTTTCTAACCGCTTGCTGGAAGACTTTGAAACTTATGGCGTTGATCCCGATGCTTTCAATGCAGCCCTTTCTCCTTATTCCTTACAGAATATGGGCTTTTTAGACTTTGCCGAAAAGTTTTTAGTAGGCACAGGTGTAAAAGATGCAGTGGTGATCGTCCCTGCTTCTAAGCACTATTCCTTACCCAAAGGTGCAGCTATCTTGGGACTAGGGGCAAATAATATGCACACTGTACCACTGGATATTCATGGTCGTATGGATGTGGCAGAATTAGAAGTTGCCATTGATGAGTATATTCAAGATAAACATCCCATTATCTCTCTCGTCTCTGTCTTTGGTACTACCGAAGAAGGATGTGTGGATCCCCTCACAGAGATGGTCAGATTACGGAATGAAAAATATCGTCCCATGGATGTAGACTTTGTTCTTCATGCTGACTGTGCTTGGGGTGGTTATTTTGCTGCTTTACTATGGGATAACTTAGATGATCCAGATGATCTACCCCTTCCTCCTTTGCCTTTGAGCGATTTTGTGATTGCACAATATCAACATCTTAAATACACTGATACCATCACCATCGATCCTCACAAAACTGGTTATTTACCCTATCCAGCTGGTGCTTTATGTTATCGCAATATGGCAATGCGGAGTCTGATCGCTTTTGAAGCCCCCTACATCAATTCAGACGGCGCAAGCACTGAAGAGGAGTTAATCCTAGGAACTTATGGCATTGAAGGCTCTAAACCCGGTGCTGCTGCTGCGGGAGTATATCTCAGCCATGCCGCTATTCGTCCTACACGCCAAGGCTATGGTAAAATTCTCGGTCGTACCGTGTACAACTGTAAAGCCTTCCACTGGAAGTTGTTGGAATACTCTGACAAGGAAGAAAATTTTGTAGTTGTTCCTACTCCGTATTTGGAGTATGATGAGGCTACAACTTTAGTACGAAGATTATCTGGAAAAACCCCTCAATCTATTATCAATAGTCCCAATAATGAAGACTTCAATACCTTACGTCAAACTGGCTCTGATTTGAATATTATTACCTATGCTTTTAATTACAAGGTAGATAATGATAAATTAAATCAAAATTTAGATCAAGTGAATGCTTTTAACAAGAAAATTTACGATCGTATCAGTATTAAAGCTGATGAGCGTGATATTTACAACTATGAATTTATTGCCAGTACAACTGATTTCCTCAAGTATAGCTACGGGGAGGTATTTTTCAACGACTACAAGCGACGTTTATTTGGATTAGATACAGCAGTAGATGATCCAACAGATAAAAGCATCTCAGTTATGCGATCGGTGATTATGGATCCATGGATTACTGAGGATTTTAATGGTAAACCTTTTGTAGATTATATAGTAGAGCAACTCTTTGAAATTGTTCGGGAAGTAGTTGCTGAACTATAATTTTTCTTTAATAGGGATAGAGATGAAGAATGGGAGATGGGGAAGACAAGGAAGACAAGGAAGAGGGGTTTTGGGCTGGGAATCAGCAGGGAAAAGAGAACTTTAACTCTATCATAATTAAAGACAATTTGGGATAAGTGATGGGGAGAATGGGAGAATGGGAGAATGGGAGGATTAGGGAGAATTAAGTATATTATCGATCTTCTTTGTTTTTACTTTTTTCCCAACTAAATACTAGGCTGTTGAAATTTATAAACATCTTTAATAACTTTCACCCAACCATCAGAAACAGATTCTAAAATTTTGTCTCCTTTTTCCTTTGTAGCAGCGGTAGCATCCCCAAAAACCCCACTTTTACTCAATTCTTTAGTCAACCAAGCAAAAGGCAACCTTCCCTCCATACTTAGTAAACTATCTTTAGGCAAATTTTCAGGATATTCACAAACCGCCTTATCCATTTGCACCACATCTGGCAAGAGAGATAACATAATACTCGTCTCCACATCTCCTGCATGAATTCCTAAGTTTGCCTCCTTTTCTGTCACTAATTCCTTAGCAATATGGGGCACTCGCCAAGTAAAAAATGGAAATACCATAAAATCTTCATGTTGTTGGTGAATATCCCTAGCTACTATTTCCATAATTTGGGGTTGGCCACCGTGAGAATTCATTAAAACTAACTTACGAAATCCCGATCGATAAATACTTTCTGCCATTTCCATTAAGACAGATAATAAAGTAGTAGCACTTAAACTAATAGTACCAGGAAATCCCCAATGTTCATTAGATTTACCATAATAAATAGAGGGTAAAGCATAAGCAGGAATATCATTTTCCAACTTACTTAAAGCTTTCCCTAAAACACCCATCCCAATAGCTGAATCCACAATTATTGGTAAATGTAAACCGTGTTGTTCGATGGATCCTACAGGTTGGATTATTACTGTATTTTCTTTATTTGGCATATCTTGAATTTCTTGCCAAGTAAGGTAAGGAAAATATCTTTTTGGAGGAATAAATTGGTTCATTTTTAATATTTTTAATTAGAGAAAGAAGTAAATAGTACAATAAATAATTTAAATTGCAATTAAACTTCTTATGATTACTTTTATTTAATTAATAGATAATTACTGAAGAATAATAATATCCTTGCCATCAAGCTGAATATCAAAAGACCCAGTAGCTTGATATTCATCACCCGTCAAACGATCAATGAGAATTTTATCCCGCAAACGTTCCTTAACCCGTGTAGGAATATTAGCATTACCATCAATAGTAATAGACAAAGATTCAGGCATAGCCTCATTACCATTATTAATCACAACGATGGACTCTTGATTACCATAATGCCGTAAAAAAGCATAAATAAACTGATCTGAATAAAGAGTAGTCAAAGTACCAAACTGTAAATCCTCACTAGATTTACGAATTTCAACCAACTTAATCAGATAATTAATCAAGTCATTATCATATTCCCCTGTATTCAAATCCTTAACTGGAAACTGCATATCGCGACGATTATCAGGATCTTTCCCACCAACCATACCAACTTCAGTGCCATAATATATTTTAGGAATGCCACGAGTAGTAAACTGTAAGCCAAAAATCAACTTCATCACCTTTTCAGCTTGAGGCGTATCACCATAGACATTTTGAATTATAGACATAATTCGAGCAGAAAGATCATGGTTATCAGTAACCGTAGAAAGAAGATTAGGATCCCGATATAAACGATCTAGATCAAACAAACTATTAGAATTACCAAAAGGAGAAGCCAACAGAGTCATAGACTGATTATTGATCAAAGTATCAATGATAGCTTGATAGAAAGCAAAATCGAAAACACTATCTAATCCATCATCATTTTGATAAGAAACCAAAGTCTCAACATCATAAAGCAAAACTTCCCCAATCCAGGTTAAATCAGGATACTTACTCCAAATAGTTTGCTTAAGATCATTCCAAAGAGCATCTTCGAGATGTTTTGTCGTATCTAAACGGATTCCATCAATACCCGTTTCGATCCATGCCTCAGTATTTTTAATAAAGAAATCTCTAACATCCACCAAATCATGATTAATATCAGGCAAACCAGCCAGAGCGCATTTTATCTGGCTACCTGCTACACCACATATAGGAATACCACACAAAGAAGGATCATTAAACCATTCATCTTTGATAGTTTCATCAGGATTTGCAGCCACTTCAGCAAAGTAAGCATCATTATGATAACCAGTATGATTAAACACCATATCAAGAATGACCTTAATTTGATTTTCATGGAGAATATCAACAAACTCTTTGAAATAAGTCAAATCCCCTTCTTCCAAATTTTCCCCTGGATGCTTAGTATAAAGATGGTTATCCACTCGGTAAGGATTAGAAAACCAGTAACCATGATAAGAAGCTGAAGTTGTATTGGGATCACAAGGATTAACATTAGGATCAATCTCTCCAATTTGTCTATAAACTGGAGTAACCCACAAAGCTGTGACTCCGAGGTCTTTTAAATAAGGAATCTTTTTAATAATTCCAGCAAAATCTCCGCCATGATAAGCCCTAGGATCATCTTTATTCACATCATTTTGGTTATTTTCTAGATCACCATCAAACCATCGATCGATTAAAACAAAATAGATAACATCTTTACCACTAATTGCTTCCAGAGGTGATGTAACTGCCATTGCTGGTTTTACCACAGGAATAATTAGCATAATCAAAGTCAGAAAAATACTAACTAGAAAACGTTTCATCCCAAATCTCCAAAAACTTTTATTAATTAAATTTTTCTCTTACTTATTATATAACTTAAACGATCGCATTTTACCGGGATTCATCAAACCATAAGGATCAACCAATTCTTTAAATGCCAACTGTTGGGGATCAACAGTCTTACTCCCACCATCTTCTAGAATATAAGTATGGGGATTAGCGATAAAAGCACCATTTGCTTCGTGGTAACGAATAATTTCATTAAGCCTTTCTTCTGATGAATAGCGAACCAATTGTAAACCAGTTGGAATAACTTTCCCACCACCTCGCATAAACTCTAAATGGATAGGAACTTCATCACCAAAATAATTATACATTGCCTCAACCTGCTCAATATCCTTATATAAAGTTTGTAAATAAGTAATATTTTTATCAACACTGCGGGCATGAAGAGTGGTATGATTCCAGGTAAACTCAGCAAGACTAATACCTTTAGCCGCTTCTATAGCAGTTTTATTATAAGTTATTTCCCCTCTATATTCAATAACCAAATCATACAAAGCATCCAAAGAATACTCAGCCACCATCAAAAGAGCACAATGACAACCTTGAGGGAGATTATTTGCCAAAGCCGTAAAATAAGAAGGAATAGGATCCCCATGAATACTAATCAACTTTTTCACGATCCCATCACTATAAGCCAAAGCCTCCCCAAACCTTGCTGCTGTCATAAAATCATCAAAAATAACAATCAATTCCCCCCAAGGAATCGCAGGTGCCAAAGGTATTTCTAAAGCGATAATAATCCCATTAGTGCCATAAGCATGATTAACTTGTTGAACTTCATCCCCTCGCAAATCGATTATCCGCGGTTCATCTTCCATTGTCACCACGCGAATACCAGTAATATTGCCTCTATCTTTTAGTCCACCATAATTTATAGAACCAATTCCGGCACTGCCACCACCAATAAAACCACCAATAGTAGCCGTACGATAAGTAGATGGATACATACGTAACTCCCAACCTATTTCACGAGCTTTCTTGTCAAATGCAGCCAACTTTACCCCTGGTTGAAGATAAGCCAAACCTTCCTTTAGCCAAAGAATCTGATTCATCAAAGTAGTATCCAGAATCAATCCACCTTCTAGAGGAATACATTGCCCATAATTTCCCGTGCCTGCACCTCTAACTGTGAGATAGATTTTATTTTTAACACAAGTTTTTACAATTTTTATAACTTCAGCTTCATTTTTTGGTCTAACTACCAGATTTCCTCGTTTATCTGCCAGTTTTTTTTCTAATATTGGACTAAAATGATAATAATCTAGAGAAAGCTTTGTTAGTTGAGCAGGATCGACAATTATTTCTATATTAGTTAATTCTGTATAGATTTTTTTTATATCAAGAGCATTTACATTTAGAGCCATAATTAAGTATTTTTATATTCACATTATTTTAAATTGATCCACTATGCCATCTTTCAATTAATCTCACCACAAAAGGAACAATTAGAATAACACCAATCAATCTAGTTAGGTGTATAACCAAAACAACACTAGTTTTTGCACCCATATCCAAAGCAATTAAACTCATATCTGAGAGTCCACCTGGACTAGTAGCTAAAAAAGCAGTTAATTCTTCAACACCCAAAAACTTAGAAATTAAAATTCCAGATAATAAACCAGTAATAATTGCGATAGCAGCACTAACCAAAGCAGGTTGCCATATTTCCTTCAGATAATAAAGTATATCAGGAGTAAATTTGCTTCCCAGAAGAATACCTAAACCTAATTGAAAGATAAAGCGAATTTCCGATGGAAAAGTGATAACATCCATATTTCCAAAGACATTAAATAATGCTACAGCGATTGTTGAACCCACCAAAGCACCTGCGGGAATGCCTATTACGATTCCAATTCCTGCACCTGCAATGCCAATAACTAGAGTTAATATATAACTTAAATAATTTCCATCCATTTGCCAACGTTCGCCAATTTTTTAAATAAATAATACTAAATAAACTTAATTTGGAAAAAGCAGCTACATATTTTGCTGCTTGCTGCTTGCTGCTTGCTGCTTGTTAGATTTTAAATGCTTTACTGGTGTGATTTACACCAAATAAAGACAAAAATAGCAAAAATTAAGCAAGAATTAACTCATAGCAGGTATTTTTCCCACGGCTTCTTTTAATAAAGCTGCTTTATCAGTTTTCTCCCAAGGTAAATCAAGATCAGATCTTCCCAAATGCCCATAAGCTGCTACATCTTGGAAGAAACGGCCGCCTCTTTCTGCTGGAAGATTACGCAAATTGAAAGTTTGGATAATACCTGCGGGGCGTAAATCAAAATATTTATTGGCTAACTCTAATAATAAATCTTCATCTACTTTTGCAGTACCAAAAGTTTCAATAAAAATACTAACAGGACGAGCCACACCAATGGCATAACTAACTTGAACCTCGCATTTTTCAGCCAAACCAGCAGCTACGATATTTTTAGCGATATAACGGCAAGCATAAGAAGCACTACGATCGACTTTAGTTGGATCTTTACCAGAGAATGCACCGCCACCATGACGAGAATAACCACCATAAGTATCGACAATAATTTTCCGTCCAGTCAAACCAGAATCACCTTGAGGCCCACCCACTACAAACTTTCCAGTAGGATTAACAAAGTATTTAGTAGACTCATCAGGTAAAATATCGATATCAGCAAAAACTGGTTCTACAACTTTTTCCCAGAGATCAGCTTTAATTTTAGATTGAACCTCAGAGTTGTCAGTTAAATTACCAATAGTTGCTGTATGTTGAGTTGAAATCAAGATAGTATCAATGCCAACAGGCCTATCATTTTCATAAGCAACCGTAACTTGAGTTTTACCATCAGGGCGTAAGTAAGATAATTCCCCAGTTTTTCTTACTGCAGCCAAGCGACGGGAAATACGATGAGCCAAACTAATAGGCATAGGCATTAGTTCTGGGGTTTCATTACAGGCAAAACCAAACATCAAACCTTGATCTCCAGCCCCAATTTGATCTAACTCATCATCACTGAGTTTATCTCGCTGCTCTTGAGCACTAGTAACACCTTGAGAAATATCAGGAGATTGTTCATCCAAAGCTACTAATACAGAACAACTATCAGCAGAGAAACCATTATCGGAATCGGTATAACCAATTTCTCGGATTTTCTGTCTTGCTAATTCTATGTAATTAATATTTGCCTTAGAAGTTATTTCCCCTGTTATAAGTACTAAACCCGTATTAACCACTACCTCTGCTGCGACTCTGCTACTACTATCTTCAGTTAGTAAAGCATCTAAGATTGTATCTGAAATCTGGTCACAAATTTTATCTGGATGACCTTCTGTTACTGATTCGGATGTAAATAAATAATTTCGAGACAATTTTCTTTAGTCCTCTCTTTGTATGACAATAATTAGTTCAAACTACTTTGAACTTAGTTTTTTAGGATGTAAATATTTTTATTTCATCTAGTTGGGAAATTGTAACATCTGCTGACGCTAAATGGGTAGATTCTAAGGAATGGTAACAAATTCCAATTGCGCCTGCTGCGCCTGCTAATTTTGCCATTTCAATATCTCCTTGAGAATCTCCTACCATAAGAGTTGATTTTACGTCTATACCTAATTTTTGACAAGCAATAACAAACAATTTAGGATTTGGCTTATGAATATCTCCATCTACCCCCATGGAGACTTGAATATATTCTTCTAAATGATGAATTTTTATAAATTCTTCAACTTTAGCCGTGGAGTCAGCAGATACGATACCCAATTTTATCCCGGCTTGATGCAAATATTTTATCACTTCTAATGTGTTTTTAAATAGAGGAGAAATGGGTTGATTATTTTTGAAATAAGTATCTGCTTGTTTAAAAGCATTTTTAGCTGATTGTAAAGATTCAAACCAACTTTTCCCTGTTTCGGCAATATAAGCAGCAGCTGCTATTTCATTTTCTTGACGGCTACCGGTTGCCATTAATCCATCAGGTAAAATTTGATTATCAATAATTCCAAAAGCCATTAGTAAAGGATCTATAATTCCTGGATGTGAAGCGTCTATGATGCGAGCACATTTTTGCCCCAACTGTCGTAAATATTGATGAGAATCTTCTAATGTTCCGTCTTTATCAAAAATAATCCCTTGGATTTGGGAGAATTTTTTTTCTTTACAAATAATTGTTACCACTTTATTATTGATTTCATCTTGTTATACACTAAAAAAAAAAGAGATATTACCCTCTTTTTTCTCTATTTTCACTCCTAATGAATATAATAAATTTATTATCCTTCTGTTAGGGCTTCTACTTTATCTGTATCTGTATCAGTTTCTGTATCTGTATCAGTTTCTGTAGCTGCTGTTTCTGTATCTGTTTGAGCTTGAGCTGGGGTATCAGTTTCTGTATCTGTATCAGTTTCTGTATCTGTTTGAGCTTGAGCTGGGGTATCAGTTTCTGTATCTGTTTGAGCTTGAGCTGAGGTATCAGTTTCTGTATCTGTATCAGTTTCTGTATCTGTTTGAGCTTCAACTAGTGTTTCAGGATCTGTTTCAGGATGATCTGTTGGGTTTTCTTCTACTACTTCTTCTTGAGTCTGCTCTTGAGTTATAGTTGATTCTGATTCTGGCTGGGCTTCTGATTGTTCTTGAGTTATGATTGGTTGTTGAACTGTTGGCTTATCAGTTTTATCCTCAATGGTTCTTCCTTCAGCTAGAGCGATGAGTTTTTCTCTAAATTTCTCAGCCATTTCTTCGGCTTTTTCAAATACTAACTCTCGGTTTTTGAGCATATCACCAGCTTCTGGTTCTAATTGCTTAGTTGAAAGTGAAATTCTACCTCTTTCAGCATCTAGATCAATAATCATTACTTTTAACTCATCATTGACATTAAATACGCTATGAGGAGTGTCAATGTGATCGTGAGAAATTTCGGAGATATGCAATAATCCACTTACTCCGCCAATATCGATAAATGCACCATAAGGCTTAATTCCTCGTACTGATCCTACAACCACTTGACCAACTTCTAAACCATTCATCTTGCGTTCAACCAAAGCACGACGATGACTTAAAACTAAGCGATTGCGGTCTTCATCTACTTCTAAAAATTTTAAAGGCAGATCTTCACCTACCAAATCTTCTTTAGTTTCTTTTGTACTAATATGGGAACCTGGAATAAAACCTCGTAACCCTTCAATTCTGACTAATGCCCCACCCCGATTGGTAGCAAAAACATTTGAGTGGACAGTAGCATCTTCTGCTTGTAGCTGACGCACTCTTTCCCAAGCTCGCATATATTCTATGCGACGTATGGATAGGGTTAATTGACCATCTTCATTTTCTTCTGTGAGAATAAAAAATTCTCTTGTCTCATTTGGTTGTAAGACTTCATGAGGATCATCTACCCTATTAATTGACATTTCCTGAATGGGAATGTATGCTGCTGTTTTAGCACCAATATCGATTAGAGCACCTTTTGGTTCCATACTAAATACTGTTCCGGGAACTATATCTCCTGGACTAAAGTGATAGTCGTACTTATCTAGAAGGGCTGCAAAATCCTCGTGGGTAAAACCAATATCTTGTGTACTTGTATTTTTCTGACTGAGCATTTGGGTTTCTTTTTTAGTTTTTACCTCCGTATTCGTAGTTGTTGTACCTCCTATTGCTCTAATTTTTAAAGACAGCAGGGTGGAACTTACATCTACATTTTCATATTTACATTCTCAATTATCCTAAGCATTATGATTATGAGAACGCTATTGTATCATAATAACTGATTATATAATCATAAATTAGCTAAAAGACCATTATAGCTTAATTATCTACTAATCAACATAAATATTGTCCACAATTATAATTTTTTTTGAACTTAAAAATTACCAGTAGAATTAATTATTTTCTTTCCTTAATTTTAAATTTTAAAATTTTGTGTTTCCCTAAAATCTAAAAAATTTTAAGATGAGAATTCCCAAAAATCTGTTTCAACTCAATTAATTCCAACGATAGAAGTATGAATTGGGGGTTTGGTTTCTTCTGATTTAGAATAATGCCAATGGTTGGAGTTGTTTGGTAATTCAATACTTGTTTCTCGTTGAAGATTTTTCAGAGTATCTACGAAATCATTAATTCCTTGAAATTGTTTATAAACTGAGGCAAAACGTACGTAAGCTACTTCAGAAACACCTTTAAGAGAATGGAGTACTAATTCTCCTATTTCTGTGCTTTTAACTTCTTTTTTGCCATTTTGTTGTATTTGAGCTTCAATTTCATCTACGATATTCTCTAATACTTGCTGAGAAATTCCGGTTTTCTCACAAGCTCTGATCATACCTCTTAGAAGTTTTGAGCTATCAAAAGATTCTCGATTTCCATCTTTTTTAATGACGGTAATAGGGACAAATTCGATTCTTTCGTAAGTAGTAAAGCGATGTTTACAATTTAAACACTCACGACGACGGCGAATACTTTTACCTCCTTCCGTGGAACGAGACTCAAGTACGCGAGAGTCAGTATTTTGGCAATAGGGGCATTGCATATATTTTCTTTGAACGCAGCATTATTTTTAATTTAGACTCTAACTCGATACAAATACAAATACTAAAGAGCCATTTACTCTATCTTAATCTTACTTTAAGTAAAATGAGATAGAGAAAAAAGCTCTCCAACCCCTTGAAAGTTAATAAAATTTTAATGTTTAACTAATAATTATTTATTATTTGTTGATTTTAGGGGGATCTCGGAAAATTATCGCGAAAAGAAGGACAGCCAAAGACATGCCCAAAACCAAGATGTAAGCAACACTATCCATAATTAAATTTCCTAATGCTTCAAGTTTGAGTTTATCAAAAAAAGGGTGACTATCACAATGAAAATTTAACAATTGATCATTGATCATTAAATGATTTGTATTATAAATTTTTTGTGGAGATTTGAAGATGTAATTGTTAAGAGTTATGTCGTTTTTCCCATAATTATCTGGTTTTCAAGATAATACGCGTTAATTATAGGGAAAAATTTTTAATGTATGCTAGTATCTCCCAAGTCTTCCAAGTCTTCCAAGTCTCCCTTGTCTCCCCGTCAGGTATTATACCAAATTTATAAAATGATGATAGAGTTAAAGCTATCCAAAACCTTCAGAGTCCCAACCCAAAACCCATCTTCCTTGTCCTCCTTGTCCTCCTTGTCTCTTCCTCACCCAAGTATGTTATGCTTTTGGACAAGTGATATTAGAGACTCTCTTGATATAAGCAAAAAACCATAACAAAACAAAAGGAGCAGAAAACATTTTCTACTCCCTTGTATATCAAAAAATTAAAGTAAATTCATTTAAAGTCTTAATGAGACCAACTAAATTAAGCAGTTTCCTTACGAGTAGTCTTATCACCCACTTTCTGGAAAATACCAAATTCTACTTGCTCTTCTTCTAAATCTGGATCGATACCTGCAAATACATCTCGGAAGAGAGTTCTTGCACCGTGCCAAATGTGACCAAAGAAGAATAATAAAGCAAATACAGCATGACCAAAAGTAAACCATCCGCGAGTGCTAGTACGGAATACACCGTCGGAGTTAAGGGTTTCAGTATCAAAATCAAAAGGTTCACCAAGTTGAGCTTTACGAGCGAATTGCTTGATGGCTCCTGGTTCGGAGAAAGTTTGTCCGTCTAATTCTCCACCTAAGAAAGAAACAGTAACACCACTTTGTTCAATACTTAATTCAGATTCTGCACGACGGAAAGGAATATCAGCACGAATCACACCTTCAGAGTCAGCTAAAACTACTGGGAAGGTTTCAAAGAAGTTAGGCATACGACGAACAGTTAATTCGCGACCTTCTGCATCTTTAAATACTGGGTGGCCTAACCAACTTTGAGCAATACCGTCTCCTTTATCCATTTGACCAGTTCTGAATAAACCGCCTTTTGCTGGAGAGTTACCAATATAATCGTAGA
The DNA here is from genome assembly GCA_028281945.1 of Prochloraceae cyanobacterium PL24a_bin.78. Classification (GTDB taxonomy): domain Bacteria; phylum Cyanobacteriota; class Cyanobacteriia; order Cyanobacteriales; family JANQIW01; genus JANQIW01. Next base: position 20,893 of record JANQIW010000068.1, read on the forward strand.
AAGCTAGTTTTTCAGGAATTTTTGACCATGCTTCCTCTGGAGTATCTCCATTGGCAAGGTTAGATTGTACTCGACGTTGGATTTCTTGTTGATAATATCCTTGATCCCATTGATAACGAGTAGGTCCAAATAATTCTACAGGTGTTGTAGCACTTCCATACCACATAGTTCCTGCTACTACAAATGCTGCAAAGAACACTGCTGCAATACTACTGGAAAGTACGGTTTCAATGTTACCCATTTTTAAGGCACGGTATAATCTTTCTGGAGGACGCACACTTAAGTGGAATAATCCTGCAATAATACCGACAATACCCGCTGCGATATGATGGGCTACAACTCCCCCTGGATTAAAGGGATTAAAACCAGCAGGACCCCATTCAGGGGCTACAGGTTCAATATGGCCTGTTATTCCATAAGGATCGCTAATCCACATCCCTGGTCCAAATAACCCTGTTAAGTGGAATGCTCCAAATCCAAAACAAAGTAATCCTGATAAGAAAAGATGGATACCAAACATTTTAGGTAAGTCTAATGCTGGTTCTCCAGTACGTGGATCTTGGAATAATTCTAAATCCCAAAATACCCAGTGCCATACAGCGGCTAAGAATAGTAAGCCAGATAATACGATGTGAGCGATGGCTACTCCTTCAAAAGACCAAAATCCAGGATTTACTCCTGTTTCTCCTGTAATGCTCCAACCACCCCAAGAGCCGTTTACGCCTAAACGTGCCATGAAGGGAAGTACGAACATTCCTTGTCGCCACATGGGATTTAATACGGGATCACTAGGATCGAAAATTGCTAACTCATAAAGAGCCATGGATCCGGCCCAACCAGCTACTAAAGCTGTGTGCATTAGGTGTACGGCGATGAGACGACCGGGATCGTTAATTACTACTGTGTGTACTCTATACCAAGGTAAGCCCATTGATAATGCTTCTCCTCTAAATTTGAGTTTTTAAGTTTTTATTCAGAATATTATGTGAACTACCCCATCTGCAAGTTAGAAGATGAGGTTTTTTTGACTTTATGTTAAAGAAGTTTAACTTTTCTTAGGGTTTATTGCAAGTCTTAATTTGATTATTTTTTTCTAGGCTAAATTACTTATTGACAATATGATTATTTTGTAGTTTGTTTGACAATTTTATCTTAAATTTTCAAGTAAGGTTATCTGTTGATTTTTTTCTATTAATACTTGAGGTTTTTATGTTAATTTTGGTTTAGGTTTACTTATTTCGATTTACTTCATTAATTTTGAGTTTTTTTCAGTAAATATAAGATAAAAAGGCAATTTAAATATCTCTAATTTTTCTATTGTTTCAATAATAAGTAATACAATTCACCTTCACCATGAATAACTCCTGCACGTTCACCTGCTAATTTTCCAGTTCCCATATAGATATCTACACGTCCCGCTCCTTTAATTGCACTACCAGTATCTTGATCTAAGACATAACGATTTACCCAAGGGAAAATAAATTCACCATTATTATCAGTTTCTGGAAGACGAGTATGAATTAAAGCTAAAGCTCCAGGAGGCATGAGGGATTTATCTGTAGCAATAGAACGATTGGCTGTCACAGGTACTCCTATGCTTCCCATAGCAGGAGATCCATTAGTTTCTTGGAAGAAAATAAAGCGATTATTTCTAGGTAAATATTTATCTAAGTCTTGAGGATTATCATTAAAATATGCCATTACCAGTGGTAATGATAAGCTTTCTAATTCTAATTTATCATCATTTACTAATTCTTTAGCAATACTATTATAGGGATAATCTGTATTTCCATTGAAACCAACTGTCATAATTCTCCCATCAGTTAGCTGTAATTGTGCTGAACCTTGGATTTGAACTAAAAACGCTTGAAAACGATCTTTTAACCACACTAATTCATATCCTGATAAGGGTCCATTTTTCCCTAATAACCCATCATTGCCTTCAAGTTGAGCACGGGTGGGATGGGGTTTTTGCCAATTATCAAGATCACTAGGTTTACGATATAGGGGATAACGAAATTCAGAAGTTGGAGATAAGGAAGCTTGATAAACTGGTTGAAAATATCCAGTAAAGATTACGGTTCCTTGATCATCGTTTCCTACCGATTTATAAAATTCAAATTCTCTTTGGATGGCATTTTGAAAAGTTACGGGATTCCGGGTAGTCAATAGTAACTGGCGAAAACGGGATAAAGATTTTTTGACTCTTTGTCTGGTAATTCCTTCTACTGGATAATTTTGGTAGGCTATTCTGGCTGAATTGGTATTGAGATAATTCAAACTGTTGTCAACTGCTTTTTTGAGTGCCCATCTTTCTTGTTGATTTGTAAAGAGTAACTCATCTTTGGTTAGATGAGATTCAATGGCATTGGCTTGGATTGGTTGTAAGGGATAAGATTGGGCAACTAATCTGATGGAGGTTGCCAGAGACAAAATTAGTCCCAATAATACTAAGGTAAGTTTTTTTTTCATCTCTAAAAGTTTTCTCGATCGACACTACCGAAAAATATCGGTTCTACTCTAATTGCCATAATACTCCAAGGACGTACCACCATATATTCTCCTTGGACGTTTTTTAGAGGAACATTAATAAAATTTCTATCTTCAGATTTTGGTACTACTTCTGAACTGTACCACTTTTGAAATTCTTGAATACTGGTAAAACGAACTTCTTCTCGATGGCCACCGGATAAAAGTAGATGAACGGCATATTCGTCTGGCTTTCTAGGTTTTCTGGATTGTTTTCGCTCTTTTTCCATTAATAGTTATCCTTAAATCTTTAGTCTTTTTGAAATATTATCCTTTCCTTGCTAAAAGAAGTGTAAGACTTTTTCAAAATTTATCCCCATCGATCGATCGACAGGGATATTTCAGTAGTTGACTTGCAAAATAGTTTTAAATATATTTGAGAGTTTTATTTACTAACTAACCAGTTGGTTGCATTGTCTATTTTTTTTTAACAATATTGAGCGATATCTTCACCACATTCATCGCTAAGATAACAAAGTGCTCTAAACCTTAATGCTATTAATTCGTTATAGAGGGGATTTAATTTGCAAAGTGGTGGAATACTAATGATGGTTCGACCAAATAAGTTGATATCTCTGGCGAATGGGCATTGTGCTGGAATTAACTTGCAGATTCCATGTGCTTGTTGGGGATTATTCATCTCAATATTGTTTAACCAATCTCTTAAAGGACGAAATAAATCGATATTTTTGAGAGAAAAGTTTCTTGTTTTTGTAGGTTTTGTTGATGGGCTTACTATCCAATCTTTGAGGACAATTTGTCTTATTGTATATTCTGCTATATCCATTTTTCCCTTCTCTTTCTCCTGATTTTTTTGAAGATAATTACTGTTATTGTAAGACTTGTTTTTAGTTCTAAAAGTTCCTCTGAATTTAATTTTTTCAGAGTTTTAAAACTTGATCTTTTCAGGAAATTTTGTTTAGAATTTTTGCTGAATTTCTAATTAACTATTTCCATATTGATTGTCTCTAATGTTGTTCCCTATGACATGAGCAATATAACTTATTTTTTGTTTTTCTTGATAAAAAAATATTGGGTAATAATAGGGAAACTCTTATTTTAAAACTGTTAGGATAATTATTAAAATTCTGAAAACTTCTCTAACTATTTTAAATTCTAGGTAAACTTTGGAATTTTTTTAGTAAACTGTATCTAATTTTACAGAAAAAAAATTAAATTTCTTTCCATTAGATATAGTCAATAGATCCAGAAGAACAGTTTCTAGCTATTAAGCTTTTTAGGAAAGTTAAGATGTTAAAAATCTTGTTTTCTCTCCTTAATTTTATTAAAGAGCATAATAACTGTTATTGGAGTTTTTATAATAATTTTTTAGGGAAATTTTGGTAGTAATTATTGATGATTAATAACTAATTATTAAATATTGATAATTAAATATTAAACAATGTAAAGTAAGTTATTGTTTGATAAAAATAAAGCCAAAAAATCTATAGATAACTGATTATTTATTGTTGATTATTCATTGTAAAAAAGCTATAGTTATGCCTCGAATTCCTCAACTTAAATACGAGGGTGGTAGTCTAATACTACATCCTCCACCTCAAGGTAAAGATTGGATTGATTTTGCTACTTGGGACGATCGAGTGGAAAAATTTAGAATTCCTGCCATTCACTATCGTCAATTAGTAGAATTGTTACAAAATAGTAAGATAAATTTTATTGATGATGCAAAAGAGTTTGTCAATGTAGAGTTGAATTGTAGTTTCTCTATGGAACCTTATCCTCATCAAAAGGAGTCTCTATTAGCTTGGAAAGAAGCAGGGCGCAAAGGTGTTGTGGTTTTACCTACGGCGGCGGGTAAGACTTATTTGGCAATTTTGGCTATGGAATCTACCCCTCGATCGACTTTGATTGTAGTGCCTACTTTAGATTTGATGCACCAGTGGTATGCTCAAATTGAGGCGGCTTTTCCAGATTCAAAGGTGGGTTTGTTGGGAGGAGGTTCTCATGATCAAACTCAAATATTAATTTCTACCTATCATAGTGGGGCGATTCATGCTAAAACTTTGGGAAATAAATATGGGTTTTTGATTTTTGATGAATGTCATCATTTACCTACAGACTTTTTTCGAGTCATTGCGGAAGAGTCTATCGCTCCATATCGTCTAGGTTTGACGGCTACTCCCGATCGTAGTGATGGTTGTCATGAAGATTTAGATATTTTAATTGGTAAGGAAGTATATCGTAAAAGCCCTGGAGAATTATCTGGTAATACTTTAGCAGAACATGAGGTTGTGCAAATTAAGGTGAAGTTGTCTCAAGAAGAAAGGGAGTCTTATAATGAGGCGATTAAAGTACGGAATGATTTTTTACGTAAATCTAAGATTTCTTTGGGTAGTCTTGATGGTTGGCAATTATTTGTGAAAACTAGTTGTTCCTCTTCTGTTGGGCGTAGGGCAATGTTAGCTCACCGAGAGGCTAAAGAAATTGCGGCTGGGACAAGTGGGAAATTAAGGGTTTTAACTGAGTTAATATCTGAGCATTATCCTGAATCAATACTTATTTTTACTAATGATAATGCTACTGTTTATCGAATTTCTCAAGAGTTTCTTATTCCTGCTATTACTTATCAGACTCCTGTTAAGGAACGTCATCAAATTCTTAAGCTATTTCGTTCTGGTATTTATAAAACTTTAGTTGCTTCTCATGTACTAAATGAAGGTGTTGATGTACCAGATGCTCGTATTGCTATTATTTTATCTGGAACTGGTTCTACTAGAGAATATGTTCAAAGGTTGGGAAGAATTTTACGCAAGGGGAAAAATAAAGATAAATTAGCTATACTTTATGAAATAGTTGCTGAAAATACTTCTGAAGAATCTACTTCTCAAAGAAGGCGGGGTACTCAAAAGAAAAATTCAGAACAAAAACATTTACAAGTTCTCCCAGAACGAACAATTTATGGAACTAATCCCACTCCTAGTCCTAAAGCGGCTGAATCATCTAGTCAATGGAATGAGGAAGAATAGCAAAAGAATAAATGAAAGTTTTGGTTGAATTGTTAATCAATATTGCATTTTCATAGAAGATCAAGTTTCTTAATTTATACTTAAATTGAATTGAGAAGATCTTAACTTGAGATTTATGATATTTTTAAGTTGATTAACTTTAGTTAAAGATAACGATTTATGCTGTAATTAACTATGTTAAACCCAAGTCAAGAAGGAATTGAAAGAATACTTAGATTATTACTTATTCGTTTTAATTTATCTCCTTCTCAATCATTATTTGTCATCCAAGATTGGTTAGCCAAACATCTAGATCAAACTTGGGAAGATTTGGAAGAATTAGTTGATCAAGGAGTAGTAATTGTTGAAAATAATGTTTTACTCAATGTTTATCCATTAGAACTTTATTATTTAGTTAAAGAGATGCGTAGTTCTCATGGGGTTAAACTGAAAAATCGCAGATACTTACTTAAAGTTTATAATAACTGTTTTATTGGTTCTGAAGCTGTTGAATGGTTGGTAAGAAGAAAAAATATTACGAGGGAAGAAGCTATTCAATTAGGACAATTACTAATGGATTATCAAATTATTAATCATGTTGCTAATGATCATTCTTTTAAGGATGAGTATTTGTTTTATCACTTTTGCTAAATTTGAATTGAACGATATTTTGATAAAATTAATTAAATACTATAATTAACAAAATTTTAACATAATTCCCCAATGTTCTATGGGTTGAAGAGGGTTTTAAAAAAATAATTAAAAGAATTTTTTAAGCACAAATTGGTAATTTTATGCTAAAATCTAGAGTATATCCAAGGGTGGAATCTAAATACATAAATAATTTTTTTTTGTAATAACGGTGTCTTCTAGCTACTGACTATTGTCAGAAGTTTGACCTTTTTGGAATGAAGGATGTAATTTACCACTCAAAAGCAATCTAGTTATCAAGGAAAACGAGTCAAAAGAGGTTTACTTAAATCATCTAATTTGACTATAATCAATGAGGATGTAATTTAATTTCTCTAAATTATTATCCAAGTATTCCAAAATAAATTTGATATAAATGGAATCAGGGGTTTCTCTATTATACCATTATTGGTCAATCTAATATAAAGTAAACATTAGTAAAAATTGATATAGATTTTTATGAACTATAGTTCACAAAAGAATCTATTAGACAATGACAATTTAGATAGAATAAAAAATAATTGTTAGCTAAATTTTGAGTAGTTTGAGTAGATAGATGATCAATATAATTAGCAAAGAAGCAGATAGAGTACTACATTTACTAAAGAAAAATTACAGGCTTAAGTCTCCAAAAGGATTAGCTCTCAGTGAAGAATGGTTATTAAATCATCCTCAGCAAAAGTGGACTAATTTGGAAGAATTTTTATTGATGAATGGTGTAGTTTTTCGAGATGGAAGATTACAAGATGTTTATCCATCAGAACTCTACTTGATCATTAAGGAGATGCGTTCACCTAGAGGTTTGAAAATTGGCACTCATAGGTATAAATTAAGATTTTACTCAAGATGCTTTGTCGGTTCTGAAGCTTTTGAATGGTTGGTATATAAAAAACTATTTACCAAAGAAAAAGCTATGGCACTTGGAAAAATGTTAGTTTATTATGGGGTAATTCATCATGTTTTTGATGATCATGATTTTAAAAATGAATATTTATTTTATCGTTTTTATCTTGATGAGAAGAAGTAATTTTTAATTATTGGGAATCCATGGGAAATATTACTAGTTGATCTTTGATTTAGTTAAATTAATTGAAAATATTTTTAATTTTTCTTTTGGTATTTTTTAATTTAAAATTAAGCTTCCTAAAATTAAATATAATTATATTAAATAGTAAAATAAGACTAATATATTAAGATATTAAAACTTAATGAAAAAAAGTAATGATTATATATGTAGTTAGAGCTTTTTGATCTTGTATTGCTATATACACATATAAATAGTTAAAATAATTCTTTCTTTATCTTATTTATCGAATACTATATAAATCTAGAATACTTGTAGGAGAAGATTTTTAAAATGATGAATAAAGATAGGTTTTTTATGGTTTCTTTTGTAAAAACGAGGATTGACTTATGTTATCTAAAATGGATGAAGAAACAGATAAAGTCTTAGGATTATTACTGATGCGATATAATATCAATCCTTATGAAGGAATTTTTTTAGCAAAAGATTGGCTTGTAAATCATCCTGAAGAAAATTGGAGAAGTTTAGAAGAGTTTATCTTAATGGAAGGTGTGATTCTAAAAGATGGAGTATTAAAGGATGTCTATCCTTTAGAATTATATTCGGTAATTAATTCTCTTCGTTTAGATAATATATTAACTATTAAAGATCGCTGGTATAAATTACAAAAATATTATAAATGTTTTGTTGGTTCTGAGGCTGTTGAATGGATTGCATTTACTCAAAGAGTGAGAAAAGAAGCTGCTATTGCTTTGGGGAAAATGCTTGTTAAATATAAAATTATTCATCATGTTGTAGATGAACATGATTTTGAGGATTCATATTTATTTTATCGGTTTTATATTGACGAAAAAAAATAAAGCTTGTCTATTTTCCAAGAATGAACAAACTTCTATTAGAGTAATTTGGACTTTTCTATATTAGCCTAATTGAGCTAAAAAGTTATCTAGTGATTCTGTTGTAAAGGCTATTTCTATAAGGTTCTCTAGTTGTTCAACTGATAATTGTTCTAAACGTTTTTCTACTTCCACAGGAATTTCTCCAAAACGAAGAGTTAACACCCGTAACAATTGACGGAATGCTCCTTGTTGCAAGGCTTGTTGTTTTGCTATTTCTAGTTGGTTTTCTGCATTTTCTGCTCTAGCTTGAGCTTTGGCAACCTCGGCTTCTGCTTTAGCTTCAGCAGCATGGGCTTTGGCTTCGGCAGCATGGGCTTTGGCTTCAGCGGCATTGGCTTTAGCCTCGGCAGCTTCTTTTGGTAAAAATACTAGATTTTCTTCTGAATCATAAAAACGCAACCAATTAGTAGTTACATTTAGAATTCTTCCTTCCCAAATTCCTAGCCATAAACCTAGACGTTCACTCCATAACCAACCTCTATGATTTGGAGTAATAGGTTGATAACCTTGATCTAAGTTTAAATGCCATCCTCTTAGCGAATCAGGTTTGAAGGGATCGAAAACAAAATAGTCTGAGGTATGAAAAATTTGTTCATAAATATCTTTCTTAATACCTGTATCAATGGAAGCAGTAGAAGGTGACATCAATTCGATAATGACATCAGGATAACGGCCTTGTTCTTCCCAGACAACCCAACCTTGTCTGTCTTGAGTGCCATCTACATCGAAAACCACAAAAAAATCAGGACCTCGAAAATCTTTATTTCGGAGTTGTTCACTACTATAGTAAATGAACATATTGCCTCCCACAAAGTAATCGTTGCGATGGGCAAATTGTTGGGAAATAGAGTTAATGAGGACATTCATAGCAATACGGTGACGGTTACTTTCCAAAGGCTCTCCATCATCAAAGATTAAATTTGTTGGCGGTTGAGGGAATTCCTCTTTTATTTCTGCTTTGGCTTTGGTAAGAGCAGATAAGGTTATATTTTTATTTTCTATAGTCATTATTATAGTTTATAGTTATTTTTGAAAGCAATAAAAGAATTTCTGATTAGATTTTTAATAAGTAATTTGTAGGTAACTTTAATCATTGGTTTTCCCTTCTAAGGATAAATCTTGGTGAATTTTTCCTAACCAATCCATTAAACTTTCTAACTGTTTTTGAGGTTTCATTACTCCTAATCCTCTAACAATTACTTTTTTGGGTGAATAAACAAATCTCGATCGTAAATGGGCGGGTAATTTCTCTGCTAAAATCTTCCATGCAGGCTCCTCCATTGGTGTTAATAAGACAATATTTTGTTTGCCTTCTGGTTTAATGCGAGAAAACCCTAAAGATTTAGCTATTTGTTTTAATTCTACTACTTTGATTAACTGTTGTGCTGGTGGTGGAATTTTACCATAACGATCGATCCAATCTGCTTCAATTTGATTTAATTCTCGCTTAGAAGTTGCTAAAGAAAGACTGCGATAAGCATCCATTTTTTGCTCTAAATCGCTAATATAATCGGCGGGAATAAATGCTATTAATTGTAAATCGATTTGGGTTTCGTTTACTTTTGGTATTTCTTGCCCTTGAATTTCTTTGATGGCTTCTTCTAACATTTCTAAATACAATTCAAAACCAATGGATTGTAAGTTACCAGATTGTTCTGCACCTAAGAGATTTCCTACTCCTCTTATTTCCATATCTCTTACTGCTAATTGATAACCAGATCCTAGTTGGGAAAATTCCTGTAGAGCACGTAAACGTTTTTGGGCTGTTTCTGATAGTTTTGTTTTGCTGGGATAGAGTAACCAAGCATGGGCTTGAATACCGGCTCTTCCAACCCTTCCTCGCAATTGATAGAGTTGTGCTAGACCAAATTTTTGAGCATTTTCGATGATAATTGTATTTACTTTGGGGATATCTAATCCTGATTCAATTATAGTTGTGCAAATTAAAAGATCGGCTTCACTGTTATTAAAACTAAGCATTGTGGATTCTAATTGCCCTTCATCCATTTGTCCGTGAGCTATTGCTATTTTTATATTGGGAATTATTTCTCGAATTTTTGCAGCTATTTCTTCGATTCCTTCCACTCTTGGAGTAACATAAAATATCTGTCCTCCTCGATCTAATTCGTTACGAATTGCGGTCCGAATTACTTCTAAATTGTAAGGAGATAAATGAGTTTTGATGGGGCGACGAGATGGTGGGGGTGTGGTAATTAAACTCATTTCTCGAATTCCTGATAAGGACATATATAGAGTCCGAGGAATTGGTGTTGCAGTTAAAGTAAGCACGTCTAATTCTGCTTTCATGGATTTAATTTTTTCTTTTTGGTTAACTCCAAATCTTTGTTCTTCGTCAATTACTAGCAATCCTAAGTTTTTAAATTTTACGGTTTTTCCTAATAGTTGTTGAGTGCCTACTACTATATCTAATTCTCCGGTTGCTAGTCGTTTTAAGATCTCTTTTTTTTCTGATGCTGTGCGAAAACGATTCAGTAAGGCGATGTTAATTGGATAAGGTGCAAAACGCTCTTTTAAGGTGTGATAATGTTGTTGAGTAAGTATGGTGGTTGGTGCTAGAAATGCTACTTGTTTGTTGCCTCCTGATACTGCTTTGAATATGGCACGAATTGCTACTTCTGTTTTGCCAAATCCTACGTCTCCACAGACTAATCTATCCATGGGGCGATCGCTTTCTAAGTCTCTTTTTACGTCTTGAGTTGCTTTCAATTGATCGGGGGTTGGTTGATAAGGAAAGGAGTCTTCTAATTCTTGTTGCCAGGGGGTATCTTCTGGGTAAGCAAAGCCTTTTAATTCTGATCTTTTTGCGTATAAATTTAATAAATCTACTGCTAATTTTTTGACTGCTTTACGAACTTTATTTTTAGTTTTTTCCCATACTTTTCCAGTCATTTTATTTAATTCTGGAGGGCGGGTGCCGGTGTGGCGATATCGGGAAATTAAATCTAAGGCATCGGCGGGTATTCTTAATAATCCATCGGCATATTCTAGTACTAAATATTCACGACTTGCTAGGTTTTCTAGTTTGATAAATTTCCCTAATCCGTGGTTTTTATGAACTACATAATCTCCTGGTCTTAATTTGTTTTTATCTACTTGTTTGGATGTGGCTCTTCTTCTTTTGCGAATGTATCCGGCTGTGGCTAAACTATGTTGTCCAAAAAATTCTCGATCGGTTACTATTGCGATGCGAAAGGTAGGGAGAACAAATCCTTCTAATTCTGCCATTCCTGAATATTTTAAAGCGACGGCAGTATTTTGATTTTGGAGTTTTTCGATACTAGGATAATCTCTAGGGTTGGGGATAAATTGTGCAGGGCAATCATGTTCTTGTAATAATGAAACCGATCTTGATGGTTGAGCGGAGATTAACCATTTAGAATATCCTTCAAGATTTATATTGTTATAGATGTCTTTTTTTCCTTTTAAGATTGCTCCAATACTTCCAAATTGAAGAGGGGTTATTGGTAAAGTTCTACTGGAAAGATCTAGGGCATTTTCGTTGATTTCTTCTACTATTTCTGATAATAATAACTGTTGAAATTTACTGGATAAATTATCGGTAATTTCGTTGAAATCATGATGAATTTTGGGCAAAGAAATTGATAGTTTAGCTTTCATTTCTTCGACTGTTTCCAGCCATCTTTCTTCTGCTTCTTGTAACCAACGATGGCTATGAGCGGCACATTGTGGGAATTCATCCATAACCCATAAGGTATTTTGGGATAAGTAATCAATTAAAGAGGCTGGTTGTGGGAAAGCTACACCGATTAAAGGTAATATATTTTCTGAAATATCATCTATATTTAATTTATCTGACAAAAAATTCTTGATAATAGAAGCAAAATTATTGGGGGTAAGAATAAGTTTATCAATAGAATCAAGGGAACGTTGGGAAATAGGATCGAATTCTCGGAGTTTTTCTAATTCATCCCCAAACCATTCTAGACGCACAGGTAATTCAGCGGAAACAGGGAAAATATCCACTAAATCTCCCCTTTTAGTCCATTGTCCTTCAGTTTCTACTAGATTTACTCGCTCGTAACCTAATTTAGTTAAAATTTCTTCTATTTTATCACTGAAAATATTTTTAGTTTCAAAAGTAATACAATACTCTTTTAAAACATCAGGAGGTGGAAGATGGGGTTGAAGGGCGCGAGAAGTAGCCACAATGGCTTTAGGAGTATGGCTATTGGTAAGTAAATCAGCCAAAACCTGCATTTGCCCCCAAATCATTTCAGATTCAGGGTTAAAAGGTTCATAAGGAGAAGCTTCGGAGGTAGGATAAAAATGTAGACTATTCCAACCCATAGTTTCTAATTGTGCCGCCCATCTCCCTGCCTCTTCCAAAGTAGGAGTTATCACCAATAAATTTTTCTCCATTGCCTTGGCTAAACTGGATGCTACTAATCCTTTGGGAAGACGAGATACTCCATTTAATTCTAATTTCCCCTGTTTGTTTAATTTATCCAATAATTCTTGGGTGAGAGGGGATTTTTGGATGGTGCGAATCACGGAAGAAAATGTCATAATACTTTAAAGTTACAATTTCTTTGGAACTACTATGATAACTTTTTTTAACTATCCTTTTTGACTATCCTTTTTGAGAATATCTGGGATATACATCTTGAAAAAATTAAACATTAGTAAAAAATTAAAAAGGTTATAATAGAGAGATGTTAAATTTTTGATGATCTTACTAGTTCATGAATTTGAATTTTCAAAGATCTTGAGCATTTTTAATGACTAGTAGTCTAAAGGATGAATAATTATCTTATAAAAGAGGAAAATTAATGGCTAAAAATAATAAAGATACTCTTATTGGTGTAGCCTCAGTAATAGGTGTTACTGGTTTGTTGGCTGCTGGAGGATGGTTGTTATATTCAAACTTAGTAAAAGGAAAAGAATTAATGCCTTTAGCTGCTGCTCAATTAATTCCTGATGAGGCAATAGCAACAACTTATATCTCTACAGATTCTAAAAAATGGTCTGAATTATCTGAATTTGGAACTCCTGAGTTCCAAGATATTATCTCTTCTGGATTCCAAAACCTAGAAAATGAAATTCAATTGGGTGATAGTTCAACCCCTATTGATTACCAAAAAGATATTGAGCCTTGGTTAGGAGGAGCGATGTTAGCTTTTTTCCCTCCTTCTCCTCAATCTTCTTCTAACAACTATTTGATGATAGTAGGAATCAAAGATAAATTAAAAGCTTGGCAGTTTTTTAAGAATCTTCAAGAGGATGAAAACTCTGAATTAGTAAAAACTGAATACAAAGGCTTTACTATTTTGGAAATCCCCATAAATAACACCACAAACTATGCAGTAGAAGTAGGGAAATATTGGGCAATTTCTGGAGATAAAAATTATATCGAAGATGTAATAGATACGAAGAAAGGGGAACTTTCTTTTGCTAGTAAATCCGGCGCGAAATCAATTTTATCTAAAAATATCAAGAGTAAAGATTCTCTCATTGAATTCTATCTGCCTGATTATAGTGAATTAATTAGAGATACCCTTTTACTCTCTCCAAATGCTAATCAAATTCCTGATGAAATTAAGCAGCAATTAGAAGATATAGAATCTCTTGTGGTTGGCTTTAGTGTTGAAGATGTGGGAGTAAGATTTAGAAGTGTTGCTAAGGTAAATCCTCGTTTAATTGATGGAGATTTATACAAGCCAGTAAAAAGCAATCTTATCTCTAGATTTCCCCAAGAAACTATTATGTTTCTCAATGGCCAAGGCATTAGTAAAGGTTGGGCACATTTGGTAGAAATTTCTAATTCAAGTCCTGAAATAAAGCAAGGATTGGATTATGTTAGAAGCTCTTTTGAATCAGTTGATTTAGATTTAGATCGAGAGATTTTTGGCTGGTTGGATGGAGAATTTGCCGTGGGAATTATTGCCAGCGAGCAAACTTTTGGTAATATTGGTTCTGGAGTTGTAATGCTTCAAGAAACTAGCGATCGCGCCACAGGAACAAATACTATTGAAAAAATTGAAAAACTCAACGGAAATCCATTTATTAAATCCCACAAAAGCACCAAAGAAAATATAGAAATCACTGAATGGAGAATTAATCCTCAAGAAGTTTTATTTACTCATGGTTGGTTTGATAATAATAATTTAGCGATTGGTTTAGGAATTCCTTTCCAAGAAATATTAGACGGTAAATCACCAAATTCTTTGGTAGAAAATCCCAAATTCCAAACAGTTATAAGTAACTTGCCAAAAAATAATTTAGGTTATTTTTATCTAGATATGGAAAAAGCAGTTTCGGCTTTGAATCAAATTCCTGAAACCCAACCATATCTTAATGATGAGATGGTTTTACAAATTCTTAATTCAATAGAAGCAATAGGCGCAACTACGGCTATCCCAGATAACTCTACTGCTCAATTTGATTTGTTATTTTCTCTGGAAAAATAAATTTATTTAATAAACTTTTTTAATTTGAGGAGAGGTATTTTTTCACCTTCTCCTTGACTTGGAATTCTTCACTTAGAATCTAAACAAAACCACCAAATACTGTCATCCGATAATATTTCCAAGGTACAGTTATAGTCTTAAAACCTGCTTTTTTTAACATTAATAAATGGTCTTCTAAAGTAGCTAAACAATCTTGAGATGAATAACCATAAGTAACACTTTTGCCAACTTTACTACGAACTTCTTCTAGAGAAATACCATTTTCCTTAGCTAATTTTTCCCGAAAATTTTTATAGACTTCTGCTAAAAAATCCGATTCAGGTAAAACAGGATCCCCATTAAAAAAAGCTCCTCCTGACTTAAGAGTAGAGGCAATTTTTTCAAACAATTTCCACTTCATTTCATCAGTAAGATGGTGAATAGCTAGAGAGGAAACACAAGCATCAAAATTATTACCAATTTCCTTATTTCCTGCCGCCCAATCTCCAAAATCTAATTGGATACCTTGCCATCTATTTCCATATCCAGCAGCTTCTATTTTACTCTTAGCAAATTGAATCATCCTAGGGGAATAATCTAGGGCAATTATGTTAGCATTTGGGCAATGTTTTAAAAGTTTTAAAGTTAATTCACCAGTGCCACAACCTAATTCTAAAACCTTTTGAGATTCTGAAGGAATACAAGCAACAATAGTATCTAATAATTCATCATATCTAGGCAATAATTGACGAATATTCACATCAAAATCAGCAGTATTAGCAAAGACTTCTCCGGGGTATATTTCTCCAGGAAGTAATTCTCCAGGAAGTATTTCTTGAGATTTATCATTCGATGACATTGTTTCTGTTATCTTGCTGCTTTCCTTAATTTCCATGTTCTATCCTCTGATAATTCTAATACTTGATTGTGATATTTTTCAAGAGTGGGACGATGCCCAACACTAATAAAAGTTGTCTCTGTTTCTAAAAGATGATCGTAAAGATTTTGTTCATTCTTAATATCTAAAGCACTAGTGGCTTCATCCATGATAACGTATTTTGGCTTATTAGTAAGGATTCTGGCAAAAGCAACTCTTTGTTGTTCACCTAAAGAAAGAACATCTCCCCAATCTTTTTCTACTTCTAAACCGCCAAATCTTTCTGCTAAATTTGGTAGATTTACTTCTGTTAAAATTTGATAAATTTTATCGTTACTAATTTCGGAATTAATATTAGGATAAATTAGCTGATCTCGTAAATTTCCAATAATCATATAGGGGCGTTGAGGTAAGAAAAGTATTTCATCTTGAGGAGGACGAATAATTTTACCTGAGCCTGAATTCCATAGTCCGGCAATTGCTCTTAATAAAGAACTTTTACCACAACCACTTGCTCCCATAATTAATAAGCCTTCTGCCATTTCTAATTCTAGAGAAATATCTTCCATTAAAACTCTTTGATAGTTAGGAGTTTGTAAAGTTAAATTTCTAATTTCTAGTTGATTTTTTTCAATAAATTCAATGGTTCTGTTTTTAGAAAATTTCCCATTAGTTAGTGTCTCTTGATTAAGAGATTCTATGTAATCATCAAATTCAGATAATCGATCAATTCCTGCTGCAAAACTAGTTAAAAATTCAAAGCGACTTACAATTAAATTGAGGGAGAAAAATACCCTTGCAAAAGCTCCCGATGCTTCGTTTAATTTTCCTACTTCAAGATCTCCTGATAAAATACTAGGGCCAATAATTAATGATGGAAGTATAAAGGGAAGAAACTCATAAAAATTAGTAAATAGCCCTACATATAATTCTTGCCAAAGAATTAAAAGATTGAAGTTATTAAAAAGATCTTCAAACAGTCTAAATCCTCGATTTGATTCTTGTCTTTCTCCTCGATAAAAGGCAATTGATTCAGCATTTTCTCGAATTCTTACTAATCCAAAACGAAAGTTAGCTTCTTTTGTGAGTTGATCGAAATTAATTTTTACTAATTTACTGCCGAAGAAACCTGTAGTTATTAAAGTTCCTGCTAAGGCATAAATAACTAGAAATATAACTAATCTTTGCGAAATACCCCAGAGAACTTGACTGAAGGCATATACTTGTAAAATAGCTTGTAATAAAATTAGAAAGAAGCGCAAAGAATCCTGACAAAAACTTCTAATATCTTCTGAAATACGTTGATCGGGATTATCTATATCATTAGCAAAATTATTAAGTTGATAATAAATGCGATTGTTAAAATATTTATTGAGGAATCTATGAGTTAACCATTGTCTCCAATACAATCCTAATTTACTTCTTAAGTAAGAAAAACCAGCAAAAAGAGGAGCATATATTACTAATATTCCTAAAAAAATCTGAATTGTTGTCCAAAATCGATCGGCATCTTGAGCGGAAAGAGCGGAAATTAATTCTCCTGATCTAGTGTTTAATTGTACACTCAATTGAGTATAACTCCACAATAACACTAAAAGTAGTACTAATAAAGTAAAAGCTCCTTTTTTTTCATTGCCCAGCCAATAAAGTTTAGCTATCTTCCAAAATCGTTTTAAAATTTTGAGATTAAATTTTTCCATATTTACAATTTGCTTTGATTCAGATATTATTAAGAATTATAAACTATTATCTTCAATTTTAAACAATAAATTAATGATCAAGACGTTAATAAATAGGGCAATCTATGGTAAGAATAATTTTCAGAAACAGATTTTCAATCTTTAAGTATGGTAGAAAAATTGAACTTAAAACAACAAAAAATCGTCTATATTTTAAGGATCATTAAATACTATTTAGACATAAATTTTAGACATAAATTCTAGATATAAATTATGGAACAACTTAGCAACGCCTTTACCCTATTTATCAGTCTCCTAGTAGAGGCAATACCTTTTTTATTATTAGGAGTACTGGTTTCTAGTGCTTTACTATTATTAATTGATGAAAGCAAACTAATTACTAATATGCCCCGTAATCCTGTGTTAGGTGCATTTATTGGTAGTTGTGTTGGGTTTTTGTTTCCTGTCTGTGAATGTGGTAATGTTCCAGTAGCAAGACGTTTATTAGCTCAAGGAATGCCAACCTCGGTAGCAATAGGTTTTTTACTTGCAGCACCAACGATAAATCCTATAGTAATTTGGTCAACGTGGGTAGCTTTTGAAGAACAACCCAAAATTGTTATTTTTAGAATCATCTTTTCTCTAACAATTGCCACATTAATTTCCATAGTATTTAGTGTACATAAAGATTCTCGTCCTCTTTTGCAACCCTTATTAGTCAAACGTCTCAATCTTTTAGCTAGGAAAAAGAATACCAAAAATACAGAAATAATATCTAATAAAAAACCAATCTTATTACAATCAGGATCTTTTTTACTAGATCAACCAGGTAAGCCTTTAATATTAAATGAAAATGAATTAAATAAGAATAAAACAAAACTGAAAAAATTTCAAGAAAAACTGAGTATATTTCAAAATAATTTGATTCAAGAATTAAAAGAATTGGGAGGAATGTTAATTATTGGTAGTGCTATTGCCGCTTGTATACAAGTATTTGTGCCTCGAGAAATAGTTTTAAGTATCGGCCAAAGCAATATTACTTCAATTATTGCTATGATGGTTTTGGCTGGGGTAGTATCAATTTGTTCTACAGTAGATTCATTTTTTGCTTTATCATTTGCTTCAACTTTTACTAGTAGTTCTTTATTAGCATTTTTAGTATTTGGTCCAATGATTGATATTAAAGCTATTGGCTTAATGTTATCAATTTTTAAACCAAGAATTATTATTTATTTGTTTGCTTTAGCGGCTCAATTAACTTTTATCTTAACTCTTGGTTATAGCTATTTAAATTAATTAAATTAAATTCAATTCAATTCAATTTAAAATGATTTCAAAAGTCAAAAAAAATCATAATTTCTCAAAAAAATTCCGAAAAATTTTGCCTTGGTTAGATATTTTTGCCCTGTTTGTCTGGGGAATATTACTATTAAAATATCGACTCACAGGTCAGCTAAGATTATTAATTCATCCTAATTATTTTGAGCTAGTTTCTGTTACTGGTGTTTTGCTTTTAATTTTAACTATTTTAAGAATTTTAGAACTATTAAATAGTTTTAATAAAACTACAGATTCATCATCTGATAATAATTTAGGACATATTACTTTATTTCCACCAGGAATTAGCACAGGATTATTATTAATAGTAGCCATAACAGGTTTAATCATTAATCCTAGGGTTTTAACTAGCCAAATAGCATTACAAAGAGGTGTAAGGGAATCTTTACCTCTCACAGAATCCCTCCCTGAATCTTTTCAGATTTCTAATGCACCATTAGATCGAACTTTAATTGATTGGGTAAGAACTATTAATGCTTATCCAGAACCGGATGCTTATAATAATCAAGAAGCAAGAATTCAAGGATTTGTACTTCATTTACCTCAATTACCTGATAATTATTTTGTCATTGCTCGTTTTGTAATAGCTTGTTGTGCTGTAGATGCTACTCCTATAGGAATACCTGTTAAAATCGAATCTAGTCGCAGTGAATATCCTCCAGATACTTGGTTAGAAATAGAGGGGAAAATGATTACAGAAACTTTAGCAGATCTTTCTCAAAATACAAGAAATACTAATGTTAATAAACGTCAATTAGTATTAGAAGCAAGTAGCTTAAAAATAATTCCTACTCCAAAAGATCCATATGATTATTAGTTAATAAATATTCCATTAACCATCAAGATCAACTAGAAATCATGACTAATCAAAAATTATTAAAACCTATCGATCGTCTAGCAATTACTGTAATAGTATTTCTAACATTAATCATAACTTTAATGATAGGAACTCATAAATTATGTGGCAATAATTGTTGGCTTAGAATTAGTCCGAAAATAGAAGAATTTACTTGGAAAGGAAAAGAAATAGAAGCAAAAGATACGGCTTTTATTATCACATTCGATCGTCCTATGGATCGACCAAGTGTAGAGGAAAATCTCTCTATCAATCCACCTCTTCCTGGTAAATTTAGTTGGGCTGGAAGAAGACTAGCTTATACTCTTTATCAACCAGCGCCTTATGGAGAAAATTATCAACTTAATCTTGATCAAGCTTTTAGCAACAATGATGAATTAATCCAACCCTTCGTGGCAGAATTTAGCTCTCGCGATCGTGCATTTGCTTATATAGGCTCTCAAAAAGAAGAAAAAGGGAGATTAATTTTTTACAATTTAACTAGGAAAATTAAAAAGATTTTGACACCTTCAAATTTAATCGTATTTGATTTTCAATTTTATCCAGATGGGCAAAAAATTTTGTTTTCTGCTGCACCCAAGAATAATAACTATAATTCTTTACAAGAATTAAAACTTTATCAAGTAAAAACATCTAATAATGAAACCTATGAAAAATCATCTATAGAATTAATTTTAGATAATAAAGAATATCAAAATAATCAATTTGATTTATCAGCAGATGGAGAAAAAATTACCATTCAAAGAGTAAGTCGAGAAAATACTGCTAATTTTGATCTTTGGTTACTTGAAGATGAAGAAAAACCAAAAAGATTAAATATTGAAGGAGGGGAATTTACCATCGCTCCAGACAGCAAAACATTAGCTGTTGCTAAAGGGGAAGGAATTGGGCTTTTCCCTTTAGATTTTGAGGAGGAATCTAATACGGAAAAATCTAATGCTAAAAAATCTAATTCTGAAAATGGAATAGATTTTCTCCCTAAATTTGGTAAACTTTTAAGTTTTTCTCCTGATGGAAAAGCAGCGGCTTTAGTTAATTTTAATACTGATAATCCTCAATTGCGTTTTACGAGATCTCTTTATTATGTTAATAATCTTGGAGTTGAAAAAGAACTTTTTAATACTAAAGGTTCTATTATTGATTGTCAATTTAATCCTACCTCTACTCATCTTTACTGTTTGTTAACTGAATTAATCTCAGAAACAGAATACAAAGAAAAACCTTATTTTGCTGAAATCAACATCGAAACTTCTAAAATTAATTACTTATTAGATTTAGTTAATTATCAAGATATTAAATTTAGTATTGCTCCTGATGGATTAGGAATATTATTTGATCAAATTATTACAAGTAATTCTACTGATAGCCCTTTAACTAATAATTTAGGAGAAAGCATTGTCGGTGGTCGTCTTTGGTTACTAATTCCTCCATCTATTCAAGCTTTTCAAAATAGTCAAGCACAATTAGTCGAATTACCTTTGGTTGGTTTTTATCCTCAGTGGGCACCCTGACGGGGAGACAAGGGAGACAAGGAAGACAAGGGAGACAAGGATAACAAGGGAGATAGGTTTTGGGTTAGGAATCAGTAGATTTTGGATAGATTTAACTCTATCGTCTTTTTAGAAAATTGCTATAAGAACATGAGGAAGTAGGATTTGATCGGAAAAAGTAAAGTAGGGAAAATAAATTTTTTGTTAATTATTCTAGATTTATAATTTTCAAATTCTATGATTATTTTTATAAATTGATAGATTCTAATTCCGTTGGATTTGATTGCTTGGCAAACTGCATTTTGTAAAGTTTGGTATAAGTTCCATTCTTTTGAAGTAATTCTTTGTGATTTCCTTGTTCTATAACTTTTCCTTGAGATAAAACTACAATTTTAGATGCTCTTTGTATGGTAGAAAGTCTATGGGCAATTACTAAGGTAGTTCGATCTTGACATAATTCATCGATTGCCTCTTGAACTAATCTCTCGGAAACTGTATCTAAAGCACTTGTGGCTTCATCTAAAATCAATATTTGTGGATTGCGTAATAAAGCACGAGCAATAGCAAGTCTTTGTTTTTGTCCTCCTGAAAGCAATACTCCTCGATCGCCGATTTCTGTATCAAAACCTTGAGGTAAATTTACAATAAATTCATAAGCATTAGCTCTTTTAGCGGCTTCTATGATGTCTTCTTGGGCAACATTTTGCAATCCATATGCAATGTTGTAAGCCACTGTATTGTTAAACAGAAAGGTATCTTGACTTACTATTCCCATAGTCTTTCGTACTTGTTTGAGATCTAAATCTCTTAAGTCCCGACCATCTACTGTAATTCTTCCTTCAGTTGGATCATAAAACCTAGCTAATAAATCAGCTAGAGTAGATTTACCAGAGCCAGAACTTCCTACTAAAGCAACAACACTTCCTTTAGGAATTGATATATTTATGCCACTTAGTACTAACTTATCAGTTTTAGGGTATTTAAAAAATACATTTTCAAGGTTAATACCTTCTTTTAATTGAGTGAATTCTCCATTATTTTTCACCATAAATGGTTTATCCTCTCGATTAAAAAATTCAGCTATAATTTGTGTACTTACACTATTTTTAGCAAATTGACTTCTAGCCTGATTTAATCTACCAATAAAAGGAAGTAGTCGGAAGAAAATTACTAGATAAGTTAATAGTATAGCGGAAACTGATTGTATACTGTCAAAAAAGTAATATCTTCCTAAAAATATAATAATTAAAACTATTATTATGCCACTTATTTCATTAAGAGGTCCAATAATTATGGAATTAGCTTGAGCATCTAAACTAACTTGTTCTAATGCTATTATTTTATCTTTTATTTTTTCAAATTCTTCTTCTTCATTAGTAAAAGTTTTAACTAAACGAATACCTGTTATAACTTCTAATAATTGAATGAAATATTCTTTATTCTTCTGAGCTACTAGTTTCCCAAAATACTTTGAACGTTTAATGAAATTCTGATTTAATAAGGCTATAATCAATATTCCGATAATGCCTATTATAGTTAATTGCCATGATAAACTTATAAGAACAAAAAAGTAAGTTAGAATATTGATCGAAATAGTAAATAACTGAATCAGATTTTTCAAAGATGCAGCCGTTTTACTAATTTCTCCAGCTAGTTTATTATTAATATCTCCTATTTTATTCTTACAGAAAAAATCAATATCTAAATCTAATACCATTTCTATCCCCTGTATACGCATCTCTCTGACTATCAATTTACTCAACTTATCACCAATAATTGAATTGTAACAGCTGGTAACATTTTTCAAAATAATAGCTAATAAAATTATAAATGTCATTGCTAGCAATTTATAATTTTCAGGAAAAAAGTCGAATACAGATATTAAATTTTTTAATAAGGGAGGTCCTTCTTCTAATCCCATTTGATTTTCACCTAAAACTACAAGGACTAAAGGAATGACCAAAGCAGTACCTATACCATTAAAAACAGCAGATAAAAAACCCAAAAGTATAGTAAAAATAATTAAAAAGCGATTTTGGCGAGCATATTTTAAAAGTAGTTTATTACTGAGCATTATTTTCCAACTCTGTATAATAATTAAATTTATAGTAGATTCCCAAGCAAAAAAAATCAGAATCTAAGTCAGTTTAGCACCGATCTCTTAAATTAAGCAACCTAGGAAATCGTCTTTTACTTTGCATGGAAAAAGTCAAGAAGATCGATTTGATAATTTCAATTTGAGGACATCAATAGCTAATTTGCGTTATCTTAAAGAAATATTAACAAAAAATGCCAAAGATAATGATAACGATCGATAATCCACTACTTATAGGTAAAGGGCTTCCACCTTTTAATCAAGTTGAAGTACATCATATAGTTCCCGCTTTTGAAAAACTTTTGCCAGAGTTAGAAACTAAACTTGCTCATCTCGAAACAAATGTGACAGCTACTTGGAGTGGTTTAGTTGAACCCATCACTGAGATTGAAGAGGCTTTAGGTTGGAGTTGGGGTATTGTTGGACATTTAATGGGTGTAAAAAATAGCCCTGAATTACGAACTGCTTACGAAACGATTCAACCAAATTTAATCAAATTTATCAATAAACTCAATCAGAGTCAGCCTCTATATCTTGCTTTTAAAACCTTGGCAGATAATAGTTGGAATGAATTAGATTCAACTCAACAAAGAATCGTCAAATCTGCTATTCGAGATGCTGAACTTTCTGGGGTAGGATTAACAGGAGAAAAAAAAGAACGTTTTAATCAAATCCAATTACAACTGGCTGAACTTTCTACTTTATTTGGCAATAATGTTTTAGACGCGACTAAGGCTTTTAAATTAAAACTTACTACTAAAGAAGAAGTGGATGGTTTGCCAGAAAGTTTGCTGAATTTAGCGGCTGCTACTGCTAAAGCTGAAGGAGAAGCCAATGCTACGGCAGAAAATGGTCCCTGGATAATTACTTTAGATTATCCTAGTTATATTCCTTTTATGAAATATAGTACTAATCGTCAATTACGGGAAAAAGTCTATAAAGCTTTTATTACTCGTGCTGCTAATGGCGATTTAGATAATAATCCTTTAATTGAAAAAATATTAAAACTTCGTCAGGAAAAAGCTAATTTACTTGGTTATGAAAATTATGCTCAATTGAGTCTTGCTAAAAAAATGGCTCCTGATGTTGAAGGAGTAAAAAATTTATTGGAAGAACTTCGTAGTGTTAGTTATAATGCTGCTTTAAAAGAATTAGATGAATTGAAAACTTTTGCTCAAACTGACGATTTACAAAACTGGGATCTGAGTTTTTGGGCACAAAAACAACGGGAAGCTAAATTTGCATTTAATGAGGAAGAATTACGTCCTTATTTTCCTTTACCTCAAGTTTTACAAGGTTTATTTGATTTAGCTAAACGCATCTTTGGGGTAACTATTACCGATGCTGACGGAAAGGCACCAGTATGGCATCAAGATGTTCGTTATTTTCAAATTGCTGATGAAACTGGCACGGTAATTGCTCATTTTTATTTGGATCCTTATAGCCGTCCCCAAGAAAAACGAGGTGGTGCATGGATGAATGACTGTATTAATCGGGCAAAAATCAAGGAAAATGGTGATGTTATTACTCGTTTACCAGTTGCTTATTTAATTTGTAATCAAACTCCTCCTCTTGATGGAAAACCAAGCTTGATGACTTTTTCTGATGTTGAGACTTTGTTTCATGAATTTGGTCATGGTTTACAACATATGCTTACTCAAGTAGATTATCCAGGAGCAGCAGGAATTAATAATGTTGAATGGGATGCGGTTGAGTTACCAAGTCAGTTTATGGAAAATTGGTGTTATCATCGCTCTACTTTATTTGGTATGGCAAAACATTATGAAACTGGAGAGATTTTACCTGAGTTTTACTATGAAAAATTATTGGCTGCTCGCAATTATATGAGTGGTTCTGCTATGCTAAGACAGTTACATTTTGCTTTGGTTGACCTTGAATTACATCAAAATTATCAACCGGGTGGTAAGGAAACTCATAATGAATTACGCCATCGTATTGCTAAAACTACTACTGTAATCCCTCCTTTACCAGAGGATTCTTTCTTATGTGCTTTTAGTCATATTTTTGCTGGTGGTTATGCTAGTGGATATTATAGCTATAAATGGGCTGAAGTTTTGAGCGCAGATGCTTTTGCTGCCTTTGAAGAAGCTGGTTTGGAAGATGAAAAAGCCATGTCTTCTATTGGTAGACGCTTCCGTGATACGGTTTTAGCTTTAGGTGGCAGTAAACATCCTATGGAGGTATTTATTGATTTCCGAGGCAGGGAACCAAAATCTGAAGCATTACTCAGACATAGTGGTTTATTAACTCCATTAACTGCTTAAACTATTAAGTTTTTGGAGAATCTTTGTTATCTTTTGATTACTCGGCTATCAAAGTATTTTATAATTATCTTACTGATGGCTGAGATATTTTCTTGGCAAAAATTTAGTCAATTAAAAAACCGATGAAAATTATTGTTACAATTCCTTATTATGTTAAAGGTGGTGTGGAAAGAGTTATTATTTCTCTAATGTCCAATCTTTATCAATATGTAGAGAAAATTATCATTTTAGTAAATGCTAAAGAAATAAGTTATTTTAAAAGTCTTCTACCAGATTCAGAAAAAATTGTTTATGAACCATTTCAATGGACTAAAGCTAGTGTTTTTGGCACTTTCGTTTTAGCTGAAAATAAGGTTTTTAATATTCTAAATAAACTCAAAAGGGGATTATTTAAACTTCCTAAACCTGCAAAAAAAATTCGTAATCAATATAGGTTAAATTATTTAATCAATAAATATGAGGCAGATTGTTGTTTATATATTATCACTAATAGGGTAGAAGTTCCTCCAATTAGTATTCCTCTAACAAGTATATCTTATGATTTATTTTGGAGATTTGCTCCTCTAACTTATTCAGATTCATATATGGCAGATTATGATAATTCATTATTGATGTGGTTAGAAAAAAGTAATCTTATTTTTACTATTTCTGAGAAAACTAGAGATGATATTATTTCGATTTTTCCTAATCCTGAGTTTAAATCAAAGTTAAAGGCTATTCCTCTTTCTGGATATTCTACTAATTCTACTGGTTTCTCTTCTTCAATGTTGCCACCGTCTGAAGATATTATCAGGTTTTACTTTCCTTCATCTTTTGGGATTTATAAGGATCATCTCACTCTTTTAAAAGCTGCTATTCAACTGGGTAGAAAAAATCTTAATTTTAAAGTTATTCTTATTGGGAAAGAAACAGATAATTTTGTTAATGGCAAACTAGATTTATCTAAACAGTCAGAGACTAAGGAATATAATGATTATTTAAATCAATGGCGACAAGTCTATGAAGAAAACACAAGTATTATTCAAAAATATGTTGAAGGGCTAGGTTATTGTGATTATTCTACATTAGAGTATTGGTATGAAAACTGTTCTTGTGTGATTATGCCTTCCCAGTATGAGGGTTTTGGTTTAGCAGTTTCTGAAGCTATTGTTCGAGGTTTACCAGTAATTTCTTCCGATTTAGAAGTGTTAAAAGAACAAGCAGAACTATATAAATGTCATGATCGAGTAGATTTTTTTCCAAAAGGAGATGCAAATGCTCTAGCTAATTTAATGGAATATTTTATTCAAAATCCAAATCCAAAGCTAGATTCAGAAGAAAGTAAAGCAAGATTTTCTCATTGGACATGGGATGATGTTGCTCTTACATATCTCAATAGTTTGAAAGAATTAACGAAGTCCAAATAACAATGTCTAAATAACAATTAGGGGAAAAAGAGAATATTTTCATAGATAAATTCCCTTATCCCCCTAATATTTTGATTTATTATTAAATTATGGTGCTAAAGCATTTCCTCTTAATAAACTACCAATGGTTTTAGCAGTAATTTTAAGTTGTACTAATGGATTAGCAGGAACAACAGTCTTATAAAGATAACTATCAAATGTCATTTTTTGCACATCTCGATCGGAACACATTTCTACAAACGCTTCACGAGTGGCATCAGTGCGATAGAAAACTCTTTGTAAGACATCTAAGACTAAATAAGTCATACCATACTTCTTATCCCAACGCTTAAGATAAAGCTTAAGATCATCTTCAGTAGGAAGTTTTTGACCGTTATTAGTAGTCTCAACAATAGTTTCAGCACACATTCTGGCTGATTTAGCAGCAAAATAAATACCTTCACCAGAAGACTTAGTAACTGTACCAGCGGCATCTCCTACTAAAGCTACCCTACCTACAACACGACGAGGGCGAGGATGTTCTGGAATTGGATGTGCTTCTACTTTAATAATCTCACCACCAAGTAATTTTTTAGCGGCACGATTGCGGATTCCTGCTTGTAAGTCTTTGATGATGGCTTTATTAACCTTCATTGTACCGGTACCCACAGCTACGTGATCGTATTTAGGGAATACCCAAGCATAAAAATCTGGAGAGACATCATTACCCACATACATTTCTGCCAAATCGTCATAGAAAGCCATTTTATCTTCTGGCAAACGAATTCTTTCTTGGAAGGCAATAGCATAGTTATAATCTCCAGCATCAATTGCTTTAGCGATGCGAGAATTTGCCCCATCTGCACCAATAACTACATCTACTTTGAGAGTTTTCATCTCTCCTTGAGAATTGCCGTTGGAATGGTCTGCGTAGTGTAGTGTATATTGTCCTGTATTATTTGTGGGAATATCTAGTTTATAAACGGTGCCGTTAATTAAATTTGCTCCTAGAGACGCAGCGCGATTGCGAAGGAAGCCATCAAGAATTTCGCGACGGCACATACCGATATATTCTTCTTCATTATCGAGATTGATATCTACCTCAACATTGGATGGCGAGATCATTTTCATTTTGCGTACTCGCCGATCGATAATTTTTTCTGGTAATTCAAACTCGCTTACCATACAAAGAGGGATCGCACCACCACAAGGTTTAGCATTATCCAATTTGCGCTCAAATAGATAAGTTTCAATTCCAGCCTTTACTAAAGTTTCAGCGGCTGAAGAGCCTGCAGGCCCTGATCCTACAACAGCTACCCTAATTCCCAAGATTCACCTCTTCTTAATTTTAATTATTCTTAAAGCTTCTATGGATTGAATCCTATCATGGAGTTTTTAATTATGGTAGCGAAATTGGCTTTTTTTGAAAAATTTGAAATACTGCTTAACATTTTCCGCAATATTTCTTAATATTTTCGAGAGTAACCAATCATCTTCTATTTAATGAAAAATAAAAAGCAGGATATGATCTATCCTGCCAAAAATTTATTTATAAATGAATTGATTTGATTGAAATCTTTTAGTTACTACCTATTCCCATTGCTGTTAATTTGAATTGCTGTTGTCTCCTACAGTAAGAAGTAATACTGTATCTTGAAGATCAAAACTAGAGGAAGTTGGAGTAGTTGAAAATAGTTCAAATAAGGTAATGACCTGATTGTCTTCTAAAATTATTGTATCTCCATTAGGAGTAAGAAAATCTCTGATAAACTCTACAGCATCTTGTTGACCACCCCAACCTCGAACGTCAGGAGCGGTAGAACCATTTGTCAAACTAATTACATTACGATCATTAGTTTCAGTACTATTGGTTACGATTCGTCTTGCTGGTGTTCTAGTCCCACCATTTGTCCCACAACGAAGACTTGGATTTGGAATACGACCGGGGAATCCTTCTGCACCAATAATAATTTCAGTGGTTTGTCCTGCTGGTGCAGTGTAACTAAAGCTACCATTTTCTATGGTAGTTGGTTGTAATACAGTTTGATTATCAACTCTTATACTCACATCAACATCAACAGGAATTCGTGAATCTGGATTACCAGAAGAACATTGAATTGCTTCACCAAGGATCTCAATGGTGATAGGAGTATCTTCTGGAGGATTGATGAATACTTGATTTTCTGGACCTACTACTGGTGGTACTGGTGCTGGTGGTGGTGGTGGTGGTGGTGGTGGGACATCGTTAGCTCGAGCATAGGCAACAGTTTCAGCGGTATAAGCATCTGCGGAGAAGTTGCTACTTTCTGAGAAAACATCTCGAACAAGATTAATATTTGCTATACGTCCAGTATTGTCAATACAAGCAAAAAAACCACCGATATTGCCGCTTGAAGGTGTTGAGCTAATTTCAGTCTGATTATCATGACAACTTACATTACCTACAGGAACATCATCACTAATTTGGTCGGTTAAGGCTACTAATTCCCAAGTATCTGTATATTGGCCCTCTCTATCTATTACAGGACCCCAACGATGAATCATTTTTGGTCCTTTCCACAAATTGTTTGGAGTAGAACCGATATAATAAATGATTTCAGGATCATCTATTGTAGGCCTAGCAGCATCTTGTAAGCCTGGGATAGTTAATGCCAAAATTGGTTCTAAATCAGATGGGCCACTCAATACAGGTAACTCAACATTTAAATCATTAAGAGGATCATTTGAAATTGAGAAAGCCGTTTGAGCTTCAGAGAGGATAAAATCCAGTGCTCTACTAGTTTCTTTTCTAGCTCTAGTCTCTGCTTGGGCGACTTCATTACTACTGAGTAAAGAAGATAAACCAACAATTGTTCCGCCTATTACGACGATTCCTGCTATTGATCCCAATATAAGCTCATTAAGGGTAAATCCTGCTTGGGATTTTTTAGCCTTAAAAAGAGTATTTAACAACTTAAGATTAAACTCTCGAACTTGTTTTTTCATTTGGTTTGGTCCATGTTTAATTTATTTAATCTTAAAATACATCCTTGATTTGAATTTTTATATAGGTTACATAGGGTAATAACAATACTTCAATCAATATTTGTTTTAACCACTTTGAGATACCTATTTTGTTTTTGTTTTTATCTATAAGTATAATTTTACCCAAGATTATCATTTTTAGTATCAATTTTTCTGTAAATTTTTGATAAAGATATTTTTTGCGTGTTGATAGTCGGTTAATTACCTTATACGTAATTACACTTGATTTCGGCTTATAGATTTAACTTGATTAGTCCAATCATCTTTTAATCTAGGGTATTATAAGTTAAGTATTTTCAGGTAATAATTATTTCAAAATTTTAACAACTGTATTTTTATCTATTTTTTTATTAATATTGCAATTTAATTTATATACAAGTATAATCATGTATAAAAATATTACTTGCTAAAAAACTATCTAATTGCTTATTACACTAAATACTATCTTTAAGTTATTAAAATTTAAATTATTTCACTTAAGACAATTAATTGGTAGTTGTTCCAATAGAAACTAAGACGACAAGATCTTGTTGGTCAAATAAACTATCATTGGTATTACTTTCAAAAAGTTCAAATAGCCAAATAGCCTGATTATCTTCTAAAACAATAGAACTAGCATCGCTACTGAGATAAGGCTCTAAAAACTCTACTGCATCAGTTTGATTTAACCAACCACTTCTACTTTGGAGGAATTCAGGAATAGTATCGCCATTTTTTAAGCCGATTACATTGTCTGGATTTTCTTGATTCTCTATTGTTGCGATGCGACCTACTTGTGGACTACAAGAAGTGGCATTAGGATCGGCAACCCCACCAATAATTACTTCAGTTTGTTGTCCTACTGGTGCAGTGAAAGAGTAATTGCCATTATTTATTTGTGTTGATTGTAATGCTACTTGTCCGTCAATATGAATAGCAACATCAACATCAATAGGAATAAATGAGTTAGTTTCTGCATTACATTCAATTCCTTTGCCAATGATATCAATTCTAACATTAACATTTTCCGATGGCGAATCTATAATTATTTCGTTGTTTTCTCCAACAGAAAAGCTAGGGATAGAAGGAGTTGTCAGAGGAGGTGTGAATATTGTGACTTCATCAGCTCTTGCATAAGCAATAGTTTCTGCTACATAAGTTTCTGTGGTTTGATCACTAATATCTCGAATCAGGTGAAGGTGTGCGATTCGACCATCATTATTAATACAAGCAGAAAAACCCGCTAAGCCAGATCCGGTTGATGCTACAACCTGATTCCAAGCAGCATCGCAAGCTAGATCTCCAGCAGCTACAGTATTATTAATTTTATCTATTAATGGAATAGTCTCCCAAGTAGTAGTATGTTGACCTTTACTATTTAATTTAGGTCCATAACGATAAACCATTTGAGGTCCCATCCAAGTATTATTTACATTTGGGCCTACATAGTATATGACATCTAGTTCCTCTACTCCAGGGAGTGCTGCATTTTCTAAGCTTGGAATTTCTACGGCTAAAATAGGTTGAAAACTGGATACTTCAGCGGCTGTTACTCCTAAACTAGATGCTATCTCTGTTGCGGTTGGTAGGTTTACCTCTGAATCGGTGGCAGGATTAGTGGAAATTCTACTACCTTCTTGAACTTCAGAGAGGATATAATCTATTGCTTTAGAGGTTTCTTTTCTGGCTCTGGTTTTGGCTTGAGCGATTTGATTGCTATTTAATAAGGAAGATAAGCCCATAATGCTTCCTCCAATTACGATTATTCCTGCTATTGAACCTAAGATAAGTTCGTTAAGGGTAAATCCTGCTTGTGATGATTTTCTATCAAATATTATTCTCATATTTTTAGAAAAATTTCTTTGCATTCTCATTATTTTTTCTTGTTTTTTGACAAGTTTTTATTATTTTGGGTTTTTATGATCTATATATTAATATTAACTTGGCTATAAATATCTCTTTATCTTCATCAAAAAACAAATTTAATCTAGAAATCTAGTTAAATTATTATTTTATTTTAGCAAAGTATACTAACTTATTTGTTTTAGTTTTGTTAACTCAAGAGTTGAATGATAATTGAAATATTTATCTCTTTGGTTTTTTAATGGATACGATGTTAGTAAGCTTAGATTAAATTTTCCTGAGAATTTGTTAAAAAAAAATCTTGGGATTATTTTTAACAATATGTTATGGTAAGTAAATTTTTCAACACGGTAATTATTTAAGTAATTTCATAAATTTTCTATAAACCTAAAAAATCTAGATCTGTATCTTGAAGTTATCTCAATTTCCATTAATGTGGAAAGGTAAGGTTTTTATGGATTGAGAACAAAAATAGAAAGGTTGGTAAATTTAACTTTAAAATTTAACTTCAAAATCTAACTTCAAAATCTAACTTCAAAATTAAATTCTTTAAAATAATTCTTGTTTTAAACGATAGATAATGGTGTTGGAATCTATTCCATCGAGTATTTCTTTAATAATGGTATTGGAACCCAACGGGCCCCAAGTGCATCCTTGTTGTAAGTAGGTTTGTGCAACTTTGGCTACAGCATAGGTTCCATATCCAGCGATACATCCTTGAGTTAAAGCTGAAGTGGCGTAGGTGGCTAAGGCGGTGGGATTTTCAAATACGCTGGTGGCTGCGGCAGCAGTTTTGCCTATTCCTAAAACTAAACTCCCAAATATTTCACCTAGTATTAAACCACCACTACTGGCAAAGATAGTTTTCCAAAGTTTCCCTGCTTGGTAACTAGAAAGAGGAAGGCCATATAATCTGGCTAATGCTCTAATTGCGGCTAAATCCCAAATAATACCACCGATAATATCTATGAAAGCTATCGGATTAGCTGCTACTACTAAGGCTTTATATTGGGCATATTTCCAAATGATTTTTTCTGCTTCTTCTTGGCGAATTTCTATGGTTTTTTTGGCAATATTTAGTTGGGCATCTCTGGCTTGAATTAATGAATTTAATGCTAATAAAGATTGACCTTCTCGATTCAAAATTGTGAGGATTTTTTCTTGAAGTTGTTCTATTTGTGGTGCTGGAGTTTCCCATTGTAGTTGATCTTTTCCATCGGGATATTCTACTCTTATTTGTAGTGCTTGAGGCTCCGCTGCTATCATCACTATTTCTTCTTTTGATAGCAATGAATTTAGTCGATTGTTGTTGTGATCTTGACCTAGTTTTTGTAATTGTTGATAAATTTCTTGACGATCTTTTTCTGGATAAAGATCTATTTTATTAAATACTAATATTAATGGTTTTTGAGCTTCTCGTAATTCTAAAAGGGCTAAATATTCAGTGCGGGTAATATCTCCTGATACTACAAATAAGATTAAGTCTGATTGACGGGCTACTGCTTTTGCCATTTCTTCTCTTTGTTGCCCATCTATTTCATCTAATCCGGGAGTATCTATTAATTCTACTTGAACTTTGCCTGTAGGAGGTGTCCAACTAATTGATTTGGGCCATTTTGTTAGTCCATGAATTGGGCCTGTTGGTAATACTTTTTGCCCAACTAAGGCGTTAACAACTGCTGATTTTCCTCGACTTACTAAACCAAAAGTTGCTATGGTAATTGCGACTCTATCTAATTTTTCTAGTGCTGATTTTAATGATTGTAAATCTTGTTTGACGGCTCCTTGTAATGTAGCATTAGGGGGATGATTCCAATGACGGCGAAAGCTGGAATACCATGAGATTGCCTGTTGTAAACTAGCACGGGCTTGATTATAGTTGGTTTGTTGTTGTTTTTGATTCAAGGTTATGGATTTTTTAGGTTTACTATCTGTTTTATTATATTGATAATATACCTTATTTTGGTAGATTTTGGTTATGGGATTTACCGATGTTAAAGATGATCTTTTTTGGGCTGATTTAATAAGTAATTAAGTTAAGTTTATTCTTGATTATTTAATGGTACATTTTTTTTGCTAATTTTTGTTGTTTTGATTTAGAATTTATAGAGGGTTATTCTGATTTTTTATAGTCGACCAACCAGTTACTTTTTTATATAATTTTTCTCTAAGTTTATGCTCAATTTCTTTTAAAATTCTCTCTTTTTTTTTGTAATTGCTTCAAAGAAACTGTTATATCAATTTTCTAAAAGGTTGAAAGAGATAAGATTTTTAAAGAATACAGAACCCAAGACCATCCTGTTATAAACCCAACAATTTTTTCGGATAAGGAATCCAAAATTTTAGTTACTCTTTCTCTTAAATCGTCTAAAGAATCATATAACTCCCACGATATAGCCTCTTTGATATATCTCCAAAGCCGTTCGATTGGATTTACTTCAGGACAATATGGTGGTTGATATAAAATAATAATATTATCAGGGATTTCTAGTTCGTCCGAACAATGTCCAGGTGCATTATCCATTTGGATTATTAGCAATTCATCATTATATTTTTCTGATAATAAACTTAGATAATTACCTAAACAAATCTTATCTAGATGGGAAAATTCGTAAAAAAAACTTCTACCTAATTGAGGATCTACTGCTCCATAAAGCCAGAAATATTTAAAATTCCATTGATGTATCCCGATCGGTTTTACTCCTTTTAATGTTATTTTTTTCCTTTTTACCGTATGTAACCCTATTCTACTCTCATCAAAACACCAATAGCTTACTTTTTTATAAGATTTTATTTTTTCTCCTAACCCTTGTATTAAGGTTTCTATATAGTTTGATAAATTTTTTTGAAACTCTTTTATAGCTCCTTTTTTTTGCTTTTTATGAGTAGGTCTGGGGCTTTTTAGTTTTGCTTTTAGTTCATATTTGACAAATTTATAGATATTTATATATTTAATAGCTATATCTTGAATTAAATATAACCATACTTGTATCTCCTTATAACTCCTGAAACCCTCTGGATCTCTAAGTTCTTGTTGAATCTTTGCTGCAACTTCAACTGTAATTTTTTTAGGTCTGCCTGGAGATTTTCTATGCAATAATAAATTATTGATTCCACCTTCTCTGTACATCCTGAACCAGCGGTGAATTGTTGTTTCTCCCTTATTTAAATTTTCTGCTATTTTTCTCAACGTCAAAACTTGTTTGGATTTAAGTAGATAAAGAGCTTGTACTTTATTTTGATTTAAAATTGTTTTTTGACATTTCATTAAATCTTTTAAAGTTTCTATAGATTCTGTGATTTCAGTCGATGTTCTACCAGACATTTTCAATACGCATTTCAGAATTTTCTTGTTCTAAGTCTATCATAGTTTTAGAAAATTGATATTAGTACCAAAAAATAGACTAAAAATCCAGAACAGAACCCCAAAACCCTTAATATACTTGAGATAGAAAGAATTAATTCCTGTTTTTGTAACCTGTTAAACAACAAACGAAAGTACCAGAAAATTAGACTTAATTATCATTAAAAATTATCTAAAAACTAAAAAACATAAGAAATACCAATAAAAATTTCGATTAATTCCATCCCCTTAAGAGGAAAATTGAGAACATAAGGAGACAGGGAAGATATAGAAGAAATACCCTCCCCATATCTTTTCTTATGAAACCCTTTTCCCAATAAACTCAACCAAAGGAAGAAATAGAGAAACCCATTCATCCTTGCTAGAAGTCAACAAAGGATAAGGATAACTACCATAATCCTTACCAACTTTCAAAGGAAAAACTGGCTCATCCCGTAAAGACACAAAAACCCCCCCTGCTGCCTGTAAAATCACCCAACTTGCAGCAATATCCCAAATTTTCGGCGTAGCCTCTACACCACCTAAACATGAACCACAAGCAACCAAAAGCATATTATAAGTGGAAGCCCCTATCATTCTAACCTTACAAGGGAAAGGATTCTTGAGGATATCAATACTGCGAGCGCATAAATTAAATAGGTGACTTTTACTAGGAGTATCATCGCTAGTATGAATAGGTTCATGATTTAGATAAGCACCCGTGGGTCCTGTTAAACCAGAATCTCCATACCAATAACCATAAAAAGATTGTGCCATTCCCGGAAAACTAACAAACCCAAATACAGGCGTGCCTTTATACAATAATCCCATGGAAATTCCCCAAATAGGAATCCCTCTACTAAAATTAGTCGTCCCATCTATGGGATCGATAATCCAACACCAGTCATTCTCTGGGAAAATATGTTTAGTTTCTTCCGTTAAAACCCCATGAGAAGGGAACATAAGAGCAATTGCTTTACGAATTTCATCATCAGCCCATTTATCAGCTTCCGTTACGAGAGTGCCATCATCTTTATGAGTAGGCTTAATTTTCCCACAATCTTCCAGTAATTTACTCCCTATTCTTCCTGTGGTTTCTTCGCAAAACTCTAATACTTTACTCCAAAAATCCTTCATTATTGCCTCTTTTTCTATTAAAAATTCTTCTAAAGTAGTAATTTATTGGTTAGTTAATCAAAATTAAACCTTAATTATACTCTGTAAAGTCTCTACAAAATCAGGATATGAAATAGCAGCCGATTCTGCATGGTGAATAGTAGTAGCATTTTTCCCTCTCAAACCTGCAATTGCTAAACTCATAGCAATGCGATGATCTTTAAAACTATCTACCTCTATTCCTTCCAAATTCCCTCCACCTGTGATTTCTAATCCATCCGGTAACTCATTCACTTTTGCACCTAGGGCATTTAAACCCGAAGCTATGGCAGCTAATCGATCGCTTTCCTTCACCCGTAACTCAGCAGCATCCTTAATTGTGGTAATGCCTTGGGCAAAAACCGCGGCCACTGCAAGGATAGGAATCTCATCTATTAACCGAGGTATTAAACTACCGCCAATTTCACAGCCTTGAAGTTGACATGATTTCACCCGTAAATCCGCGATCGGTTCCCCTGCAATCACTCTTTGATTTTCCAGTGAAATATCAGCATTCATCATTTCTAGCACTTCCAAAATTCCCGTGCGGGTGGGGTTAATTCCTACGTTTTCGATATATAATTCCGAATCTGGCACAATACATCCAGCGATTAACCAAAAAGCAGCAGAACTGATATCACCAGGTACTACAACTTGTTGTCCTTGTAAATGAGGTTGTCCTATTAAAGTAACACTATTAGTATCTCCATCGATTTCCAACTCAGCCCCGAAGGCTTGTAACATTCTTTCACTATGATCACGTGACAAAGCCGGTTCCGTGACGGTGGTTTTGCCATCCACCATTAATCCCCCTAAGAGAATGCAAGATTTTACTTGGGCGGAAGCGATGGGAGAATGATAATGGATGGGTTTAAGTTGTTTGCCGGCAATGGCTAATGGTGCTAAAGTATTTTGTTTCCGTCCCCAAATGTGTGCTCCCATTTCTTGGAGAGGTTTAACTACCCGTGACATAGGGCGTGAGCGAAGGGAATTATCCCCTGTGACGGCAAAGAAACGATTATTATGGGAAGCTAGTAATCCTAGCATTAAGCGGATGGTAGTGCCTGAATTTCCTGCATTGAGGACATCTTGGGGTTCTTGAAGATTGCCTAAACCCATGCCTTTAATGGTAACTTCGGTGGTATTTAAGGGGGAAATTTCTGCACCCATGGCTCGAAAGCAACTGGCTGTACTTTGAGGGTCTTCTCCTAGTAGTATACCTTGGATGGTGGTGATGCCTTCAGAAATTGCACC
Organism: Prochloraceae cyanobacterium PL24a_bin.78; assembly: GCA_028281945.1. Classification (GTDB taxonomy): domain Bacteria; phylum Cyanobacteriota; class Cyanobacteriia; order Cyanobacteriales; family JANQIW01; genus JANQIW01. The sequence goes on from JANQIW010000068.1 coordinate 58,052, forward strand.
TAGCATTAAAGCGCGGTGGGAGATGGATTTGTCTCCTGGGATTTGGATTTTTCCTTGTAGGGTGATGCCTTTGCTGGGTGGGTTGATGATTAAGTCTTGGCTGTCGGGTTGGTTTTTGAGGGTGATGATGCTGTTTGTCATAAATAGGTAAGGGATAGGTGATAACTAAATAGGTGGCATTTTCTATATTATCTTGATGGGTTTTTTTTCAAAAGTTTTGTTTTCATCCCTTGTAAAGGGAAAAGGTTTGTAAAGGGGGCTACAAGACGCAACTGCGCAAATGGCGTGGCTGCAATTGTTTCCATCCCTTGTAAAGGGAAAAGGTTTGTAAAGGCTTCGAAGCTGGGCAAGGGCTAGAAATCGATACTTTCGTTTCCATCCCTTGTAAAGGGAAAAGGTTTGTAAAGGACACCTTGCAGAATTATGCCCCTGTGATTTTTCTGTGTTTCCATCCCTTGTAAAGGGAAAAGGTTTGTAAAGAGTTCACTTCCAGAGGCCTTATGTAGTAAGGGTTTCAGATACCCAAATCGACGGTCAAACACTTTATGCCCTAATTCTACCCCAAAAATCCCAAAAAAACAACCCTCAAACCCACTCCTGGTATAGTATCGACACACCTCAACGAAAAATCAACATTACAGGGATTTTGCTTCGTGTGTCGAAGTTGTTGATACAAAATTTAGCAAAAAAACCAAACCCGATCAAAACCAATAGCGACAATACTTTCAAAGAAATCCTTCCCATAAAACAGATATAAATTCTACCCATATTTCTTATCGACACACCAAAAGTGAGGAAACAGTACATTAGCACCAAAAAATCGCCTAAAAATCCAGAAAAAAACCCTAAAACCATTGATATACTTGAGATAGAAAAAATTAATTCCAGTTTTTGTAACCTATTAAACAACAAACAAAAGTACCAGAAAATCCGAGTCAATTATAATTAAAACTTACCAAAAACTCAAAAAACATAATAAATTCCAATCATAACTCCAATAAATACAATCCCCCTATGAGGAAAAATAGGAAGTATGGAGAGAATTAAGTATATATTCTTAGTTATTAATTTTTACAAGATAAAGATAAACTAGAAATCCAATATCCAAAATCAAACAATAAAACACTCAAAAATGAACCATCCCAACCCCAAAATAGAAATAATCGGCATAGGATTAGAAGGCAAAGGAAGCTTAAACAACCCAACAATTCAAATAATAGAACAAGCAACAGTATTAGTAGGAAGTAAAAGACATCTAGAATACTTCCCCCAAACTAAAGCCAGAAAAATAGAACTAGGAAACTTCATCCAAGCCATAGAAAAAATCAAATATTACCTAGAAAAAAGAGAAAAAATAGTAATCCTAACAACAGGAGATCCATTATTTTTTGGATTTGGGAGAATACTACTAGAAAAAATATCCAAAGAAAACCTCAACTTCACACCATATCTAACCTCAATCCAACTAGCATTCAACAAAATAAAAACCCCATGGCAAGACGTAAAAATAACAAGTGCTCATGGAAGAAACCTAGAACAACTAACCAAACTACTACAACAAGGCACAGAAAAAATAGCAATACTCACCGATAATAATAACAATCCTCACGAAATAGTTAAACTATATTTATCACTAGACTTACCAATACACTATAACTTTTGGCTATGCGAGAATTTAGGAGGAAAAGAAGAAAAAATAACCCAATTTACCCAACCAGAAAACCTCTTAAACATAGAATATGCACCCTTAAATATCCTAATCATGCTTCGCCAGAATAAAGAAATCCCCATAGAAACCTTGCCAATCCTAGGATTACCCGATCAAACCTTTTTAAGCTTCAACGATCGACCAGGGCTAATGACCAAAAAAGAAATCCGAGTATTAATCCTAGGAGAACTAGAAATCCAACCCCAACAGACAGTATGGGATATAGGAGCCGGAACCGGCAGTGTCTCCATCGAAATAGCCAGACTTAGCCCAACATCAAAAATCTACGCCATAGAGAAAACCGCCATGGGAATCTCACTAATCCAAACCAACAGCCAACGCCTAGGAATATCCAACATCAATTCAATACATGGCATAGCCCCTGAAATCTTAACCCAACTGCCCCCACCCCAGAGAATATTTATCGGAGGAAGCAGCGGTAAACTCAGAGAAATCCTCAACCATTGCCAACAAAAAATCACAGAAGACGGAATCATCGTTTTAGCATTAACCAGCATCGAAAACCTGAATATCGCCTTAAATTGGTTCAAAGAGCAATCTTGGAATTACAAAATATTACAAGTAAACATATCAAGAGCCACACCCATAGCACAATTAACTCGTTATTCCCCCCTCAATCCTGTTAATATTATTAAAGGATCAAAAAAGTAAAATTTATATCAATTTGTCTTTAAAGTTGATAAAGTTTAAATATCCTAAATCTATGATAATCAACCAAAATTTATTTGCCCATTCACCCATTCCCCTACTCAATGTCTATACATAGTTAAACAAAAAGGATATTATGAGCAACAGTAAATCTAGAGAAGTCCAAATCTACCCCATCACTCCAAACACCAGAATATTTAGATCATGCACATGGGATAGACTCAAATTCGAGATCGAATACGCCCTCAAAAAAGGAACAACGGTAAATAGTTATTTAATCGAAGGGGAAAAAACAGCTTTAATCTCCCCACCTGGAGAATCATTTACAGAAATATTCATAACAGAACTAGTAAATAGAATAGATTTAAAACAAATAGATTATTTAATCCTAGGTCATGTTAACCCAAATCGATTAGTAACCATCAATGAAATCTACAAAAGAGCACCACAAATAACCTTTGTCTGTTCCAATCCCGGAGCCAAATCACTAAAAAGCTTATTTGAATCAACCTATCCCGAAACCATAAAAACCAATAACCTCAATATCTTAGCCATCAAAGGAGAAGAAACTCTAGACTTAGGCGAAGGACATCGGCTAGAATTCATTCCCACACCCAATCCACGCTTTCCAGATCATCTATGTACCTACGATACCAAAACCCAAATCTTATTTACAGAAAAACTATTTGGAGCACACGTCTGTAAATATCAAGTCTTAGATGAAGGTTGGAATGTTTATAATGAAGACAGAAAATATTATTTCGACTGTATAATCGCACCATATGCAGGACAAGTATCAAAAACATTAGCTAGAATCAAAGAAAAAGAAATAAAAATCTATGGAGTCGGACACGGACCATTAGTCAAATATGGCTTAAAAGAATTAACCAGCAATTATCAAACATGGTTAAGCAAACAAAAATCACAAGAAATCCAAGTAGCCCTAATCTACGCCTCAGCCTACGGTAATACCGCCAGTTTAGCAGGAGCCATCGCCCGAGGAATTACCAAAGCAGGAGTAGGGGTAGAATCCATCAACGCCGAATATGCCGAAGCCGAGGAAATCAAAGCTGCCATCGAAAAATGCGCAGGATTTATCTTTGGATCCCCGACTTTAGGAGGCCACGCCCCCACACAAATTCAAACGGCATTAGGCATAACCTTAGCAGCAGCAGAGAAAACCAAATTAGCAGGAGTATTTGGTTCATTTGGTTGGAGTGGAGAGGCCATAGATTTATTAGAGAGTAAATTCCAAAATGCGGGCTATCGCTTTGGATTTGAAACCATCAGGGTAAAATTTAAGCCCACAGAATTAACCTTGAAAACCTGTGAAGAGGCAGGCACCGATTTTGCCCAAGCCCTGCGCAAGAAACAGAAATCTTCTAAACCTAAAGCCTTAGCAAAAGGCAATGAAGCGGGAACCTCTGAACTTGCTTTAGGTAGAATTGTGGGATCATTATGTGTAGTTACTACTATTCAAGATGGGGTAAAAGGAGGGATGTTGGCTTCTTGGGTATCCCAAGCTACTTTTAATCCTCTAGGTTTGACAGTTGCAGTGGCAAAAGACAGAGCGATCGAATCTTTGTTGTATACTGGAAGTGAATTTGTATTAAATATTATGGCGGAAGGTAGACATTCAGGGTTAATGAAACATTTCCTCAAACCTTTTGCCCCAGGAGAGGATCGATTTGTGGAGATTGAATGGGAAGAAGGAGAAAATGGTTCTCCAATTCTTAAAGAATCCTTAGCCTATCTAGAATGTATTGTAAGTAATCGCATGGAATGTGGCGATCATTGGTTAGTCTATGGTGTGGCTAAAAAAGGTAAATTATTAGATGATGAAGGTATAACTGCGGTACATCACCGTAAATCTGGAAGTTATTATTAATTAAATTAATCCATTATTCTGGATAAAAATCAAATAATTTTGCTTAAAAGTTAGTCTAAGTTAAAAAATAAACTAGTAAATACTGAGATAATATCATTTTTCTTTAATAGGGATAGACACCCTTGAGGAGGAATGGGTGAATGGGTGAATGGGAGATTTTAACTCTATCATTATTAATGACAAATTGATATAAGAATCTTGCTTAGGAGATTAGAGAAGAGAAAAATTGCAATTAAAATTAAACAAAATCATCCTAAAAAGATAAAAACTTAGAAGTAAGATACTTTTGTATAAGTTAGATTATGCTTCTACGTAATTTTAAAGTCAACTAGAGATAGATATTTATCAAATGTTATCAAGATTAAAAATAAAATTCAAAGCAAATGAATCAAGAATTTTTCAGTAAAAAACAAAATTTATTTGATAAGTGGGCACCATTTTACGACTTTTTTTGGACAACAATTGTTTATCAAACCTTTCATAAGAGGATGTTAGAATATGTAGAACTTCCAGAATCGAGTAATGTTTTAGATTTAGGGTGTGGTAGCGGCCGTCTTCTCAATCGTCTGGCGAAAAAATACCCTCATCTTACAGGAATTGGTTTAGACTTGTCACAAGAAATGCTTAAAGTAGCAAGAAAGAAAGCAAAACAAGGTACAAGATTAATATATATCCAAGGAAATGCAGAATCATTGCCATTTGCCAAAGGACAATTTGATGCAGTTTTTAATACCATTAGCTTTTTGCATTATCCCAATCCCGAACAAGTTTTATCGGAAATTGCTAGAGTACTGAAAATAGGAAGTTATTTTTATTTAGTAGATTATACAGTGAGAGAAGAATCAAAAAAATTTCCCGTAACCCCAGGAGGATTGAGATTTTATAGTCAAAGTAAAAGAGAAGAAATGGGAGAAAAAGTTGGTTTACGATGCCAACACCATTATTATCTAATTGGAAATGTTTTGTTGAGTATTTTCAAAAAGCACAATGAATTACGATAAAAATGTATATATCTTCTAATAGAATAAAATAGATAAAAATATTGTGACAAAAGAAAGAATAGATAACTTATTAGTAAACCTAAAATTGTGTGAATCTCGTACTTATGCTCAAAAAATCATAAGAGCCGGAGAAGTAAAAGTTAACGGACATATAATTGATAAACCAGGCACACAAATAGACACCAATCTAAAAATAGAGCTTCTAGAAAAACCACCATTTGTATCTCGCGGTGGAGAAAAACTTCAAAAAGCCTTAAAAGAGTTTGAAATTAATGTAGAAGGGCGTATTTGCCTAGATGGAGGAATTTCCACAGGAGGATTTACCGATTGTTTACTTCAAGCAGGAGCGAAACTTGTATATGGAATCGATGTAGGATATGGACAAGTTGCATGGAAATTGCGTCAAGACAGTCGCTTAATCTTAAAAGAAAGAACCAATTTCCGATATCTTACATCTGAATCTCTCTATGGAAATAATAACAACAAGACAAAATCTCCCATTGCCGATTTAGCCGTAATGGATTTATCATTTATTTCCTTAACCAAAGTTCTTGAAACTCTTTGGAATCTCTTAGCATTACCAAAAGAAATAGTATTATTAATCAAACCACAATTTGAAGTAGGGCGCGCCCGTATCGGGAAAAAAGGGGTAGTTCGGGATTCTAGTTATCAAGCTCAAGCCATTTTGAAAATACTGATAGAAGCTAATCAACTTGGTTGGCAATATTGTGATCTAACATGGTCACCTTTAAGAGGACCTGCTGGAAATATAGAATATTTACTTTGGATGAATAGTCATAGTGAAAAAACTTTACCAAAATTAGAAGATATAGAGCAAATTAGTAAATCTGCTTTTAGTTATTTTTCTTAAAATTTATGGAACTATTATATAGTATTTTATTCAAGATTTAACTACTTATTCGCGTCTCTTTTTCTGTTTCATCTTTATTTGGATTTGAAGGAGTGCCATTATTATCTAAGTCAAGACCTTCCATTGGGTCAGATTCATGAAACTTAATTTTAATTTTTGGTCCAGAACTAGCCAAACTAACAATCATACCATCTTTAGCTTCAGCTTTAGCGACTCTTTTCCCATCTATATAAATACCATTTGAACCAATATTAATTAACTCCCAACGAGACTCAGTATATTTAATTTCTAAGTGATGTCGCGAAACTACAGCACTATAGAGAATTACGTCATTACCGATTGAACGTCCAATTTTAATGACTGGATTGATTTTGGGTTCAAATGTCCAGTTTTGTACTGGTATAAGTTGGAGAGGATGCAGTAGGCTCAAAGTAATCACTGACGTTTCATATTTAAATACTTTTGCAAATTTAGGTTTTATTAGTAGTAATCCACTAATAACTGTCATCATATCTTATTATATTTTAATATTCCTAGGACTTATCAAAAAATTGTTAGTTGAACTAAAATATGATTTTTCAATCTTTAGTTTCTTAAGAGATGATGATCAAGATAATGATAGAGTTAAAAAATCCCAAATCTAGGATAATTAACCAAAATTTATTCTCCCCATTCCTTGGTTAAGTAATAAGTAATAGGTAATAAGTAATAAATGCACTATTTTTCTCCCAAGTCTCCCAAGTCTCAAGAAACTCCCATTCTCTCTTGTCTTCCTTGTCAACCGTTGGTGTAGCCTCTGCGTAAGCAGAAGTCTTCCTTGTCTCAAGAAATTCCCCATCACCCATTCCTCCCATTCTCCCCATTCTCCCCATTCTCCACGAAGGTGTCTATCACTATTACGCAAAAAACGATACTATTTGAGGTTTTGTCGCCCTAATTTAGCTCTCAACACTAGTTAAAATGAATAATCAGTTAGCATGGTTTATGAGAATAAATTATTAGGAGTTGACGTTAAATTTTAAACCAAAAACTAACATGACTTAAGATTATCAGCACTTATCAATTGATATAGTAGTTGATTCATTTTGAAACCAAATAGCCCTTTTTATAAAAGTTTTATTTTTTACTTATTTAAGAATTATTCCAGTATAAAATAGTCAGGGCTAAAACAAATCTTCTCAGAAATTAACAGTTATATCAAAATTAAAGTTTGATAATATTTAGAAGTATTTAGGTAATATAAACTAAGATAAATATATCATTTTTAGATTTTTACCTTCTTTTATTCTATTATTCAAAATCAAACAGAAACCAATTAATACTAAAGTAATCCTGCATTGGATAATCCAATAATCATTCCTGCTCCAATAATATGACCTAAACTAGTAGTTGCTAGGAGTTCTGGTACCCCGAAATTTTTCCAGATTCCAGGTTTAGGAATAGGTAAATCTGGCCCATAGCCTGGGTTTTTAATTCCATAACGACCAATAACAATGGCCAATACATTAGCAAAAATCATTATTATTGCTACATTAATATTCCATTCTATTGTTTGAGGCATAGCTGATGATGCTGCTATTAGAAAATTAGAAATCATAAATTCACCTCTTCATTTTAATTGTTAATTGATTCTCCTCTGGCTATGACATGAGGATTACTTAATTTTACTATCTAATCCAACCACTAAGATCAGGGAGTTTTAACATTTTTACCATATTATATCATTAATTAGAAGTGCTATAATGTAAGTAAATATTAACTTGATTATTATTCTTGATTATTATTCTTGATTATTCATCTTACTCCAAAAATTTACCATGCGGGTTAAAATTTGCGGCATTACTCAACCAGAACAAGCCAAAGCTATAGCATTACAAGGCGCAACAACTCTAGGTTTTATTTGCGTCCCTAAATCTCCTAGATATATCGAACCAGAAAATATTAGACAAATTATTAATGTTTTGCCCGATCAAACTGAAAGCATCGGGGTATTTGCTAATGCAAGTATAGATGAAATCTCTAATGTTATTACTCAAGCACACCTAACTGGAGTCCAACTCCACGGTCAAGAATCCCCTTTATTCTGCCAACATTTAAGAAAAACTTTCCCTAAAATAGAATTAATTAAAGCATTAAGAATAAAAAATCTTAGTTCTTTATCCGATGCAAATTTTTATTTTGAATGTGTTGATACCCTTTTATTAGATGCTTATCATCCTAATTTATTAGGAGGCACAGGAAATACCCTGAATTGGGAATCTCTATCTCATTGGCAACCCAAACTACCTTGGTTATTAGCAGGAGGCTTATCTCCTGAAAACATTCTTGATGCTTTAACTCTACTTAAACCTGATGGTATTGATTTATCTAGTGGAGTAGAAAGAAGTCCAGGAGACAAAGACTTACAACGAGTTGCTTTACTCTTTGAAAAATTACAAAAAACAATCAAATAAGCAAAAACTTAGTTATAACATAGCCTATTAATACTGAAAAAGTAGATAGATAACATTTCCAGTATGATTAAACAAAGCTTAATTAATAAAAATTAGGTCTATGACGAATTAAATTAAAAAATTCCTCACGAGTTTTTTGTTCCTCTTCAAAAATTCCTAACATTGTACTAGTTACAGTCCAAGATCCGGGTTTTTGAACTCCTCGCATCACCATACACATATGAGTTGCTTCCATAACAATTGCTACACCACGGGGTTCTAAAATCGTCTGAATTGCTTCTGCGACTTGACGACTCAAACGTTCTTGAACTTGTAAGCGTCTAGCATACATTTCCACAATGCGAGCTAGTTTGCTCAATCCCACTACTTTTTGATTAGGAATATAGGCAACATGGGCTTTTCCCATGAAAGGCAACATATGATGTTCGCAGAGACTAAAAAAATCGATGTCTCGCACTAATACCATTTCATTATGGCCTTCATCAAAAATTGCTCCATTGACTAATTTTTCTAAAGACTGATTATAACCCTGAGTCAAAAATTGCATTGCTTCTGCCACTCGTTTGGGGGTTTTTAGCAATCCTTCTCGCTCTGGATTTTCTCCAACCGCTTCTAACGTAATTCGCACCGCTTCCATCATTTGTTGCTTGTTTTCTTCTGATGTTGGGTGGATTTGTGATTCTAATCCATTATGAGTATTTCGATCCGGTCTTGGTGTGACTGTTTTTTTCATTGGAGAATGTTCAGAACGATTGAAACCGTTGGAGGAAGCTATTGTCATAATTAATTAAAGTTTGATTAAAACTCTGTTATTTTGTCTAAATTTGAATTACCAAATTCTGTGTTTTACTGGAAAACTACTAATATTTGGTCTCAAGATTATTTGTTTAAAGGACTAATTTCACAGGATTTTCTGCTAAATTGCCTTTAAGTAATCGAAAGTTTTTCTAAAAATAGTCGATTACCTCTGATAACTTGTAGGACAATTACTATTGTAAAGCATTTTGAAGAATTTTTAAGTCATTTTTCTACAATTTTAAGAATCTAATAAATTTGATTTGTTATCCTTAAATAAATTGTTTTTTTTGACATAACCAACTTACTCTACTTATACCATTGTCTTGTTCACTTAGTCAAATAAGTAAATTAAAAAGCATATTGAGGATAGATTATTTATTACTGTTATCACTATTTATTTTTTAGCAAAAGGGAATAAGTTTTTGAACTGTTGAAAAGTCCTAATTTATGTCTTTATAAATATCTTTTTTATCCTTCCCAGACTAGGATAAAGATCTTTTTTCCCAATGGGCTAAATCTAACTTCAAAATTTTAGTCTCTACCCATTTAACTACTTTTTCCTAAAAGTCAAAGGATTTTGTTTTCCATTGGGAGGTTTAACTTTTGGAATCATTAGTTGCAGTTTCACTGGGTAAATATCCATAATTTCAATCTTTGTTTTAGTTTTTCTATGATTCTGATTAATGAGTATTGTCTACTTTGACATCTCCTCCCTTTATCAATGGAGGGAGTTTCCTAACATCACTGTTAAGATTTCCTTTTTTAAAGTTAACAAATTTTAACTGAGTTTCCTCAAAATTAAGATTTATCTTTCTCTGTCAAAGGCTTTTATTCCCGTCTGTCCACGGTACATGCTAATTTAACCATAGAATTTCAGCCTATGCAAGCCACTTATTCTAAAAAACTCCAATAATCTTTTGGAGGAGAGAATCAAAATCCATAGTTACTGGGGAATATCTCTATCTCTTGATAAATTATAACATCTTATTTAAAAGATAAAAAATCTTGATTAATTAGGGATTAAATCGAAGACTCCAATATGGCGAAACTTTTGATATCTTTGCTTTTGAAGTTCTTCAACTTTGAGAGATGACAAATCTTCTAATTTTTCTACCAGTGTTTTTTTGAGAATTTCTGCTGCTTTAAGAGGATTAGTGTGAGCACCTCCGGGAGGCTCCGGCAATATTTCGTCGATGATCCCTAATTGTTTTAAATCGTAAGCTGTTATTTTTAATGCCTCTGCTGCTAAATTTGATTTTTTGGCATCTTTCCACAAGATCGCTGCACAAGCTTCTGGTGTTGCTACAGTATATACTGCGTGTTCTAACATTAAGACGCGATCGCCTACTCCTATTCCTAGTGCTCCTCCTGAACCTCCTTCTCCTACTACTGTACAAATTATGGGTACTTCTAAATCAAACATTTCTCTGAGATTATAGGCAATGGCTTCTCCTTGTCCTAATTTTTCTGCTTCTACTCCTGCCCATGCTCCGGGGGTATCAATAAATGTGATGATGGGCATGGCAAATAGGGATGCGTGTTTCATTAATCTTATGGCTTTACGATATCCTCCAGGGGAGGCCATGCCAAAATTTCTAGCGACGTTATCTTTGGTGTCTCTTCCTTTTTGATGCCCGATGATTACTACTGGCCTTCCTTCAATCCTTGCTATTCCTCCTACTAAGGCTGGATCGTCATAACCTCTGCGATCGCCATGTAATTCCATCCATTCATCTGTAATTGCTTGAATGTAATCTAAAGTGCTTGGTCTTCTAGGATGTCTGGCTAGTTGTAATTTTTGAGTGGGGGTTAAGCTACTAAAAATTTCTTTTCTTAATTGTTCTGCTCTGGCTTCTAGTTGGGTTATTTGATTAGATACATCTACATTATTTTCTTGGGCTAATTCTCTGATTTGCTTTATTCTTTCTTCTAATTCAAATAGAGGTTTTTCAAATTCTAGTAAAAATGTCTTTTTGGGAGGATTTGTCATATTTATGTCTAATTTATTTTTTTTTATGTGTTTGATTTTCTGATTATTTTTAGTTTTTGGATCGTCTCTTTTTCGATTTCAATTTTTCCTAAGATTGTTTCATCTTTTGGTCGAATTCTGATTAGATAAAAACCATTATTTTCTATCCCTGTGATGGTGTTTTTTTCTTCTTTTAGTTGTTGCCAACTTATGGGTAGACTACAATGATCGTATATGGTTAAATAAAGTTGATTATGATTGAGGACTTCTGAATTTATTTCTACTTCTAAAGATTGACCTTTTTCTAAGTAATTATATAAAAATGTAGTGTCTGGGGCACCTACTGGTAAATATTCTCTAGCAATCCAGTTTTCTCCTAATTTGTCTCGAAAGTACAATATGGTATAAATATAATAATGTAGCCATAGATAATACCAATTTTTTTTCTGGATTAAATCTTGGTAAAATTGATTAATATTTTGAGCAACTGGCTGTTTCCCAATTGTCATTTTTTCATCTACATTAATTGCTGGCATTTCTATAGAATCAGACCAATGATAATATCTTAATGCTATAGTATATTGTCCTGGTTGTAAATTTAAAGTTTCCCATTGTTGATTGTTAGTATCTTGATTGTTTTCTTTTGATTTAATATTAGTAATAGTTTCGTAACTAGGAAAACTATAGATAACAGCTATCCAAGATTGGGCTGATTTATTAGCAGATTTTAAATCTAAAGCAATGGTTTTTTCTACGTAAATTGGTCCTAAAGTACCAATAATAGCATGAGTATTCCAACGTGGCCCTTTAGTCATTACTACTGGTAAAACTAAAAAAGATTTGAGGGTTTCTGCGTCAATAACTCGCCATTGTGTTGCTTTTTTTTTGTTAATGGTTAAGCTTATTCTAAAAATATTACCGATAATAAATTTATTAATTTTGTAAAAAATAAAAGATAAAATGGCTAGGGGAATTTCCCAAAGAATTGAAATTTGTTTCATAATTTTTGATTAGTTATTTTGGGTAATTATTGCTATTAATTAATGGTTATTTAGGGTTAAAATAAGTCATATTTTATCATTGAATTTACCTACAAAAATAGCTTTAATCTTAAGAAATTAATTTTTGAATCTATCCTAAGTTTACCAGAGAATGTGCTAATATCTTTTTTCTTTAATGATGTTATAGATTAAGTTGGAAGATGAAAGAGAAGGGGAAGATGGAGGAAATGGGGGAGAATAAATAATGGGTGGATTATTTAATTTATACCCTCAGACACAAAGTCTATCATTATTTTTGAAATTTATAGAAAATCAATTTTTTTTGATTTATTGTATGGTTATCTCAAATTTTGCGCATTTAGGATAAACTTAAAAAGAGAAAATTTTTTAAGAAAATTCAATAATTAGCTACAAGAAAAAGCTAGATAAAAGTTAAGATAAAATGAGAATTGGACAAGTGGTTAGGGGAAAATAGTTAATAAAAAAACTTTTAATCACCTTTAACCAATTGACCACAATGGAAATTACAATATAAATTTTAACTCTAGTTTTGACATCATGAAACCCAAACCAAAATTTAAAGGAAAGGCAAAAAAATTTGGTAAAAAAGGTGCTTCTAAAGGCCCAAAAACGCCCAAAATTCCCAAACAATTTCAACAAAATCCTCTGATTACTTATTCAAAGAAAGAAATTACAGAAACATTGGACAAATTTCCAGGTTTGATGAAAACTTTAGGACATGCCTATGATGTTCAAATTAAGTATACTGAGGAATATTCCTTATTTCCTTATGAATCTCAAATTGGAAAGAAACAATATTATGAGAATAATCAAGAATCTGCTTCAGATAACAGTAAAAAGTTAGATGAAACTAGTGATTTAGAATCTACTTCAGATCATAATCAAACTTTAGATGAAACTAGTGATTTAGAATCTGTAAAGGATACTACTGAAGCTTCTGATGAAGAATCTGTAAAGGATACTACTGAAGCGGCTGATGAAGAATCTGTAGAAGTAGCTGATGATTATTGGTTTTGTAATGATATGACCACTGCTGTAATACTTATGAAGTATTTAGATCAATTTCCTGGGCGTGTGGAATGGAATCAAAAACCATTTTCTTTGTAATTAGACTAATTTAATTTAAATAAAGGGTTAATTTCATTATTTCACGTATTTTGCTTAGACTTCTTTAAAACAGATAAGGCAGAGGAAGGAGACTTGGTAGAGAATGAATATTGATTTTTGGTTTTGTATTAAAGATATTGGATTAGTTTAACTCTAGTATTACATATAGACAAATTGGGATAATATCAAATCCAGTTGACATAACCAGTTGATTTTAAAATGCTGGATTTGTTGTATACAGTGGATTTTATCAATTTAATATTTGTGGTTTTTTAAAACAGGATTTAGTAGAAGAAGATAGAAAGAGGATTTCAGTAGTGAATTTTCTTTTATCTTCTTATTTTTTTAATTAAAGACTAAATTAATTAAATCATAAGGGCATTCTAGATGTAAATTATGTCCACCATTAATAATTTCTTTTCTAGCTTTTTTCATGACTTCTTCCATATCTATTATATCTTCAGGGCGATTAAAGCTACTATTATTGCCATATACAATTAAGGTTTTAATTGTAATTTGTGAGAGTAATTTTAAATATTTTGGTCTATCAATTCCGTTAAATAAACCTCTCCCTCGCAGTAATCGATCCCAACGCCAAGTAATACCGTTATCACATTTTTTAGTTATTCTACGAGCTAAATTAATTGCTATTCTTTCAGATAAAGAAGAATCTGCTTCTTTCAGCCAATTTGCAGCTTCATTTATACTTGAAAAAACGGGATGTTGAGGAGTAGATGACAAATAATCTAATTCTATACCTAAACTATCAACTATTTCATCTTCTTGAATTTTGGTAGGAATTACTGGTTCAACTAAAATTAATTCTTGAACCCATTCTGGGCGAATAGCGGCGAAAACCCCTGCTATTACGCTTCCAAAGCTATGTGCCATCAGAATAAATGATTTTCCTAAATATTCTGCAATACCATCTAAATCTGCGACAAAGTCTAATAAATTATAACTTCCTCCTTTACCCAAATGTTCTGATAACCCATGGCCACGTAAATCGGGAGCGATTACTCTATAGCCTTTTGTGACTAAATCCAATGCTATTTCTTCCCAAACGATTCCTTGATCTAAAATTCCATGAAGACATAAGACTATGGGTTTAGCAGAATCTCCCCAGCAACATAGACATAATTGTAATCCCCTGATTTGGATGTATTCCTCTACCATGGGGATTTCTGGGGTAGATTGTGATTGATTTTGAAGTAATTGATAACCCAAGTTTTTCCCTAATTCTTGGGTATTATTGTCGATTTGGATAGGGAGTTTGATTTTTTGCCATGCTTGTGCTAATTCTGGTTTAATGCTTTGGTATTTGAGAAAATTGGGATCCCCTACTGATAAGGATTGAGTGTAAACTCCATCTGTCATTCTTTCTCCTTGGTAAGGTGTAAGCAATGCAGAATCAAAGTCTATTTCTAGAAATTGGCATAGCTTTTTCATTTCTGCTTCGGGATTGGTGACTAAGTTTTCATAGAGAATTTGATGCTTTTTCTGGGAGTCTAGTTGGTTAAAAAATTGGAGGATATTTTGATTGGATTGATACCAGACTAATTCTCCTATTCGATAGGGGTTATCTCCTGCTAAGCCTATTAGTTTATCCATCCTTAATTTGACAAAACTTTCTATGACTGGGTAAGGATGTCGAATTAAATGGATATATTTTGCATTTTTAAAAAGTTTTTCTGCGGTTTCTAAGGTTTGTTTTTGTAAGGCATAGGTGGGAGATTTATCTACTAAGATTTTTTCTTCTGCTTGTTGACATAGCATCTCGTATACTTCGGCAATGGATGCTTTTTCTTCTACTAAGTTTTTGATAATTTCTGATACTTTTTCTGGATTTTCTCCTGTTAATTCAATGAATGCTTTTTCTAATCCTTCTCCTAAGTAGGATTCCGCTAAATATTCATTTCTTTGGGCCATATTTGCAAAGGGTAGGAGATGTAATTCCGGCGGTGCAACTATGTTATAATGCCCTGCTAGCATTACTCTTAATAAAGTTGATCCCGATCGAGGTGATGAAAGGATAAAGATACAAGGGGATTCTATGGGTTTTTCTACGGTGATATTTTCTGTAGGAAAAGTAATTCCTTGGAGGAGATTTATTTGGGAAGATTCTTGAATTTTGTCTTCTATTTCTACTGGTTGTATTTCTAAGTGGATGCGATTAAATTCGCTTTTTAAATATTTGGCTAAATAGTCAATTCTAGGGCGTTGGTAAATTTCTCTGGGATAAAGCATCAATTTCAATTCTTCTTTTAATTGATTGATTACTTCCATCACCATCAAGGAATCTAAGCCTAAATCTAGGAGATTTTCGCTATCACCAATATTGGCAGTTTCTATGGCTAAACTTTCGGCAATTATTTTTCTTAAGTAAGATAGTAAATATTCTTCTCGTTGGTTTTCGGGGGTATTTAAGAGGTTTTGATATACGGAGGGAGTCGCTGTAGGAGTGTTAATTACTTGGGAGAAATAATCGTTTTTGGCAACATCTTTAAACCTTCGAGAAATTGCTTCCCAATCGGCATCAAATATTCCTGTTTGAGTATCTAGCCAAGTTTTTTCTAAAGCAGTTAATGCTATTTCTGCTTCCATTACTTTTAAGCCTTTAATTCCCCATCCTCTCGATGCCATTCCAACATTTATCGGCCCAAAATTTACACTTAAGGCTGGTAATTGTTTTTCTTTTCTAAAAGTTGCTAAAGCATCCATAAAGGCATTGGCGGTGGCATAATTTCCTTGCCCAGGGGAACCTAATAATGATGCAATAGAAGATATTAAGATGAAGAAATCTAGTGGTAATTTTTCTGTGGCGGTATGTAGATTCCAACTACCTAATACTTTTGGTTGGATGACATTAGTAATTTGCTGTAAAGAGAGGTTAGTTAATAATCCGTCATCGATAATTCCTGCGGCATGAATTATTCCGGCGAGGGGATATTCTGATGTGGTGATATTAGGGATTAAATTTTCTACTTCTATGGGATTAGTGACATCGCATTGAAGGTATTCCATATCTACTCCGATGTTTTCTAGTTTAGATTGTGGAATAT
The DNA here is from genome assembly GCA_028281945.1 of Prochloraceae cyanobacterium PL24a_bin.78. GTDB lineage: Bacteria > Cyanobacteriota > Cyanobacteriia > Cyanobacteriales > JANQIW01 > JANQIW01. The sequence goes on from JANQIW010000068.1 coordinate 74,600, forward strand.
TTCTTCCTACTAATACTAAATGTTTTGCGCCTAGTTTAATTAACCATTGGGCAATTTTTTTTCCAAAACCACCGGTGCCTCCTGTGATTAAATAAGTGGCATTTGCTTTGATTTCTGGTGGTAAATTGGCAGGATTTGTTAGATTTGCTTTTCTTTTTAAGATAGGTGTATAAGATTTGCCTTGATTTACAGCATAGATTTGGCCTTTTTTTTCTGCCAAAATTGAGGGGATGATGTTTTGATTTTTATTTTGGTTATTTTCTGCGGGATTAATATCAATTAATCCTCCCCATATTTCGGGATTTTCTAATGCTATTACTCTGGCTAATCCTATTAAGGAAGCGGCTGCTAAATTCTGATGGTTGTTAATAGGAGTTGCGCCTTTGGTAATAATCCACAGGGGTAGTTGTTTTTCTTTGAGTATTTTGATTAATTGGATGATTTGATAGCATTCTTGGCTAATTTTGTGTGGGGAAGTATTTTCGGCGATGTAGATTATTCCTTTGACTTTGGGATATGCCTGGTTAATGATGTTGGCTAGATTTTCTTGTTGATTTGTTTTTTGATTTGCTTTTAAATTCTCCAATGAATTTTCTTCTGATAGATTTTCTGCTAGATTTTCTGGTAAATTTCCTTGCTTGTTAATAATTAAACAATCACGATGGAGATTTTTGATAACTTCTAAAATTGGTGTTTGCTGATTATCAGCTATTGCTAAGTAAGGGTAAATTTGCTGGGAAGAGATACTGCTTGTTTCTTCCCATTCCACTTGATACAACCAATCAGATATATTGAGTAATTTTTTGCTATCTCCTAGAGGAGAATCCATCCCATGATGTTTAGCATCAGCTACTACTTTTAACCAATAACTTTCCCTCTCAAATACATAATTAGGTAAGTTAATTTTGTTATACTGACATCCTTGGTAAAAATTCTTCCAATTGATTTTTATGCTGGTTTTACTCCATAATTCCCCTAAACTAGTTAATATTTGTTCCCAATCTTCTCTTTTTGGATGTAATGATGGCAACCAGAGGGTATTTTCTTGGTTATCTAAACATTGGGATGCTAAATTTATTAGAGTAGGTTTTGGCCCTATTTCGATAAATGTTAGTGCTTCTTCTGTTTTTAATGACTCTATACTTGGTGCAAATCTTACGGTTTCTGATATATGTCTTATCCAATAAGAAGGTGTTGCCATTTCTTCTCTAACTTGCTTGCCGTTTAAGTTAGAAATTATCTTGATTTTTGGTTTTTGATAGTTAATTTGATGGGCAACTGTGGAAAACTTTGTCAGGATTGGCTGCATCATGGGTGAGTGGAAGGCATGGGATACGATTAATTCTTTGGTTTTGATTCCCAAAGTTGCTAGGTTTGCCATGATGTCAGTAATTGTATTACCTTCTCCTGAAATAACTACATTATCAAAGCCATTAATGGCAGCGATGCTTACTTCTCTTTGAGAGGTTGCAATGGCGCGTTTGACTTCACTTACTGGCGCGAATACTGCTGCCATTTTACCTGGTGGTAAGTCTTGCATTAATTTACCGCGATGGGCGATTAATTTTAACCCCTCTGGTAAAGAAAATACTCCGGCTATTGTAGCTGCTACGTATTCTCCTACACTATGGCCTATTAAGATATCTGGTTTTACTCCCCAATGTAGCCACATTTTGGCTAAGGCGTATTCTATGGCAAATAATGCTGGTTGAGTATATGCGGTTTGGTTGATTAATTCTGTATATTTTTCTTGGAAGATGACATCTAATAAGTAATCTTCTAAATATTCTTTTAGTATATCGGCGCATTCTTTTAATGCTTCTGCAAATACTGGTTGAGTTTGATATAATTGGTATCCCATTTGAAAATATTGGGATCCTTGCCCTGTAAATAAAAATACTATTTTTCCATCATTTACTTTTTTTGAATTTTGGATTTGCCTTAATTTTTCTTGGATTTCTTCTCTATTCTTCCCTATTATTCCTATTCTTTTCGGTAATTGCGATCGCCCTGTATTGAGGTTATAACAAATTTCTCCTAAGTTTACATCCGGGTTTTCATAGAGGAATTGGAGATATTTTCTCGCCAATAGGTTTAAGGCTGAATCTGTTTTGGCTGAGAGAGTAAATAAGTTAAAAGGATAATAATTTGATGGTTTTGTTAAAGAGTATTTATCTTCTAATCCTTCTGGTTTGCCTAAAACATCTAATGATTTACCATTATTTTGTTGTGGATTTAAATCTGTATCATTTTCCCATTCTCTAACAATTACATGGGCATTTGTACCCCCAAAACCAAAAGAACTTACTCCAGCAGTTCGTGGTATACTTGTTGTCTGCCAATCTAATAAATTGGGAGATATTTGCAAATTTTCTCCTAAATCTATATGGGGATTAATTTGTTTTAAATTGAGATGAGGTAAGATTTTTTTATGTTGTAAAGATAGGATAGTTTTTATCAATCCTGCAATTCCTGCCGCTGCTTCTAAATGCCCAATATTGGTTTTAACTGAACTTAAATAGACGCGATCGCCATTTAACACTTTTTTTATCGAATTTAATTCGATGGGATCCCCTAAAGGGGTGCCGGTGCCATGAGTTTCTAAATAACTAACTTCATGAGAGCTAATTTTAGCATTTTTCAAGGCAGAAGAAATAACCGCCTGTTGTGCCAATCCATTAGGCGCAGTTAAACCATTACTTCTACCATCTTGATTTATCGCACTACCTAAAATAGTTGCCAATATTTTATCTCCATCAGCTATGGCATCAGCTAGAGGTTTCAACAGAATTAAACCACAACCTTCTCCCCTAACATAACCATCGGCATCGGTGGAAAATGTCTTACACTTGCCATCCTCTGATAACATCCCCGCTTGAGAAAGGGATGCTGTGATATTTGAGGAGAGAATCAAATTAACCCCCCCGGCAATAGCAGTTTGACATTCACCATTGCGTAAACTCTGGATTGCCAAATGCACCGCCACCAAAGAAGATGAACAAGCAGTATCCATAGTGATCGATGGTCCTGTAAAATCAAAGAAATATGATAGCCTATTTGCTGCCATACTGTGGGCATTGCCTGTAGGAGTATAAGGATTATAACTACCCTGGTGATGAAGTAAAGAATAATCGTGACTGCTAACACCAATAAAAACCCCTGTAGATTTCCCTGCTAAAGATTCCGCTGGGATGTTGGCATTTTCCAAAGTTTCCCATGTTACCTCTAACAATAACCTGTGTTGAGGATCAATACTATAGGCTTCCCTGGGGGAAATATTAAAGAAATGGGCATCAAATTTATCAATATCGTTTAAATACCCCCCAGGAGTGTTATGACGAGGCACTATGGAAATTTCATCTCTACCATTTGCTAATAACTCCCAAAAGCCTTGAGGATTTGTCGCGCCAGGGAAACGACATCCCATTCCCACCACTGCAATGGGAATGTTTTGATTTCCTTTGTTGTCATTGTTAACATTCTGATACTGAGTTGCAGTAGTTTCTCCTTTCCCATTCTCTTTGCCTAAATTCTCTCCTGCTAAATATTGAGACAAAGTCAAAATATTGGGATAATCGTATACCAAGGTAGGGGAAATTTTTCTACCTAACCAATCTTCTAACTTAGCTGCCAATTGCACAGTTTTTACTGAATCCAAACCATAGTTAACAAAAGGAGTCTCTATTTCCACCATGCCGGCAGAAATCCCTGCTTCCGTGGCAATATTTTGTTTTAACCAAGCCTGAATTGATTGGTAGTCTACCCCTGAAATGTCTATCTCTTCTTGATTTGAACCTGCTTCTATTGATTTTCCTGAAGGGATTTCCCAACTACCTACCAACCTCAAATTACCTTGAGTAAAGCCTTTTTTACAAGCACTTCTCGCTATTTTTCCACTTGATGTTTTAGGAATACTACCAGTTCTCAATAAAACAACTGCTGTTGGTATTAATTCGTGATGCTCAATTACCGCATTTCGTATGGCTTCTATAACTTCATCAACATTTAAATTTCGCAAATAAGTCCGTTTTACTTCCGAAGCGATGACTAATTTTTCCTCTCCGTTTTCTTCAATGGAAAAAGCTGCACTATTATCTGGACGTAATGCAGGATGAGCTTTACTTATATTTAACTCTATATCTTGAGGATAATGATTTTTCCCCCGAATTATGATTAAATCTTTTATTCTTCCTGTCAAATATAATTCATTATCTCGGAGAAATCCTAAATCCCCTGTCCTTAAATAATCAATATTATCACACTCTCTTCCATTCTCATCTCGTAATCTTCCTTGAAAATTCTCTTGAGATTGCTTTTTGCGATGCCAATACCCTTGAGCTATACTATTACTTGTTACCCAAATTTCACCTATCCCCTCAGTTAAAGTCAAATCTTTAGGATCAACTATGATCACATCTTGGGCAGGATTCCCGCAACTTACAAAACTCTTACTGTTTTCATTATTCTCATCTGTAATTCTTACTTGATTTTCTTCTAAAGCACTGCTTTCTACATATATAATCTTCGGTTCTAAATACCGCTTTCCTCCAGATATCAATAGAGTTCCTTCTGCCATTCCATAACATGGATAAAAGGCACTTTTCTTGAATCCACAACTAGAAAAATATTCACTAAAGCGATTTATGGTATCTGCTCTCACAGGTTCTGCTCCTGAGAATGCCATATCCCAACTTTCTAACTTTAGATGAGCCTTTTGTTCCTCAGAAATTTGGTTAACACACATTTCATAGGCAAAATTTGGACCACCACTTGTATTGACCCCATACTTGGATATTGCCTTCAGCCAACTTAAAGGGCGTTGTAAAAAAGTTACTGGCGACATTACATATGTCTTCTTAAAATCTGTATATATTGGTTGAAGCAGCCCACCTATTAATCCCATATCGTGATAAGGAGGAAGCCAACATAAAGCAATAGCTTCATTTGTATTTCCAAAAAAGACTCTTATCAATTCGCAGTTATGAATCAAATTCCCATGAGATACCATAACCCCTTTAGGTGTGCCCGTGGAACCACTAGTATATTGAAGAAATGCTAATGATTCTTCTGGTATGTCTATAGGTTGCCAATTTTCGGCTAAACTAGAAGCGATCGTATCAGTAGCTAAACAAGTCAAACTTAGTCTTTCTTGTATATTTTCAATGAGAGAATTAGTTGTCAAAGCAAAAGTTGGTTTGGCATCATCAATAATTGCCTGAAGACGAGAAATCGATCGATTAGGCCGTGGAGGATAAGCGGGGGTTGCAATCACTCCTGCATACAGACAACCTAGAAAAGCAGAGATAAACTCTAATCCAGGTGGATAAAGTAATAATGCCCTTTTTCCTTTCCCATCAAGGGTTTGCAACCATGCTGCAATGGCCCTTGCTTGAGAATCGAGTTGTTGATAGGTAATAGTATCGGATTCCGTCTCTCCATCTTGTAGAAAGGCGAAGGCAATCTTTGTATTCTCTTTGTCTGCTCGGGAGCGTACAAGCTCTACGAAATTAGAGAATGGAAGGCTCATTTATGGTATTAGCTACTCCTTTTGTTGATGACTAAATAATTGATAATTGACAATTTAAACACACCCGCAGGCGGTTTCTGAGTCAGAGTAGAGGCTTTTTGGTTTGGGAGTTTAAAAAATTGTGCTTTTCGTCAATATATCAGCGCACATTACTATATAAGCTAAAAATCCCCTATCTAATCATATCTTAATATATTTTAAAATATTTTCGATCAAACTTGGCAATACCATAGCATTGCCGGTATAAATTGGATCCCAGTGAGTGAGAAATAACTGCTAATTTTGACTTATGATCTTAAGTCGTACCAGACGTTCTCCTGTTTCATCCAGTTTTACTTCTATGGTTTCCCCACTCAAAGACTCAAGACAGCTAATCAAAGAGCGTAAATGGGGGGTACTTGCCCCTGTATCCACAAATAATCTCTCTGAAGCATTGCCAAGACGTTTCCAAATTGTATAAAACTTTACCACAATTTCTTCTAGTTGAGTGGCTACTTTGACTAAATCTGCGGTGGAATGTAAACAATCTAATCTTAAGGCTTCATCGATGGCTAATTCTAAATCAATTTGAGAATCTCTCAATTTTTGTACTTTGGCTGCGGCATCAAGATATTTAGAAAGGTTTTTAGCATCTATGGTAACTTTTTTGATGTTATCTACATCTGCATTGGTGATTATTTCTTTTTGAATGTCTTCGATATGATTTTCTGGCAATTTCTCCATTTCTTTGACTAAAGGTGCAAGATGACGGGGCGGCAGGGATCCTTCACTTGCTTTTTCTTTGACTTCTTCTGGTAGAAGTTCGGAAGTCATTGCCATCCATTCGTCTTGTAGTTGTTTTACTTCTCTGCGTGTGATCCGTTCGCCATTTTGGGCTGCTTCACTTACCAATTTTTGTACTTCAGGATCTGATTTTGCTGTTTCTACAAAGGCTCTTTTGCTGAAGTTATTAATGGTGGCAGGATCCAAGTTTCCTTCTGCTAACAAGGTATCGGCACTATTGGCTAATTGGATTAAGGCATAAGCTTGACTTTTGGTGATTTCCCGTTTTTTCAGCCAGTTGAGAAATCCACTTCCTCGCCCGTCTCCTCCTTGTTTTTGGCGATCTCGCACTGCTCTTAAAATTCTTCCTCGCCAAATGTCTGTCTGCAAATCGAAGCGATCGCATACTTTCCATATTTCATCTAATTTAGAGAGGAATTCTTGTTCTTCTATTTCCTCATCTTCTGGATCTGGTATTTTAAATTCTAAGTCTCGCGGGGTTTCTAAGGCTGCTGTTATTTCATCAGAAGATACTGAATTTTCTAGCATCATGCTACTTTTTTAGAGGGACGATTTTCCCATTATACTGTATTTTGTGTTACTAATTATAATGAATATTGAGATCAATTTTCAAAAATAATGATAGAGTTATTGATTAAGATCGATGTAATAAATAAGAAGTAAAAAGTAAGAAGAGATACTTAAAATTCTCCCAAGTCTCCCCATTCCTCCCATTCTCCCCAATCCTCCCATTCTCATCATCACCATAAACTATTCTTAAAAAAACCACTCCCATTCTCCCCATCTCCCATTCACCCATTCTCCCCATCTCCCATTCTTCCCATTCTCCCCATTCCTCCCATTCTCATCATCACCATAAACTATTCTTAAAAAAACCACTCCCATTCTCCCCATCTCCCATTCACCCATTCTCCCCATCTCCCATTCACCCATTCTCCCATTCTCCCATTCTTACCATTCCACCCATTCACCCATTCTCCCCATTCCTCCCATTCTCCCCATCACCATAAACTATTCTTAAAAAAACCACTCCCATTCCCCTGTCTACTTCATAGAATCACAATTAACTAATCCAATATTTCCACCACACCTTTGTGGCCATCAAGACGTACAAATTGCCCATTTTTTAATAAAGAAGTAGCATCAGTAACATCCATAACCGCAGGAATTTCATATTCACGAGCAATAATTGCCCCATGGGAAAGCCGGCCACCAACTTCAGCAATAATTCCTCCTGCCCTCATCAGTAAAGGAGTCCAGCCAGAATCAGTATAAGGAACAACAACTATGTTACTAGAGTCTACGTCTTCCATTTCCGATAGACTAAGGAATATTCTCACTTTTCCTTCCACTAACCCTGGACTTGCGCCTATGCCTTGTAAATATTTATTATCAGAGGAAATAGCTGTTTGATTCATCATAGCATTAGCAGAAATTTTACCATAAACAACATTTGGCACAGAAGTTATTTCCTTACTTTTTTCTAATTGAGCACGTCTTTCCTTAATTATTTTAGGAACTTTTTCAATTAAAACCCGATCTTTTTCCTTAATTATTTTTTCTATTTCTTGAATTTCTAAAAAATATAAATCCTCTTTCTTTTCTAATAATCCAGATTGCTGCCAATACTCTCCTATCCCTAAAAGACTCCAACGTAAATTAGCTAATAATTTAGAATATATTTCCGTTACTTTTCCTTTAAGATTCAATCTTTTTTGGACTACATTCAATTGCCAACTACTTTTCTTTAAATTAATAACCGTTTTATTGCGTTGTTCTTTAATCTCTTTCGGTTCAAACAAAAATTTAGTAAACATTGTTCTCACAGGGCGAGGCTCTTCTTTCCAACGAGGAACAGTAATATCTGTTGCCACATCGCTTAAATAACCAAATTTTTCTAACCATACTTGGAATTTTTCTAAAATACTTTCTCCATCTGGCATTTCTGCTAAATATGCGAATAAAGAAGAACTATTTTGAGGGCTTATTTTATAGTAAGATTCTAAATGGATTAGTGATAATAAATTACTCGCATCTGCTGCTAAACTAGCGAGTGAGCGCATGGATTTGATTTCTGGGGTTTGACTATTATCTAATTCTTCTTCTGAAACTTTTAAAATAGCCTGTCTCAAGCTTAAACTTAAAGGTGCAAGAATACTATAATAAGTTGCTTTAGTTAAAACAGATAAAATTAGTTCGATTCTCGAAAATAACTCTTCAGATAACATTTCTTGAGGTGATTTTTCTGTTAGTAACCTCAGAGTTGGTTCAAATTTCGATCGATAATCTGATTCAAAATCTTCCTCTAAATTCCATTCTCGCCTTGCCAAACGTAATAAACCAAAAACATTTTTCAAAGTAGAAAAAATAGGAGGTTTACTAAATTTTGCACCTCTAGTTAGGAATTCTAAACTTTCAGGAGGTAAACCCATTCTCAGGAAAATTTCTCCTAATAAAGAAGCATTAAAATACGCTCGATGATAATGAAGAGTTGCCGTTTTTCTAAAGTCTAAATCTTGACTACGTTTTCCTAAAACTAAAGTAAATAATTCCCCCCAAACATCACAAGTTAAATCTCGATTGATCGACCAAGTTAGAGGCTTAATGAAGCCTGGAATTACTTCTGCTGCTATTTTTCTAGTCCAAATTGGTTGTAAATTAGTAATTGGTCTTGCTTGTAATAACCATAATGTATTACCATCGTAAGTCCATTCAAGATCTTGAGGGATTCCGTGGTACAAATCTTCAATTTCCCTAGCTATTTTTGCCACTAATTTAATTAAATTAGGAGGAATTTCTCCGTCTCCTTCTATGTTTAAATCTTCTTGATTTCCACTAAAAAATACTCGATATTGATCAGGTGTAAATTGTCCTGAAACTACTTGAGTTGCATCCCCTAGTAAAGCTTCTATAACCACACAATTATTAAGTCCAATAATTGGATCTCTACTAAAGGCAACTCCGGAAAAAATACCTTGAATTTGCTTTTGAATTATCACCGCCATAGAAGTATCTTTTTGGAGTTTATCTCGGCGATATTGAATGGCTCCCAAATTATGATAAGAAGCCAAACAATCTAAAATTGCCCCTTCCAAATCATCTCGATTAGTAACATTTAAAATACTGGAATATTGCCCTGCTGCTGAATAAGTATTGGTATCTTCTCCTATAGCCGAAGATCTTACTACTAGAGGATTAGCAGGCGTAGGTTGTAAGTATTCAGGTAAATTTTTGGGATCCTCTCCTGGCATCAATATCCAAGCATCAGGAATAGAATATCCCCAATGTTTTAATTGAGCCAAATTTGCGGCCTTTTGTCCTACTTTTTCCGGATTAAGTGGATGTTTTAGAGAAATGATACTTTGATTACCAGAGAAAAAACGAAACATAGTTTTAGATTCTGAATTAACTTGAGTGGTGGGCAAATCTAAATCATCGGGGATTTTTTGCATAATCCACCAGAGTAAACCTGCAAGAGTGATGGCTGCTACCAGATATTCCCCATCATGGGGGCGCAATAAGCTTAAGATTAAAGGTAGTAAAATTAATACTAACAATTTTCCCGTTTCACGATGGCGAAAGATGGTAAAACCTACCCCGGAAATTACAAAAATCAAACCAGCAGCTACTGGATTATGGACTATAATCCCCCAAACTACATTAGTCATACCAGCCCCTCTAGTCATCCAATAACGCCCCATCACTAAAGCAATTAAAGCTATCAATTCCCAAATTGGTTGAGTAGGGAAGAAAATTCGAGCTAGCAAAACTGCTATAATCCCTTTAGAGGCTTCAGATAATACGGCTAAAATCCCAGTTAATTTGCCACCATGGTAAAAAGCAGCAGAAACGGAAATATTGCCACTACCTACTTGAGAGAGGCGAATTCCTGTCAGACGATAGGTTATCCATTTAATCAGAGGTAATCCTCCTAAAATTGGGCACAAAAGGAAAATTAGTAAAGCACCCCAAACTTGTGTTAATGTCATTTTTTTATAATTATTTTAATTAAGGCTTTTTGGTAACTAACAAAGCTTAACATTGTTAAAATTTACTCTATTGTGTGCTCTAAGTATGCTAAATCAAAGTATGCTAAATCAAAGATATAATCTATAGAATTATTTTAACCTTTAACTATATACTACATTAATGTTGCAAACTAAAAAATCATCCATCAAAGAACAACTAAATCCCCTAATTCAAAAACTTGGTGATAGTATTTTGTCTCATTGGCAGAAATATTTCCATCTTTTACCTTATGAGTTACCACACTCTCTGGGTTATGTAGAGGGAAAACTCGAAGGTGAAAAATTAGTAATTGAAAATCATTGTTATCAAACCCCTCAATTTCGGAAACTTCATTTAGAGTTGGCTAAAGTGGGTAAAAATATTGATATTTTGCACTGTGTCATGTTTCCTAAGTCAGAATATTCTTTACCAATGTTTGGTTGTGATATTGTTTCAGGGAAGAGTGGTGTTAGTGCGGCTATTGTAGATCTTTCCCCCATCACTCCTGAATTACAGCTATCAGAATCCTATCTTCAACCTCTTAGTCATCTTCCTAGGATTTCTTTTTCTCAACCACGGGAATTACCATCTTGGGCAGATATTTTTTCAGATTTTTGCTTATTTATTCGTCCTAGTAACTTAGAAGAAGAAGATTTATTTTTGTCTCGTGTCAGTGATTATTTAGATATTCACTGTAACAATGCTGTTTCTTCTCATTCAGTATCAGAAAAAGAACAAGCTTTGAATTTAGCTGGACAACGTTATTATTGTTCTAAACAACAGCAAAATGATAAAACCCGTCGTTTACTGGAAAAAGCCTTTGGCAAAGATTGGGCAGATCGTTATATGAAGATGGTTTTGTTTGATATACCAGATAAATAGTTTTTAAAATCCACATTTAAAATATTTTTAACTAAAAAATTATTTTTCTAAAATTAATTTAACTAGATTCTTAACTAAACGCTCTTCTGCCATAGGCATTAAATCTTTTCCATGAAGGAGTTCTTGAATCATAATATGATGAATAAGAGAACCAATAAAAATTCTTGCTACTGCTTCCGTATCAGTAATCTTTAATTCCTGACATTCTCGGAGATATTGAGTTAGAATTTTAGTAGCAGGTTGAGCTACATTACTTAAAAATAAATTAGATAAATCTGGGCGTTTTTCCGATTCTGTTAAAATTAATCTCACAAAACGAAGATATTGTGGATCCTTGACAACTTTTAACAATCTATAAGCTAAATTGGGCAAGACTTCTTCCGGCTTTCCTTGAAGTGGTTTGGCCCATACTAACTGGAATTTTTCACAGGCTAAATGTTTAATTAAGGCAGTAAATAAACCATTTTTATCGCAAAAGTGGCTATACAAAGTTTGTTTAGATACTCCTGCCCGTTTGGCAATATTATCCATAGTAGTACGAGCATAACCATATTTAAGGAATTCTGGCAAGGCTCCTTTAAGAATTTGTTCGGCTTTATCTAATCCTCTTGCTTGTTTCACTATTTTTGATTCGTTTTTTAATTTGCAAACAATACTCATTTTTTTCTTGACAAAATCATACTAGACAGTCTAGTATAATATTAACAAATAAAACTGTACAGTCTAGTTTAATATCTAGTTTAATTGATATGGATGCAGAACTCAATTTTAAATCAAAATCAAAAAAGCGATTGATTATTATTTCCACAATTGCTTTAGCAACTATAGGTTTAGGTTTATTCTATCTAACTCAAAGCACCAGAGAAGAATCCTCTTCTAATTCAACTTCATCCGAAGTTGTTACACAAGAAAAACCAATCCTTAGATCAGTTAGTGCTTTAGGTAGACTCGAACCAGAAGGAGAAGTTATTCAATTAGCATCTTCACCTAATCTAGGTGGTGCAAAAGTAGTAGAGTTATTAATAGATGAAGGAGATCAAGTAGAAAAAGACCAAATCATCGCTATTCTCGATAGTAATGAAAGTCGATTAGCAGATGTAGAAAGGGCACAAAGAGAAATTGAAGTAGCTGAAGCTAATCTAGCAATTGTCAAAGCAGGGGCAAAACAAGGTGAAATCAATGCCCAAAAAGCTACCATCGAACGCTTAGAAGCCGAATTGGAATGGCAAATCATTACTAATGAAGCTAGAATTTCCCGTTTAGAAGCCCAATTGGAACGTGAAAAAGAACAACTAAATGCTACTGTAAATCGAGTTAAATCAGAACAGAGAAACGCCGAATCTGAATATCAAAGACATGAATACCTAGCAAATGAAGGAGTAATCTCAGAATCTGAATTAGATAATCGGAAATTAATCCTAGAAACAGCCCAAGAAAGAGTAAAAGAAGCTGAAGCAGACTACAAGAAAAGTTTAGAAACTCTCCAACAAGAAATCAAAGAAACCAAGGCAATTTCCAATCAATCCGTCAGAAGGCTAGAAAAACAAATCGATGAAGCCAAAGCAGAATTAGACAGAATTGCCGAAGTGCGAGACGTAGACGTTATCGAAGCACAAGCCCAAGTAGAAATGGCCAAAGCCGTTTTAAAACAAGCAAAGGCAGGCCTAAAATTAAGCTATGTTAAAGCACCCTTTAAAAGTCAAATTCTTAAAATTCATACCTACCCAGGTGAAAGCGTCAGCGAAGACGATGGAATCGTAGAAATCGGCAAAACTGATCAAATGTTTGCAGTTGCAGAAGTTTATGAAAGCAACATTAGTAAAGTCACTCTAGGCCAAGCCGCAGAAATCAGCAGTGAAAATAATGGTTTTGAAGGTAAACTAACAGGAATCGTCAGTAAAATAGGCAATCAAATTGGTAAAAAAGATGTCTTAGATACTGATCCAGCTGCCGATGTTGATGCTCGAGTTGTAGAAGTAGAAATTAAATTAGATCCCCAATCTAGCCAAAGAGTTTCTAATTTAAGTAATGCCAAAGTATTTGTGGAGATTTTACTATGAGAATACCTTTAGCTTGGTTTCAATTAACCAGAGAAAAAATCCGTTTAGCTATTGCACTTGCTGGTATAGGTTTTGCTGATATCTTAATGTTTATGCAGTTAGGATTTAGAGATGCTTTGTTTGATAGTGCCATAAAAATACACGAGAATTTTGATGGAGATGCCTTTTTAATTAGCCCTCAATCTGATGCCATCATTGCCATGGAAAGTTTTTCTGCTCGAAGATTATATCAGTCACTTGGTGTCAAAGGAGTAGAATCAATTACCCCAGTTTATTTAAATTTTATTCAATTTAAAAATCCAGAAACTAAAACAAGTCGGGCTATTTTAGTCATCGGTTTTAATCCTTCTAATTCAATCTTTAATATAGAAGGAGTCGAAAAGAATTTAGAGACTATTAAACTTCAAGATGTGGTTTTGTTTGATGATTTATCTAGAGAAGAATTTGGCCCAATTGTGTCAGATTTTCAAGCAGGAAAAACTGTAAAAACAGAAGTAGGAGAAAGGGAAGTTACAATAGGTGGATTATTTTCTATTGGCTCTTCTTTTGGCGCAGATGGTAATCTTATTACTAGCGATTTAAACTTTTTAAGATTATTTCCTAATCGAGAAAGAGGATTAATAGATGTTGGTGTAATCCAGATAGAAGAAACTGCCAATTTGGATTCAGTTTTAGAGAATTTAAAACGCCAATTAAATCAAGGAGATGTTTTAGTTTTATCGAAAGAAGAATTTGTTGAATATGAAAGAAATTATTGGGAAAATAGTACCAATATTGGCTTTGTTTTTGGTTTAGGTACCGTAATGGGTTTGATTGTAGGAGTCGTTATTGTTTATCAAATTCTCTACACTGATGTAGCTGATCATTTACCAGAATATGCTACTTTAAAAGCCATAGGATATTCGGATTTTTATTTACTAACTTTAGTTTTTCAACAAGCAATTCTTTTAGGCATGATTGGTTATTTACCGGGTTTTGCCATGGGAATTTTTCTTTATTCACAAACAGCCGCAGCTACAGGTTTACCAATTGCAATGACTGTAAGTAGAGCCATCACTGTGTTAATTTTAACAGTAGGAATGTGTTTCTTTTCTGGCGGTATTGCGGTAGGAAAATTAAGAGCAGCGGATCCGGCAGATATCTTTTAATTAGCTAATAACTAATAATATAAATACAATAAATACTCTTTAAATCATTAATTGTCCATGGTTTGGTAAGCAAAAAAAATGAACCAACAACTCTCAAAAAATACCTCAAAACAAGAATCTAAAATAGTAGTTGAAGCAACTAATTTAAATCACTCTTACGGAGAAGGTAAATTAGAAAAGCAAATTTTGTTTGATATTAATTTGAAATTATATTCTTCAGAAGTAATCATTTTAAAAGGGCCATCAGGATCAGGAAAAACCACTTTATTAACCTTAATGGGAGGATTACGATCGGCTCAATCAGGAAGTTTAAAAGTCTTTGGAGAAGAATTAGTAGGAGCCAATAAAGATAAATTAATTCAAATTAGAAGAAATATTGGCTATATATTTCAAGCCCATAATTTATTAAAATCTTTAACTGCTAGACAAAATGTCCAAATGTCAATTGAATTGCATGAAGAAATTAGCCCTAAAGAAGCAAAAGAAAAATCCATCGCCATGTTAGAAACAGTAGGATTAAAAGACTGGATTAATTATTATCCCGACAATCTTTCAGGAGGGCAAAAACAAAGAGTAGCAATTGCTAGAGCCTTAGTTAGCCAGCCAGCCATGGTATTAGCCGATGAGCCTACAGCAGCATTGGACAGTAAATCAGGGCGTAATGTGGTGGAATTAATGCAACAATTAGCTAAAGAACAAGGATGTACCATTTTAATTGTGACCCACGACGATCGAATTTTAGACGTAGCAGAAAGAATAATTGAATTAGAAGATGGAAAACTTACTCGAAAAGACAAAAGTAAGCAAGAACTAATTAGTAATTGATATATTAAAATATAATTTTTAGATTTTAAATAATATTTTTCATATGATAATCTTTAATAAATTCCCAAGCTTTTTCAGAATCTAATGGTTTAGCAATGAAATAACCTTGTCCGAATTCACATTCTAACTCTTTAAGACGCTGAATTTGATCTTCCTCTTCTATTCCTTCAGCAACCACCTGTATTTTCAGTAAATGAGCCAGAGTAATAATAGCGCGAACAATTTCTAAATTTTCATCCTTACGATCCATTCGAGCAATAAAAGAACGATCAACTTTCAAAATATCAATAGGGAATTGATGTAAACAACTTAAAGAAGAATATCCCGTCCCAAAATCATCAAGACTCAGACAAATATCACGCTCTTTTAAATCCTGAAGAATTTTCTTAGCTAATTGAGCATTATCCATAATAGCACTTTCAGTAATTTCCAAATTTAAACTACTAGGATTAATATTAGTTTCATCAAGAATTTTTTCAATACAAAAAACAATATTAGGTTGAGAAAATTGTTTAACAGAAAGATTAACACTCATAGTTAAAGATTGAAGAGAATCACCAAAATCTTCATCACTTTGCCAAATTTTTAATTGATGACAAGCTTTACTCAAAACCTTCATTCCCAGTTCAAAAATTAAACCAGTTTCTTCAGCAACAGGGATAAAAATCCCAGGAGAAATCATCTTTTTTCCCGGAGGTTGCCAACGCACAAGAGCTTCAAAACCTTTAAGATTATTAGTAGCTAAACAAATAATTGGTTGATAATGAACAATAAAATGATCCAACCTTAAAGCCTCCCGTAAATCTGTCTCTAATTGGAGGGTTTTTTGAACTTTTTTATGCATTTCTGGTTTAAAGACTTGATAACGAGCACTACCTAAAGCCTTTGCTTGATACATAGCGGTATCCACATCTCGTAAGATATCTTGTGGATTATCATAATCCCCTCTACTCAAAACAATCCCGATACTAGTATTAATATAAACCTGATGTTCTTGATCGATTACAATAGCAAACGATAAATCTTGATGAATTTTTTCAGCAATAGTAATGGCATCATGAGGATTTTTCAGTTTTTCTAAAAGAATAATAAACTCATCTCCCCCCAGACGAGCAATCAGATCATTAGGTCTCAATATTTTTTTTAAACGTTTAGAAATCTCAATTAAAAGTTTATCTCCCATCAAATGCCCTAAAGAATCATTGACTATTTTAAAGCGATCGAAATCTAGAAATAAAACAGCAAATAAATAATCAGATTCTTGTTTCCCACGTTGAATAGCTTTTTTAAGATGATTCAGAAAAAAAGCTCGATTTGGTAAATCAGTCAAATCATCATGATATGCCATATGCAAAAGACGTTTTTGAGTTTGTTTGTGCTCAACAATTTCCTTCTCTAACTCAGCCGTGCGTTGTTTAATTTTTGTTTCTAAATTTTGGTTGAGTCTTTCAATTTGGATTTTTGCAGCTTTAAAATTAAGTTGATTTTTAACGCGAATTAATACTTCTTGAAACTGAAATGGTTTAGTAATATAATCAACACCTCCCACTTCAAAAGCTTTAACCTTATCCATGGCCTCATCCAAAGCACTTAAAAATATGATAGGAATTTCACGAGAAAAAGGTAAAGATTTTAACTTCTGACATACTTCATAGCCATTCATATTTGGCATTTTAATATCTAATAAAATTAGATCTGGGGGGATGGTTTCTACTGCTTTGAGAGCCATTTTGCCATTAGTTACTGCTCTTACTTTATAACCTTCTTCTCTCAACATAGTAGATAAAACGTTTAGATTAGCAGGTGTATCATCAACTAATAAAATATCGGGTGGAGAAACTTTATTTTCAACGCTATACATAATTATAATTCAACATATTTAGGTCTTTTTTTACTAATTTAATAATCGATATTTAAGTAAAATTTACCAAGAATTACTTTTGTTATATTTAAAATTTATTCTTAGTTAAATCTGAAATTGTTTCAAAAAGAAAATTATTTAATAAGAAATTAAGTTTTTCTTTTAATTTTTCGTGTTTTTCAGGTATTTTATCCAATAAAATAGCTATTTCTTCACAATCAGCAGCGGCAGCAAAATGATTAAGATTCATTCTCCATTGAGTTGGCATAACTTCTAAATCAGATGGTTTCAATTCAATTAATGGGGTATTCGAGCTTGATAAATCTGATACACCTTTTTCTACCTTAATATATTCTATTTGTAAATGCTGAGCAATTTTTTGTAAAAGTATTTCTTCTCTCCATGGTTTGCTAATTAAATCATCATACTCTGTCTTGATATTTTTAGTCAAATCATCTTCAATACCATTAACAGTTATGGCGATAATTTTAGTACAAGAGGTTTTTTCTTTAGCTCTAATTCTTTTTATCATTTTAGAAACTTCCATTTTAGGTATAAGAATATCTATTAACACTAAATTAGGCATAAAACTTTCCCACAAAGTGATACCATCTATTTCATTATTAGCAACTTTTACCTGAAAACCAACCTTAGTTAAACTATCTAATAGTAAGTCACTATTTTCTTTGTTATGATCTATAACCAAAATGCGATTTTTTTTCTCATTGAAAGGCAATTTTAGTGTAAAAGAACAATTATTACAAAAAGAAATCTCTTTTAAAAAAGGTATTTCCACTGGTAAATACAAATTAGCAATAGTTCCTTTTCCTACTGTACTAGTCAAAGTAAGATCTCCTCCAAGTGCTTCTGCATATTTTTTACTAATAGCTAAACCTAAACCAGTTCCTTTTTGAGAATTCTGGGCTACTATTGTTTTTTCAAATACTTTAAATATTTTATCAATTTCTGTTGCTTCTATTCCTAATCCCGTATCTTCTATTTCAAAACTTATAATTATTTTTTGTTTTGTAGATAAATTATCCTCTTGATTTGGTTTACTTTTTATGGTTAAAGAAACTTTTCCTTCTGAAGTAAATTTAATAGCATTATTAAGTAAATTTACTAAAATCTGACCTAATTTTTCTTCATCAGTTTTAAGATAGCGTAAAGCTTGAGTATAACCAGAAAAAGATAACTCTATCCCTTTTGATTTTGCCTCTTCTTGAAACATTTCTTCTAACTGAGAAAGTAAAGAATAAAAATCGAAATTTTTTTCAATTACTTTTAGTTTTCCTACTTCTATTTTAGACATTTCTAAAATTTTATTAATTAAAGAAAGTAGATATTTTCCACTATCATGAATGATTTTGATATATTCTTGTTTTTTTATATCAAGGGTAGGATCATTGTAAATTAATTGAGTAAAACCTAATATCGCATTAAGAGGGGTTCTTAATTCATGATTCATGGAAGCTAAAAAGGAACTTTTGGTAAAATTTGCTGCTTCTGCGGCTTTTTTGGCTTGAAACAAAGCCATTTCATTTTGTTTATATTTACTAATATTTATTAATATAATTAAATAAGCTAGGTTATTATGCCAAATAATTTCTTGTTTTTTAACTTTTAAAATTAGTTTCTTCCCTGAATAATGTTTAATTTTAATTTCTTGTTGTTTAAGTTGAAGATTAAGTTTAATTTGTTTTCCTCTTAAATCTTCTTCAGATGTACCTAATAATTTTTCAGTAGCAGCATTGAGGAATATAATCTTTTTTCTTCCATCAGCAATGATAATGCCATTAGACATATTATTAGTAATAGCTAATAAATCGTTTTGACTTTGTTGTAGTTTTTGATTTTGTTTTTCTAACTGCCTTTGTAATTGAAGTAAAGTTAAATGATGATGGATTTTAACCAAAATTTCTTCTACTTGAAATGGTTTAGTAATATAATCAGCACCTCCCACTTCAAAAACTTTAATTTTGTCAATTGTCTCATCTATACTATTCATAAAGATTATGGGAATTGAGGCAGTTTTAGGATTATTTTTAAGTTGTTTACATAGTTGATAAGCATCTATTTCTGGCATAACAATATTTAGTAAAATTAATTCAGGAGCTTCTGTTTTAATAATCATCAAAGCAATTTTACTATTAGTAACTTTATTAACTTCATAACCTTTTTCTGTCAAAATTCTATCTAAGAAGTCTAAATTTTCTAAATAATGATCAATAATTAATATTTTTCCTTTAATTTTTTTCTTGAAGTTCATAATAATTTTTCCTCTTAAATCTAGAATTAAATTAATAAGAGTTTGTCGTTTTAAAAAAATAATCTAATCTATAATATTGCTATTATTTTATTGTTTAATTAATTTTGAAAAAGTTTGATAATCTTAGTGATTTAATTCTTAATGATCTCTAATTAATATAGCATTTCTTTCTATTTTTATTAAATTATCAAAAAGCTAATCATAAAATTTTTTAATAGTTAAAATTAATTATAATTAGGAATTAAATTGTTAATCTCAACAGGTGCATTACCAAAGACAAATTTGATTAAGGAAGCTATTTATTGCTTATGTCAATTAACTATTCCATTTATTTTAATTATTCTTTTCTTTTGTTTAAGTCTTGCCTAAAGGAGGTCAACTTTTGTATAAAAACAGGAGAGAAAACTAAAGAAATAGCTAGAAAATCAAAGTTTTAACAATTTTTCGAGATAATACCAATCATATTATTTTTCCTAAATCATGATATACTTAGTCCGGCTAAGACAAAGGGAATAAGGAGTAAAAAAAGGATGATTAAGATAGATTTTTGTTAGGAATCAGCAGGTTTTAGATATTTTTAACTCTAGCATTATTTTATAATTTGGTATAACTCATGACAATTTAGCCTAGGTAAAAATTGTTATTTTGTTTATAAATTGGTGTATCTTCAATCTAAATTATGTTATAATTTGGTCTATAATCTTAAATATGCTCTTGCATAAGAAAATTAAAAGTAATTAAGTTAGGTGTTGCCCAAGAAAGATGCAGCAGTTGAATATATCTAAATTTGATCAAGTTTTTGCCCAATTACCCCCAAGAAGAAAGGAGGTACTGCTACGATTATTAAAAGGGGATGAAGATACAGAAATTGCTGAGTCTTTGGATATTGCACCAGGAACAGTGAGAACACAAATTTCCTACATATGCAAAAAATTTGAATTAAACGATAATGGGGAACGTCGATCGCGACGAGCCGCTTTGTTTGCCCTTTTTGCTAAACACAAACCAGAGTTATTAGGAAATAAAGTTTTAGCTTCCAATATCAGTAAATATAATCAATCCCAAATTTATGTAGAAAGGCCTCCAATTGAATCTTTATGTCAAGAAGAAATTAAAAAACCAGGAACTCTACTCAGAATAAAAGCCCCACCAAAAATGGGGAAAACAGAATTGATGTCTAGATTGATTAATTATGCTAAAAATCAAAACTACAGAGCAGTTGATTTAAAATTACGGTTAACCGAAAGTACCGATTTCGAGAGTTTAGATAGCTTCTTACGTTGGTTTTGTAATATTATTGCTCAAGCCATAGGAATTCCTAATGAAGTAGAAAAATATTGGCAACAAGAGTTAGGTAATAGTAAACTAAAATGTATGGGCTATTTTGAAAATTACATTTTGTCTTTCGATAGACCGTTAGTAATTGGTTTAGATGACTTAGATCGAATCTTTCCATATCCTGAAATTACCAATGGTTTTCTAAGTCTATTACGATCTTGGCACGAAAATGCTAAAACTAAGTCGATTTGGAAACAACTTCGTTTAATTTTAATTCACACCCAAGAATATACTCAAAACAATCTTCATCAGTCTCCTTTTAATGTAGGGATAGATATAGAATTACCTGAATTTGATCGAGAACAAGTACAACAATTAGTAGCCATACAAGGGCTTGAATGGTCGCCATATTTAATAGAAGATATGATGGCAATTATAGGAGGGCATCCCTATTTGATCCAGATGTCTATTGATAAAGTCAAACAAATTGGGATTTCTATTGACGAATTATTGGAAAATTCTGCTAAAGAATCAGGTGCTTTTGGAGAGTATTTGCGTCAAAATTTACAATATATCAATAACCATAATAATTTAAAAGCAGGATTGAGAAAAGTAGTTACTAGCAATCAACCAGTTGACTTGAATTCAAACTTAGCATGGCCCTTATTGACTTTAGGATTGATTAAATACGAAGGCAGCAAATTTGTTCCTTTTTGCCAATTATATCGTCGATATTTTAGTAAGAATTTGGAGGGGAAAAAAATATAAGAATAAGGTAATGGAGGAGGATATTGATAATAATTGATAATGGATAAGGCTAAACCCCAGCAATTGCAAAATAATTCAGAATATAGATATCAAGTTGGTGGTTCACTACCAGCAGATTCTCCTACTTATGTCAGAAGACAAGCTGATGGTGAATTATTTGAAGCTTTAAAGCAAGGAGAGTTTTGTTATGTCTTTAACTCTCGACAAATGGGAAAATCTAGTTTACGAATTCAAGCCATAAAACAATTAGAATTAGAGAATTTTAAATGTGCATCAATTGATATATCCATAATCAGTAGTCAAGATATTCAAATAGATGAATGGTATGGAGGATTTGTTGATTGCTTAAAAAGAGAGTTTAATTTAAATATTAATCTAATGGCTTGGTGGAAAAATTTAGATTGTTTTTCCCCTCTACAAAGGTTAAGTAAGTTTATTGAAGAGATATTATTAGAGCAAATATCTCAAAAAATTGTCATCTTTTTAGATGAAATTGACAGTGTATTAAGGTTGGATTTTAATCGTGCAGATTTTTTTGCTTTTATTCAAGGCTGCTATCATCAACGAGGTGATAAACCTCAATATCAACGTCTCTCTTTTGTTTTAATGGGGGTAGCTACTCCTGATGAATTAATCGAAGATAAAGATAAAAATCCTTTTGATATTGGCAAAAAAATTGAATTAAAGGGGTTTTCTTTAGAAGAAATAATTCAACCTTTACAATCAGGACTGAAAGATAAAGCTAAAAATCCTTTAGCCGTACTTACAGAAGTGTTGAAATGGACCGGGGGACAACCTTTTCTTACTCAAAAGCTTTGTTTTTTAATCCAAAGTTTTTCAGAAGATATTCCTTTGGGTTGTGAATCTGATTTAGTGGAAAGTTTAGTTCGTTGGAAAATAATTGATAATTGGGAAAATAATGATCATCCTCCCCATTTAAGAACAATTCGCCATCGTCTATTTGAACAAGGAAAAAGTAGTTTGATTAACTTAGAAATTTATCAAAAAATCTTACAATTTGGAAGAATTAAGGCAAAGGATACTCCAGAAGAAATTGAGTTAAGATTATCTAGTTTAGTTGTTAAAGAAAAAGACGATCTTAAAGTTTATAATCCTATCTATCGGGAGGTTTTTAATCTAGATTGGGTAAATCGTAATTTAGAAATGACACTTCCTCTTGATGATGAAACCTCTGAAATTCAGATGGTATCTTCTTCTGAAAGTAAACCTCCAAATGAGAAAATATCTTCAATTTCTGTACCTAATTTATCAACTCCTATTGTCCATTCTCAAACTAATAATAATAACAATCCCAAAAAGTATCATAATACTGAGGTTAAAAAACCAAAAAAACCTTTGTTTAAATTTTCTTGGAAAACAATTTCTATTTTAAGATTTCTTTTTATCATGGTTAAGGGAGATACTCTTAGCAAATTTAAAAGGTAGGAATAAATGTTAATAGCTGATACTAAATTCTTTGGGAAAATAGAATTGTCTTGAAAATTCATAAAAAGTCATAAATATTTGATTTTTCAGAATAATTAACTAATAAAAAAGTAAATCTATATATTGTATGTTAAATGATATTGGTGGAGTAAAATACCATTTTCATACTATTATAGGAATTTTAATTGTTCAATGGAAGCAGCTATAAGATTAATTTGGACTCATAGGAAGAGCTAGGCAAGCAAAAATACATTTGCACAAAATAATAAAAATAATATTTTATGAAATAAATTATATAGATTAGCTTTAGCAATTTAATTTAAGTTTTATTTAAAAAATTTTACGATCGTCAGTTATGATAATTGCCATGGAGGAATAAAAAAATAGAGGAGAAGAAATTTTGGGTGTAGAATTACGAAGCTATGTATATTTAGACAACTTGCAACGACAACACGCATCTTATATTGGGACAGTAGCCATAGGCTTTTTACCTTTACCTGGAGATGCCTCTTTATGGATAGAAATCTCTCCGGGAATTGAAATCAATAGAATTACAGATGTAGCATTAAAATCAGCCGTAGTTCGCCCAGGAGTATTGTTTGTGGAAAGACTTTATGGATTGCTAGAGATTCATTCTAAAAACCAAGGAGAAGTAAGAGCGGCAGGAAAGGCTATTTTGAATGCCCTAGGAGTAGAGCGTCGAGACTGCCTTAAACCTGAAATTGTTTCTAATCAAATTATTCGTAATATTGATGCTTATCAAGCTCAGTTAATTAATCGGAATCGACGAGGCCAAATGCTTTTGGCAGGGCAAACTCTTTATGTTTTGGAGGTGAAACCTGCTGCTTATGCGGCTTTGGCTGCTAATGAGGCGGAAAAGGCTGCTTTAATTAATATTTTACAGGTTCAAGCGGTTGGTAGTTTTGGTCGTCTCTATTTGGGAGGTGAGGAAAGGGATATTTTGGCAGGATCCTCTGCGGCTATTACTGCTCTTGAAAGTGTGGGTGGTCGATCGTTTGATGATGGTAAAGGCAATGAATAGATTAGCTTGTAACATTTATATTATATAGAATAATTACTAAATAGAGGTATAATAGCATTAGTACAAAATTAAAGATCTCTCAACTCAAAAGACTGTGGCAAAACTCCATAGAATTTTTTATTATTTAAGAGTAATCAAAGTAATTACTTGTCGGCAATCCTGTCGCTATAAACGTAGTTTTAGGAAATATTGGAATACTCATAGTGGTAATTGGGTTTGGTTAAGAGATCGACCCATGTCTATAGCAGGGATTAACCGTCATCTATGGAGATTATCTGTTCCTTCATCTAGTTTTTATTTATTATTAGGACTATCTGGAATAATTTCTACTTTAGGATTACTGGCAAATAGTGTGGCAGTAATTATTGGAGCCATGATTATTGCTCCTTTGATGGGTCCGATCGTGAGTATTGCCTATGCTATGACCATGGGGAATCGCAGACTCTTACGACGATCGAGTTTAACTTTGGCAACAGGAGTGATTTTAACCATTTTGCTTTCTTATTTTGCCTGTATCATTAGTGGTTTGAAATCTGATAATCTCGAAATTTTGGCTCGAGCTAATCCTACTTTAATTGACTTAGGAGTTGCTTTAACGGCTGGGGCGGCTGGTGCTTTTGCTAATTCTCGTCGTCGTATTGCTGATGCTTTACCTGGAGTAGCTATTTCTGTTGCCTTGGTTCCACCTTTAAGTGTTTTTGGAATTGGTTTAGCTTGGAGGAATCAAGATTTATATGTTGGTTCTCTTTTATTGTTTGTGACTAATTTAATTAGTATTATTTTTAGTGGTGGATTGGTTTTTATCTTTCAAAATTATGGTGATATAAGGAGGGCTAAACAAGGGTTATTGGTATCAGTTATAACTTTGGCAGTTTTAGGTGTGCCCTTAGGGTTACAAATGAGAAATTTAATTATAAAACAAAATGTCCGTCAAAGTATTGAAAGATTAATTCGCCTTCAAACTTTAGATTTTACTCATACAAATATTGAATCTCTTGAAATTAATATTGATCCTCAAAAAAATTTAGTTTATATTGAATTACAAATAACTAGTAAATTATCAACCATATCTCCAAATAAAGTGGATATTATGAGGAAATCTATCTCGGAAAAAATTGGTCAACCTGTGATTTTGGAGGTAATGATTATTCCTGTTAGTGTTATTAAAAGTGAACCTGATTCTATCAATTAATAAGATTTTCTTTGATGTTGCCTAGGGTATATCATATCATTATGTTATCATGAATCATTAAGATATTTAAGGTCAATAAAACTGATTGATTTAATTATCATCAGAAAGCAAATCTTAATTTTACTTTAACTAAAGATGTATTTAGCAAATATAAAGATTGAAAAACTTATATCTCTATTAGAGGGAATTGTTAGTTATTCACCACAAGAACCTTGTAAAATAGTTTATAAGAAATAATTTATTTTTTTAACAATATTGATTTAATAAAACCCTATGAAAATTTCATCTCGGACTCTAGCAATTATCTTAATTGTTTCCTCTTTTAGTATAATCGGTTTTGTTTTATTTAGTAATACAAAGGAAGAAGTAACAACCAATTCCCAAAGTGATAATCAGTCAATCCCTCATGACACTATTGATGACTTCAATCGAGCTTATGCTCACTATCAGTCAAAAGAATATGAATTGGCATTAGCTGATTACTCTCAAGCCCTCAAAATTAATCCTCAAGACACTAGTGCTTATATGAATCGAGGGATTGTTTACAGAAAGTTGAAAAAATATGAATTGGCATTAGCTGATTATAATCAAGCTCTCAGCATTAATCCTCAATTGCCGAAGGTTTACTACAACCGGGCTAATGTTTACAATGAGTTAAAGAAATATGAATTGGCATTAGCTGATTACTCCCAAGCCCTCAAAATCAATCCTCAATTAGCTCTAGCTTACTACAATCGGGGTATTATTTACGATAAGTTAAAGAAATATGAATTGGCATTAGCTGATTATAATCAAGCTCTCAGCATTAATCCTCAATTGCCTAACGTTTACTACAACCGGGGGATTGTTTACGATAAGTTAAAAAAATATGAATTGGCATTAGCTGATTACTCCCAAGCCCTCAAAATTAATCCTCAAGATACTGATGCTTACATAAATCGAGGTAATGTTTACGCTGAGTTAAAAAAATATAAATTGGCATTAGCTGATTACTCCCAAGCCCTCAAAATTAATCCTCAAAACTTTTATACTTACTATAATCGGGGTAAGATTTACGCTCAGCTAAAGAAATATGAATTGGCATTAGCTGATTACTCCCAAGCTCTCACCATTAATCCTCAATTGTTTGAAGCTTATACTAATCGAGGGATTGTTTACGCTAAGTTAAAAAAATATGAATTGGCATTAGCTGATTTCAACCAAGCCCTCAAAATTAATCCTCAAAACTTTTATGCTTACTATAATCGGGGTAAGATTTACGCTGAGTTAAAAAAATATGAATTGGCATTAGCTGATTTTAACCAAGTCCTCAAAATTAATTCTCAACATACTAATGTTTACATAAATCGAGGTAATATTTACGCTGAGTTAAAAAAATATGAATTGGCATTAGCTGATTTTAATCAAGTCATAACAATGGATTCTCAAAACCCTTCTGCTTACAACAATCGAGGGACTGTTTACGTTCAGTTAAAGGAATATGAATTGGCATTAGCTGATTTTAACCAAGCTCTCAAAATTGATTCTCGACACACTAATGCTTACAACAATCGAAAGATAATTTATTCCATACTTAATAACCAGCAATAAAATTTATTAATTTCATTGAAAAGTCCCATGAAGGCAATATTTGTTCAACCAAGTTAGCCTTCTCTATGTTGTAAATTATTTATTATCTATCAGCCATTATCAATTATAATATTAACCTTTTTGTTTATATAACCTTTCCTTAATTCCCATTTTAATCAAAGAACGTAGTAACATCATCAACCATAAACCAGTGACAGAAAAAGCAATGGCAGCCCAACTGCTATACACAGTAGATAAAAGCATAATCCCAGATAATAAACTACACCCAGTCAAACAAGCATAAACTAAACACTTAATAGCCAAATGGATTAACTTGAGAATTCTTTCATTTTCCACCGAGCGAACTCTCACTTGTAGTTCACCTTGTTCGATACGTTGTTCTAAACTTTTAATTAAAATTTCAGTTTTACTAGGCTTTTCGATTTGAGTTTTGAGCAAACTACTAGTTTGTTGGAAGATATTTTTGACAATATTCCCCTTCTTATTAGAAAAAATAATATTTTTAATAAAAGGTTGACTAGCAGCCAAGAGATTATATTGAGGATTGAGGGAACGAGCGATTCCGTCAAGAGTAGTTAAAGATTTAAGAATAAAAGTCATTTGTGGAGGGAAACGAAAAGGTTGTTGTTCAAACATCAAATACATTTCCCCCTTGATTTCTCCAAAAGCATTAAAATCTATAGGCTTATCTCTAAACTTATCTAAAAGGAAAGAAACCAATCTTTTCACCGGAGTCATATCTGATACTGGCTCTAGTAATCCCATATAAATAAGCATTTCCACCACACCATCAGTATCTTTGCGAAGAACAGCAAAAAAAGTTTTCACCATATGCTCTTGATTTATGGATTTAACCTCTGCCATTGTCCCAAAATCATAAAAAATTATCTCACCTTTTTCGCTAACTGCCATATTGCCGGGATGAGGATCTGATTGAAAAAAACCGTCTTCTAATAGTTGTTTCAGATAACAGCAAATTCCTAATTTAATAATTTCATCTGTATTAATATTTTTATTAATTAAACCTTGACGATCGTTAATTTTAATTCCTGGTAGATATTCCAAAGCTAAAATTTTCTGAGTAGTATACTCCCAATAAACTTTAGGAACTAAAACTCGACGATATTTTTTAAAATTAGTTCGGAAACGCTCGGCATTTTTACCCTCATTAATATAGTCTATTTCTTGAAATAAAAGCTCAAAAAATTCTTGATAAATAGATTCCAAATTATATTTTCTAATCCAAGGCAAAAGTATATTAACCAAAGCCATCAAACGGTGTAGCACTTGAAAATCAAGATTAAATAACTGACCTAAACCTTGACGTTGAACTTTGATGACAATTTCCTCACCCGTGTATAATTTAACTCGATGAACTTGCCCCAAACTAGCAGAAGCCAAAGGAGAGGGATCGAAATCCTTAAAAAGAGAGTAGATAGACTTACCTAATTCTCCTTCGATAATAGCTATAGCCTTATCCCCACTAAAACTGGGAACACGATCTTGTAATTCGCTAAATTCCTCAACATATTCCAAAGGAATAAGATCGCTTCGAGTAGAAAGAGCTTGACCTATTTTAATAAAAGTAGGACCTAATTCTAGCATTTTCCGAACTAACCATTTACCACGTCGATGTTTTTGAGCAGAAGAATTACGACTGAGGATACGATCGCAACATAAAAAAAATAAAAATTCTGCCGCCACCATAAAAATTTCCATCTGACGTATAGAGGGAGAATATTGAGATCGTTGCCATGATAAAGGTTTATAAGCGAAACTCCTTTTCAGCATATTTATTGTGGTTGAGATTGGAATTGAGGTAGAGTAAGAGTGAAACAAGTGATATAACTATGAGAGTTTTCTAATGGAAAACTAGAGATATCAATTGCACCATTAAGATATTCTACTAAAGACTTTACCAGAGCAAGCCCTAAACCGGTACCTTGATTGCTACCATCAGTAACATTTATTCCCCGATGAAAAGGTTCAAAAATTGATTCTTTTTCCTCAGGAGAGATTTTTAAACCAATATTAGTAATAGCAATAGAAATACCATCATTTAGTGTGGTAACATCAACAGATACAGTAGTATTAGCATCAGAAAACTTACCAGCATTATGAAAAAGTTCTCTAAGAATACGAAGTAAACTTTCAGAATCAGTATAGATAGTTAAAAGAGCAATTTTTTCCTGAGGCAAATTTTGATAATTGGTAGTTAAAGTTAAAGCTTTTTGGGACCATTCTTGCTCAAATAAAGATGATAACTCATCAATAATTCCTTTAATCTTAAGTTGTTGAGGTGAAGTTTGAAAATTTTTAGATTCAAGCTCTTGAAGAGTTAATAAATCATCAACCAGATTAATTTCTTTAGCACATTCAGATTCTAAAATTTCTAAATAACGATCTCTTTTAATTCCTTCAGGGGCAATTTTTAACATTTGAATACCCATTTTAATTTTGGCTAAAGGATGTCTCAAATTATCACTTAAAGTAGCAACAAATTTATCTTTAACTTGATTTAAACGTTCTAACTCTTCAATATGATGACGCATTTTTTTTGATAATTTAGCCTGCACCTCTAAACTTAATCTTAATTGAGTGGTACGTTCTTCCACTAAACCTTGAACTCTTTGTAAAGTTTGATGATGTATTAAAGAAGTACTTGCTTGAATCGCTACCAACTTTACCAAATCTATTTCATTAGTTTGCCAAACCCGAGGTTTTTTGTTTTGTAAGATTAACAAACCTAAAATTACAGGGGAATTTGATTCAAGGTTACTATAACTACCAATGAGAGGAACAATGGAAATAGCTTCCATAGTTTGGAGTTGAAAAATAGAAGGATTATGATCTACATTAATGATAGATGATAATTCTGTTCTAGTGGAAAAGGATAAGGGAGTAGGAGCGTTTTGCCAAGCTACTTGACATAATTCAGAATCTAACAAATCAAAAGATTCCTTCTGTAAATTTTCTACAGAATCTTCATCATTTTTCCATAAAGAAGCTATTTCTGCCTTTCCCTCAATCTTTCGATCGGGCTTGAATTTAAGTAAAGGTTCTTTGTATTTAAACCTTAAAATCAAACCTCTATCAACATTCAAAGTTTTTCCACTTTCAGCTAGTGCAAGATGTAATATCGAATCCATATCAGAACTTTGACGAAATTTCCTTGATATTTCTTCCAGTAGGTTTTGATAACGAGCACTGGTATCTAGTTGAGAAGATAATTTAACTATCTTTAATGCTAGAGCTATGGTTTCAGCAGCATACTTAAGTAATTCAGCTTCTGATTTTTTCCAGTGATATATTCTATTATATCCAAAAAGAATTTTTCCATTATTCTTTCCTTGGAAAGATAAATCTATTTCATATGTTTTTTTATATGAATCTTTATTTTTAAAGGTAATATCTTTTATTGTAAAAGGTTTAATATTTACTAAAACTTCTTCATTGAGTAATTGAGAAAGATTTTGTTCTTGTCCATCACACCAAAACCCTGTTTCTTCTAATTCAATCTGATCTGTTTCAGGCATAATTATACAGGCATTAGCCTGACAAAATACACCTAATTTTTCAGCTAGTCTCGAAAGCATAATTTGCGGGTTTTGGTTATTTTTGATTATATCAATAATCTCTTGTCCGAAGTTATAATACTCTCGGGAGTTATACATTTTAAGTTAAGTTAAGGTAAGGTAATTTTAAATGATTTGGTTTTTCTAATATATAGATGAATTTATTTGATATTTTTTACCTATGTTTGCAATCAATAGGGATATTAATAGCGTCATATAGAGAAATAATCTCAAAGATAATTTTTTGCTTAAGCATTACTTTACTCCATCAATCCCAATTTATGCACTTTTAAGTATTCTTATCAGGAATTAAGTTATACTACAAAACCCAAAGAAAATCGAAATGCTATAAATGGGAAAACCAAAATTATTATCTAGTTAACTTCTTTTGGTAATTCTTTTTGCCTTGGATTTTATGGCAAAAAAAGGCTGAGACAATTGTGCTATAAACATGATACAACTATGAGCAAATTACTTTAGGCTATATCTTAATCATTATTTTATGAGCTACTTTATCTAGAATTCCCTATTTCCTCTAAATTTAAACACTTGTTTTGATTAATCATTTATCTCTCCTAAATTGTGTTTTCTATAATATTTAAGTTGGTTTATTTGGGGTTTATTTGGGGTTTATTTTATCTCAATCTGATTCTATTTATTAACAAGTTTTTTAATTTTCAAACAAATTTTTAATACTGTTAATCTTGATTATTTTTCGCATAAAAAACTATGCTTTTGCATAAAAACCAAAGTTAGACTATCAATATTTACTGAGACAAATCAAATATCTTCTTATCATTTTACTGTTTTCTAACTACATAAGCTAAGGTTTGAATTCTTATTTAATAGATACAAATTACCAAAGCCTATAGAAAAAGTTTTAATCATTAGGAAATATTATAACTATATTTACTTATTCTTCAATGATTTTCTTATGCTTTGACGTTTTAAAATATCACTATGGAGAAATAGTAACTGTATTATAAATTATTTTTTATGTTTTGGACTAGTATTGTTTTCAGAAAAAACCTATCTAAGTATATTTATAGAAAAAATTACAATCAATATGATTCTTTATATCTAGTTTGAAATTAATAATTATGGTATAAGAAAATTTGATTTATTTGGTTTTTCCTTTTTGATGTTTAAAAATTTTCCATAATTTTCTACCTGCAATTATTAAAATAAAAGGGATAAGAAAAATAGTTATCCAAGGAGCAACAAAGGCTAAAATAGACAAAACAGATGAACTTAAAGCTTCTGTAGTAGATAGCACGGGATTGCCAACTCCAGCCGTCATCGTGGTAGAAGCCAACCTAGTCATAGTAGTTAAACCTTCCACCATCCCTGCCGCACCCCCACCAGCTAGTAAGGCTAAAGTCCATTGTAACACAGGATCAATATCTCCTAGAGAAGCTGCGGTTAAAATTGTACCTACTGTAATAGCTGTAGGGATTTCAATGGTATCTAAAAAATTATCCACCACTGGTAAATAATAAGCTAAAATCTCTACCACCGTTGCCACACTTAAAGTGATTAAAGCTGCATCCGTTGCTAGCCATTCAAACCCAGATGCTAAAGGATAATCTCCTTGTCTTGCTGCTATACTCATAGTTAGTGGCGGGATAAATACCCGAAATCCACTGGCAGCACTTAAAGTTATACCTATACAAAGTGCGATTAAAAATTCCATTTCTATTAATTTAGCCACCCCATGTGGTAAAATCTTGTGAAAATTGTTCTAAAGATATGAGTTGGATCCTTCGATCTTTACGTGCTAATTCTTTAGATCTACTTGTATTATAACCCCAATCTGCTAGATATAGCCCCACTCCTTCTAAATCTGGCTGTTTTTTAACTAATTCTAAAGTTTTTAGTCGATCTTCGACAAACCAAAGGTTAATATCTTTTAAATTAGCTTTTTGAATTATTTCTCTTAGGGTTTCATATTTGGGGCGTTTAGATTCTTTACCGATAATTTGCGCTGCTGGTAATTCAATTCCTGATTTTTTTAGTAATCTTTTTACGAATCTACCTTCTTTAGTTGTAACTATATATAATTCTATCTCAGAATCCATGATTTTTCTTATTTTCTCAATTACTCCTGGATAAAATCTATGCAATTCTAACCAGCTTTCCAAATCAGATTCTATCCATTTATCTCTAGTAGTATCTAATGTATTTACTAGAGTTTTTGGATCTTTATTCTCTTTTTTAATAATTTCTTGGGCAATTTCATGCCAATTATCGAGAATATTTTCCTCAGAATAATTTCCTAAAACTAAAGCCCGAAGCAATACCGGCATTTCCCAACCTGTTTCAATTACTGGGCGTAAACGATAAAAACTCTCAGCTAAATCTTCACTAGGGGGATTATCTTCTGTCCAAATTTTACAATAGGTGCGTTTGGTGGTTTGGAAATATTCAATTAATCCGTCACAGATTACGCCATCAAAATCAAGAGCGAGGATTTTAAGATTATCAGCAGACATAATTTATTAAAGGGTATAGTTTCTCCATAATCATCCCATAAAAATATCACTTTTTTGATAGCATTAAAAACTATTAGCATTGGATCTTAAAAGTTTTATTAATATATAAAGTTCTACATTTATTAAAATGTAATAATTCTTGACAAAAAGATTTTCTTTTTTTATGTTGAATTCTTAATTATTTATAGCACAAACTTGAGATTGTAAAGTTTCATTGAGAAGATAGCTATATATGGAAAATTTTCTGGATTTTAGTATGGAAAAAATGATGTAAAAAGTAAGAGAATATCCATAGAAATTGATGTAAGCTACTTTTAAATTTAACTTTTGATTATGAGTTGAAATCTTGGTAGTAAATTTAGTAGCAGTAATTGGCTCTCATCAAAAAAAATATTCTTCAAGTTTAACTAGTAAATCAGATAAAAAAACTTAATTATCAGCAAAACAATCAAAGGAGTTGTACAAATAATGCTCAAAAAACTGTTAATTGGCATTGGAATCTTACTTTTGGTGGTAATATTAATAGTTCCATTTGGGATTAATTATTTCTTGTGGAAGCAAATTCAAGTTCCACCAGAAGATCCAGTAGAGGTAGTATGGACAGAGCAAAATTGGCAGCCAGATGAATGGCAATGGTGGTATCATGTTTCTCAAGGTTCGGCATTTGAAAGTATCATTCCTTATGATTGGTTTCTAGCTTTAGAACAACCTAAATTGTCTTTCTTTCGTCCAGCCCCAAGTTTAAGTGAACCGAAATTTTTAGCTGGTTTCGGGTTTTTGCCTAATGGGAAGAATACTTATAATCCCGATGCTCTGCCTGTGGGCTTTGCTAAGGCTGAAAATTTTATGGATTTTTCTACTAAAGAAACTAATACAGTACTTGGTTTTAACTGTGCTGCTTGTCATACAGGGCAGATTAATTATCAAGGTAAAGGTATTCGTATTGAAGGTGGAGAGGCTATTATCGAGCTTGATAAATTTAAAACCGCTGTAGGTCTATCTTTATTCCTCACTGATATAGTTCCATGGCGTTTTAATAGATTTGCTAATCAAGTTTTAGGTGAAAATGCTACTAAAGAGCAGAAAGATGAATTGAAGGGAAAACTAAAATCTTTAGTGAGTGATGCTCAAGATGTTTTAAATAAGACTAAATCATTTTATCCTAGTGATAATAAAGAAGGATTTGGGCGATTGGATGCTTTAGATCGCATTGGTAACTTTGTTTTTGGGAATCAAATCAATTTTGATAACTACCGAGAAGTGAATGCACCTGTAAATTATCCCCATATTTGGTCTGCACCTTGGTTTGATTGGGTGCAGTATAATGGTTCCATTATGCAGCCGATGGTGCGCAATGCTGGTGAAGCTATGGGGGTTTTCGCTAGAGTGGATTTGAATCCCGATTCTCCTGATGTCTTTAAATCTAATGTGAATGTGGAAAATCTTCATGGGATGGAACAATTATTGGCAGGAAAATCTATTTTCACTGGTTTAACTTCACCAAAATGGAATGAAGAAATTTTAGGTCAGATTGATTATCAAAAGGCATCTCAAGGAGAAGCTTTATATAAGGCTAATTGTCAGAAGTGTCATTTACCTCCTATGGATTCGGAGGAATTTATGTCGGATAAGTACTGGACTACTTTAGGTGATAATCAAGAATTTGAATATCTAAAAGTAACTATGAAGAATCTTTATGAGATAGGTACTGATCCTACAACTGCTATTAATTGGTATCAACGTACGGTTAATATCGATACTTTAGGGGAAAAATACCATGACGAGAAAGGATTTGAATATAATGGGATTGTAACAGCTGGTTTTGCTTTACCTTTTGTTGTGGAAAAAACTGTTAACGAAAAGTATGATGAATTAAATCTTACCCCTGAAGAAAGAGAGGCTTTCAATGGCAATCGTCCTAATGGTATTCGTGCACCTTTGGGTTATAAGGCAAGACCTTTAAATGGTATTTGGGCTACTGCTCCTTTCTTACATAATGGTTCTGTTCCTAATCTTTATGAAATGTTTGTCCCAGCATCGGAAAGAACTGAGAAATTTTATCTTGGTAGCAAGGAATTCGATCCTAAATTTGTTGGGTATAATACGGAAAAAATCCCAGGTGCTTTTTTATTAGATACTACAAAAGTTGGCAGTGCTAATACTGGTCATGAATTTAAAGGAGATGGCACTGGACCGGGGGTTGTTGGTCGTGAGTTAAATGATGATGAACGGTGGGCTTTGGTTGAATATCTGAAGACTTTATAGTTTTGATCGTAATATCTTTCCTAGGAGTTTCTCGTTTTATCAGAATTTAATTATGATTAAGGGTATTGAAGTTGGAAATTTAAGTCACTTTAATACCCTTTTTTCTAATAATTAAACTAATAAATAACACTTCCACCCATCAAGAGAGAAGCAAGAATAAATTAAACTAACCTAAAACCTTAGCAGCAGCAGCTACACCAGCACCAGGATCCACATCTTTTCCTAACTCTTGTAAAGTTGCTCCCAAACAAGACAAAACAGTCAAAATATCACGATCGCTAACAAAACCAAGATGACCAATTCTAAAGATTTTGCCCTTCATATGATCTTGTCCACCAGCCAAGGCAATATTAAAACGTTTATTCATAGTAGAACGAATGGCATCAGCCTCAACAGAAGCCGGAATCACAGAAGTAGCAGCAGTGCTTGCCGCCTCATCTGGAGCAAATAAAGATAAACCTAAAGCCTTGATTCCAGCACGAGTTGCCTGAGTCAAACGTTGATGACGAGCAAAAATATTCTCCAAACCTTCATTCTTCATCATTTGTAAAGCAGTTTGAAGACCATAAATTAAATTAATAGGAGGGGTAAAAGGAGTACTATTTTTACTTGCTGCCTTATCATATTTTTTCAAATCAAAATAAAATTTAGGAATCTTAGCATTTTCGTAAGCCTTCCAAGCTTTATCACTCACGGTTACAAATCCTAAACCAGGAGGAATCATATAGCCTTTTTGAGAGCCAGAAGCTACCACATCTAATTCCCATTCATCTACCGGCACATTTAATGCCCCTAAGCTAGTTACAGCATCAACAATAATTAAAGATTCACCATGATTTTTCACATATTTATTAATAGTTTCTAAATCATTAAGCACTCCTGTAGAAGTTTCTGAGTGAGTTACAATAACTGCTTTGATTTTTTTCTCTTTATCTCCCTCTAACTCCTGACGAAATTCCTCCGTATCCAGAGGTTTTCCCCAATCTGCACTAATTACATCGACATCTAATCCAAAAGCTTTACTTATCTGCGCCCATCGATCGCCAAATTTCCCATTACTACCAACCAAAACTCGATCACCCGGACTCAAAAAATTAATAATACCAGCTTCCATAGCCCCGGTACCAGAAACAGTCAACATAAGGACATTACTTTTGGTTTGATGAAGCCAATTAAGATTTTCCGTCACCTCAGCCAAAATCTTGCTAAAATCTCCGCTACGATGTCCGATAGGAGGTTTAGCAGTAGCACTTAATACTTTTGGTGGTACAGGCGTAGGACCCGGAATCATCAACAAATGTTTATCTTCCATTTTTTTTTCTCTCTAACTAATTGAGTTTGACAAATTTCCACAACCAAATCCCTAAAAGATATGGTTATAGCAGTGGATAATTCGTTAAACTCCTATAATATCAAATCTAAATTTACTGCCACTTTGAAAAAATGATTATTAATTAATTATTGTTTTAACTTTTTTTAAA
Organism: Prochloraceae cyanobacterium PL24a_bin.78; assembly: GCA_028281945.1. Classification (GTDB taxonomy): domain Bacteria; phylum Cyanobacteriota; class Cyanobacteriia; order Cyanobacteriales; family JANQIW01; genus JANQIW01. The sequence goes on from JANQIW010000068.1 coordinate 111,092, forward strand.
ATCTTTTCTATTTTTTTCACTATTAGTTAGTAAATCATTTTTTGTGTTGTCCATTCGCAAAATAGTATTTTTTTATGATGATCAGAACACTTTTGGTACAAGTAAAGTTTTTTTAGAATTGGAAATTTTTTATTTTTTGAACGATATCAAAGCTTTATTTTTTTCTTTTTAAAGCTTTCATAATTGTTATTGACCTGCTATCTTAGTCTTAGGAATAACATTATTACTAGGAGGAATGACTACTGGTGATTTATCATCTACATGATTAATAGACCAGCGATATTCATAAGGTAATCTTGATTGTTCACAGGATTTTTCCAGTTGTTTTTGTTGAGAAAATGCTTTTCGCAAAGTTATAATTATTTCCTTAAGTTGATCTCTAACTGCTGGATTATGATTAGCAACCCATAGACTCTGACGTTCAAGCATTTGCAGTATTAGTTCATAATGAATATGAGATGGTAATGGAATTGGCTTCATTAATTTTATTTTACCATTTAATAATTTAAAGAATACTTTCTATTATATCTTAAAATACTACTAATGTAAAGAGGAATATTTTCTTTTACTATATTTTTAAGATAACATCGATTTTGAAGTTCTTTATTAACCTTAAATTATGTTAATTTTTCTGGCTTCAATTCCTTAGTTTTAACCCATTTCAACTTACTAAGGTAGGTATTTACTATTTAGGGTTTACTGAAAAAGTCAAGTAATTTTATTATTAATTTTAGTGTTAATTTGTCCTAAAGATCAAAACTAAATTTTAACCAAAAATCTTAGATATTTTCTAATTTCTTGTGTGTTTATTTGTTAATTTTTTTGAGATAATTTGCCTCTACCTATCTAAAATTTTAATGTTTACTAATTACTTTTTAAATTAAGACTTTCTAATAATTTTGGTAAATTTGCCTGATATTTTTTTAATCTTTGATAATCTTTTTCCGTAGGATTAGAAATACGATTAATATTCATATTATCTTTCATATCAGCAATTTTAACTTTTACTGCTAAAGGATTAGATATTACCCTTTGGAGATATACCTGATAATCTTCTTTTGGGCGTTTAGTAATTGCATCTATAGCGTTGATTATTTCTTCTGGAAAACCTAATTCTTTTAGTTGCAAGAGAGTAAAATCCGAATCTTCCACCACATCATGAAGCACTCCCACTATTTTTTCTTCCGTTGTTTTTAGATTATTCATCACTCGTAAAGGGTGTTCTATATAGGGCTTTCCTGCTTTATCTACTTGTTTTTGATGTGCTATAGTTGCTATTTCAATTGCTTTTTCTAAAAATTTTTCCCTAGTCATATTTTTAAATTTATAGTTTTTATCTTTTAAAATTATTTTTTAGTTTTTACTCAAGTTAATTTATATAGTTAATTGATTTTAAAATTTCTAGTACATAGAAGAAATTCAAGATAGATTATTAATATTTAACCTCGAAAAATATCTAATAAGATTACAACAGAAGAAAGTTAAAAAATTGGCAAAAATTAAAACAAATTATAAAGAAACTAAATCCTTACCACCTTTCTACTATAACTTTTTGAGACTTTGCAATACAATAAAAGATTGCGATATTTTTAATGAGATTTAGGAGAGATTATGAGTCAATTTGATTATGATTTAGTCATTATAGGGGCGGGAGTAGGAGGCCATGGCGCAGCTTTACACGCGGTAAAATGTGGCTTAAAAACAGCAATTATTGAAGCAGCAGATATGGGAGGCACTTGTGTCAATCGAGGTTGTATTCCCTCAAAGGCTTTACTGGCAGCATCGGGAAAAGTAAGAGAATTAAACGATACAAAACACTTAGAAAGCATTGGCATTGACTTAGGAGGAGTAACCTTTCAAAGAGAAGCCATCGCCAACCATGCTAGTAATTTAGTCAATAAAATTCAATCCGATTTAACTAATAGCCTCAAACGCCTTAAAGTAGATATTATTCGAGGTTGGGGAAAATTAGCTGCTAGTCAAAAAGTAGTAGTAGCAACTGAGAATGGGGAAAAAACCATTACCGCCCGTGATATTATGTTATGCCCCGGTTCCATACCTTTTGTGCCTCCTGGAATTCAAGTAGATAATCAAACTGTTTTTACCAGTGATAATGCCGTGCGTTTGGAATGGTTACCTCAGTGGATAGCAATTATTGGTAGTGGTTACATTGGTTTAGAATTTGCTGATGTTTATACAGCTTTAGGTAGTGAAATTACCATGATAGAAGCCCTTCCTAATCTTATGCCAACTTTCGATCCTGATATTGCTAAAATTGCCGAAAGAGTTTTGATTAAACCACGGGATATTGAAACTTATGCAGGGGTTTTTGCCACTAAGGTAATTCCTGGAAAACCTGTGGTAGTGGAGTTGACTGATGCTAAAACTAAGGAAATTATTGATGTATTAGAGGTAGATGCTTGTTTGGTAGCGACTGGGCGGATTCCTGCTACTAAAAACATGGGTTTGGAATCTGTAGGCATTGATACTGGTAAGCGAGGTTTTATTCCAGTTGACGATCGCATGGCGGTGTTAAAAGATGGTAAACCAGTTGAGCATCTTTGGGCAGTTGGGGATGCTACTGGTAAAATGATGTTGGCACATGCAGCCTCAGCACAAGGTGTAGTGGCGGTGGAAAATATTTGTAATCGTGAAAAAAATATCGATTATCGCAGTATTCCTGCGGCGGCTTTTACGCATCCAGAAATTAGTTATGTTGGTTTGAGCGAGCCTCAAGCAAAAGAGTTGGCAGAAAAAGAAGGTTTTAAAATTGCAACAGTGAAAAGTTATTTTAAGGGTAATTCTAAAGCTTTGGCTGAGGGTGAAACTGAAGGTTTAGCTAAGGTAATTTATCGTAAAGATACTGGTGAGTTACTTGGGGTTCATATTATTGGGATTCATGCTTCGGATTTAATTCAAGAGGCAGCTAATGCCATTGCTACTAGATCCTCTGTGCACAATTTAGCTTTTAATGTTCATGCTCATCCTACTCTTAGTGAAGTTTTAGATGAAGCTTTCAAACGTACGGAAACTGTTCCCATGAAAAAGTAATAATTTACAATTGAGAATGCTAGTAAAAGATAAAAATTTATCAATTTAAATCAAAATAATTGCTTTAAATTTGTGTTTTTGTCCAAAAAAGCAAGCACCATTCTTAGTTTTTACATTTCTAGAGTAGCCCTCAAAATCTAATAATTTATAATCTTGAATCAAATAAACTATGAAAATTAGAAGATTACAACCAAATCCTCCCGTTGATATTAATGATTTACGTTTCCAAGTAAATCTACCAGAAGTCTTGCCTAATAATATTTTAGAAGAAATTGTTTGGCATAAGGAAACAGAAATCGATCGTTGGCGGGAAAAAACTCCTTTATTAGAGTTAAGAAAACAGGCATCATTGATGACTCCACCTAAAAATTTTCTAGAGGCTTTGATGGAGGGTAAGTTTAAACCTGCTTTGATTGCCGAGGTAAAAAAAGCTTCTCCTAGTAAGGGGGTAATTCGAGAGGATTTTAACCCAGTGGAAATTGCCATATCTTATGCTAAAGCCGGGGCCAGTTGTTTGTCTGTTTTAACTGATAATAAATTTTTTCAAGGTAGTTTTGAAAATCTAGCTTTAGTGCGTCAAGCGGTTGATTTACCTTTGTTATGTAAGGAATTTGTTATTTATCCTTACCAAATTTTTCTAGCTAGGGCAAAAGGTGCCGATGCTATTTTATTGATAGCGGCGATTTTAAGCGATAAAGATTTACAATATTTTGTGAAGATTATCAATGGTTTAGGGATGACTCCTTTAATTGAAGTACATACTTTAGCAGAATTGGATCGAGTATTAGCTATTGAAGGAATGTTTTTATTAGGAATAAATAATCGTAATCTTGAAGATTTTTCTGTTAATTTGGAAACAACTTGTGAATTATTATCGGAACGTCGGGAAAAATTATTAGAAAGAAATATTTTGGTGGTAAGTGAATCAGGTTTACATACTACAGAAGATTTACGTAAAGTAAGAGATGCTGGTGCCAAGGCTGTTTTAATTGGTGAGTCTTTGGTTAAGCAGCCATCTCCCGGAGATGCAGTTACTGCTTTATTTTCTCCTCTTTAATTTTTCAGGGTGATTCCCCTTCCTGAAACCTACTCAAACTTGATCAACTAGTCAATTTGATTGATCAAGTTTAATGTCTATCACTATATATTGGGAAAAAGAAGATTACTACCATGATGGATAGCAGAAACAAGTAATATCATTTTATCCATTAGTAGAAGATACTCCCTTGGAAAAAGACAAGGAAGACTTGGGAAGACTTGGGAGATAGGTTTTTGGTGAGGAATCAGCAGATTTTGGATAGCTTTAACTCTATCGTCGTTAAAGACAAATTGATATAACAAAAAAAATCTTCATCAAAACACAAAATGATTTGTTTGTGCTAAGATAAGGCAAACTCCACACGGTAAGTATATGACAAAAATTAAGGTCAAACATATATAATTATTTTCGAGAAAAACCGTGATTGATACCCTATCCATAGCCCAGAAGCTAAGGGAAGGAAACCAAAGAGTAGCCAATCCCTAGGAATGTAAGACAAAACCAAAATAAAATATTCTTAGTTAGTTAGTAGCTTTGAGGCAATTCTTTGGGCAATAAAACCCACTTCCAGTGGGATGGAGTAGTTATAATAGAATTAATATATGTAAGTAAAAAACCCAGATGAGCCAGTGTATTAATCCTGATTGTCTCAAGGAAAATCTCGAAAACAGCCAACAATGTTCCTACTGTGGCAAGAATCTATTAATTAAAAACCGCTATCGCGCCATTAAAATTTTAGGGGAAGGGGGCTTTGGTAGAACCTTTAAAGCTATTGACGAATCTTCCTCATCCCAAACATATTGTGTGATCAAACAATTTATTTACAAAGCCCAAGGAAAAGAAGATATCAACAAAGCAGCCCAATTATTTGCTCAAGAAGCAGAAAGATTACAAGAATTAGGGCAACACGAACAAATTCCTGAATTATTAGACTATTTCTCAGAAGATAAAGATCTTTATTTAATTCAGGAATATATTGAAGGTCCAAATTTAACCCAAGAATTACGAAAAAATGGATCTTTTAATGAAGAACAAGTAAGAGATCTATTAGTACAATTATTATCAGTTCTAGGATTTATTCATAGTAAAAATATTATTCATCGTGATCTTAAACCAGATAATATTATTATAAATTCAGAAAACGGAAAATTATTTCTCATAGATTTTGGTGCTTCTAAAGCATTAGATCGAAATAACGTAGAAGATGATGATATTTTAGCAACCCTAATCGGATCAGCAGATTATACTTCTCCAGAACAAGCAAGAGGAAAACCAACATATGCCAGTGATTTATATAGTTTAGGGGTTACTTGTATACAAATGCTTACCAATGTTCGACCATCGTTATTAATAGATCCTCATGAAATGTCATGGCGGTGGAAAAAATATGTAAAAATTAAACTGAGTGAGGAAATAACAGAAATTTTAGATAAACTTATAGAAGGAGGAATAAATTATAGGTATAAATCTGTAAACGAAGTACTAGAGAGATTGAATTCAACCTTAATTTTAAATAAATCAGAAGTTTCTACCAAAAAAAATATACCAAAAAATATAGGAAATGATGACAAAGGACTACAAAACAAACAAGTCTTAAATAAAAATATTAAGACTAAAAATAGGAGTAGAAATTCACTCATTAGTGAATTAAAACCCTTTGAATTTGAAGTTGTAACTATTAATAGAATAGATAATTTTTTAGGATTATTAGGATGGAAAAAAGTTAAAACAGAACAGAAATTAACTAAAGTCAAATATTTCACAGCAAATATAGGAAATGGTGTGACTATAGATTTTATTTCCATTCCAGGAGGAAAATTTTTCATGGGTTCGCCCCCTGAGGAAGAAGGCCATTTAAATAGTGAAAGCCCTCAGCATTGGGTCAAGATCAAACCATTTTATTTAAGCAAATATATAATTACTCAAGCCCAATGGCAAGTAGTGATGAAAAATAATCCCTCTTATTATACTGGATTAAACCGACCAGTAGAAAACGTATCATGGTATGATGCCATGGAATTTTGTGAAAAATTGTCTAAAATAATACAGAGAAAAGGAACATCCAGCAAAAAATTTAGATTGCCCTCAGAAGCCGAATGGGAATACGCCTGCCGAGGAAATACAGAAACAACATTTCATTTTGGTGATTATATCACCACAGAATTTGCCAATTATAACTGTGAATATACATACAGTGACGAACCGCGAGGAACCTGTCGCAAACAAACATCAGAAGTGGGAAGCTTTCCTCCCAATGCCTTTGGATTATGTGATCTCCATGGAAATGTTTGGGAATGGTGTGCCGATGTCTGGCATAATAGTTATGAAAATGCCCCCAATGATGGAACAGTTAGAAATGAAGAGATAGAAAACAATTCTATTCCAAGAGTAGTAAGAGGCGGATCATGGAACGATCATCCTTGGTTATGTCGATCGGCATCTCGTCTTTGCTATGGACCCGAAGATCGCTTTAATAATCTAGGGTTTAGAGTAGCAATTTCTATAGAATAAATTAAAATAAGATCTCTAAATCTAGTCCCAGCAGATAAATGATGAAAAAGATCAACTTAGCATCAACTCAAAACCCACATTTACGGAAAAAACTAGGTAAAAATAGCTATTATAGGAGATAATCCCGAAAAAAAAGCAAAATTAAACCACAAAATAAAATATCAATGTTATTATTTACTTTCATTACAAAAAAAATAAGTATATAGGGAAAACTTTTATGGCTCAAGCACCTGTATCTCCGGTGGTGCTAGTAATCCTAGATGGTTGGGGTTATAGAGAAACAACAGAAGCAAATGCAATAGCTTCGGCTAGAACTCCTGTAATGGATAGCCTCTGGGAAACTTATCCAAAAACTCTAATCAAAACCTCCGGAAAAGACGTAGGATTACCACATGGTCAAATGGGAAACTCTGAAGTTGGACATCTCAATATTGGAGCAGGAAGAATTGTTCCTCAAGAGTTAGTCCGCATCTCAGACGCTGTAGAAGATGGTACAATTTTTCAAAATCAAGCATTATTAAAAGTCTGTCAACAAGTAAAATCCTCCCAAGGCAAACTACATTTAATTGGTCTTTGTTCTGAAGGTGGAGTTCATTCCCATTTAAATCATCTTCTGGGATTATTAGATTTGGCCAAATTAGAAGGCATATCTGATGTTTGTGTCCACTCTATTACAGATGGTAGAGATACTAAAACTACAGATGGAATCAAGGCGATGAATACCATACTTAGCCATATGGAAACAAGAGGTGTGGGAAAAATCTCCACCATTACTGGTCGCTATTATGCCATGGATCGCGATCGTCGTTGGGATAGAGTTCAAAAAGCTTATGATTGCATGACTCAAAATGGAGCAGGTGTGGGAAAATCTGCGGTAGAAGTATTAGAACAATTCTATGCACAAGACATAACAGATGAATTTATCCCCCCAACTAGGTTAACTGAAGGAGCAATAGAGCCTGGAGATGGCATCATTTTCTTTAACTTCCGTCCCGATCGTGCAAGACAGTTAACTTATGCCTTTGTCAATGACAATTTTGACGGCTGGAATCGAGAAAAAATCCAACCACTTCACTTTGTAAGCTTTACTCAATACGATCAAAATCTCTCAACACCTGTGGCATTTGAACCACAAAACCTAACCAATATTCTTGGGGAAGTAATCGCCAACCAAAATTTACGACAATTTAGAACCGCAGAAACAGAAAAATATCCCCACGTTACCTACTTTTTTAATGGTGGTAGAGAGCAACCATTTGAAGGAGAAGATCGGGAATTGATTCCTAGCCCAATGGTATCAACCTACGATAAAGCCCCCGCTATGTCAGCAGAAAAAGTAACACAAACTGTATGTCAAGCTATAGAAAAGGAAATTTATTCTTTAGTAGTAGTTAACTATGCTAATCCTGATATGGTAGGACATACTGGCAATATAGAAGCAGCAAAAATTGCAGTTGAAACTGTAGATCATTGTTTAGGAGACTTATTAAAAAGTGCTACAAAAGTAGGAGGCACTGTCTTAATTACCGCAGATCATGGCAACGCAGAATATATGCAAGACGAATTTGGCAATCCTTGGACTGCTCATACAACCAACTCTGTCCCTTTAATTGTAGTCGAAGGAGAGAAGAGAAAAATCAAAGGTTATGCTACACAACTAAATCTTAGAGATGACGGTAAATTAGCAGATATTGCTCCCACCATTTTGTCCATACTTGGTTTACCAAAACCTCAAGAAATGACAGGGGAATCATTGATTAAAGCATTAGAATTAGAGATTAAACCAAATCGTATCCCTGTTGAAATTTCTGTCTAAATCCCTAGAATCTTCTTAGGTAGGATAGAAAACCAGAGGGGATGGAATTGATTCTTACTTCTTTTCCCCTTATTATCCCAAAATAATTTTTTTTTACCACTTAGTCAGTATTCTGAGATACTATGTGGCACAATGGTAAGGATATGAAATTTTGTTAGTTAATCAAACATGAAAATAGAACAATTGATTCAAATTATCTGGGCCATCTCAGCTTGTTTATTAGTAGTATTAGTGTTGCTTCACAGCCCCAAAGGAGACGGGATTGGTGGAATTGGTGGACAAGCTCAATTATTTACCAGTGCCAAAAGTGCAGAAAAAACTCTTAACCGCATTACTTGGGTTTTAAGTATTACTTTTATAGCATTAACTATTGTTTTAAGTGCCGGTTGGTTAAATCCAGTTGGAGTTAATAGTGGTGATTTTATCCTACCAGATACAAATGTTCCAGGGTTAAATATCCCAGAATCTAATCCTATAGAAGAGAATAATACAGATACAAATATTCCAGAATCTAATAATATAGAAGAAAATTCTACAAATACTAATCCATCAGAGTTAGAATCTCTTGGAGTAGAAGAGGTAAATTAGAAAATTTGCATTAAAATATCTAAAATAAAAACTCAAAAATGTTTTGAAAAAGACTTATTTGAAATATTTAAAAACAAAGAAAACTTGGTTGATACTAATGGCTATCAGCTTAGTTATTAGCTTATTTATTATTGTTTTGGGGTTTGAGAAAGTAAGGGCAAATAATCTAGAAAGTAACTATACCTTACCTCCACTCCAAATTCATCCTTTACCTCTGTCTTTAGCTAATTGGCAATTTGATGAGGCGGTAGGGGATTATTTTAGTGCTATTGAATCTACACCGTTAGGTTATTTAATTTGGTCTGAATTTCCTATAAAGGTATATTTGGAACAACCCACTGAAGCTAGTGTTTTATCTGCAAGTGGCCAACGGCAGCATCGATGGTTGGAAGCAGTAAGTCAAGCCTTGGAAGAATGGAATCTTTATTTACCTTTATTAGTTGTGGATAACTCAGATTTGGCTGATATTATTATTTTGCGATCGTCTCCTCCTCTAGATGTAACGATCAATCCAGAAACAGGATTATTTGATCTTCCTCGAGCATCCTCTGCTCAAACCAGTTATGACTTTTATTTAACATCAGATGATCCTCCTAAATTATCCCACAAGATGACCATTGAAATTAAACCCGGTCAAAGTTTTGATTCTATTTTAGGGGCGGCAAGGCATGAAATTGGTCATGGTTTAGGGATTTGGGGTCATTCACCAGAGGAAAATGATACGATGTTTTTCTCTCAAACTCGTGATATTGCTTCTATTTCTCCAAGAGATATTAATACTCTTAAAAAAATTTATCTACAACCTACTCAGTTAGGATGGAAATTATCTCATAAACAAATTAAAATCAATACAAATTATAAATAAAATTTTTTATTGGATGAATTAATAATATTATATTTTTTCATTTTTTTATACATTTA
>JANQIW010000074.1 GCA_028281945.1 Prochloraceae cyanobacterium PL24a_bin.78
CTCTCCCATTCCCCCACTCTCCCATTCCCCCACTCTCCATTTCTATCCCTCATTAAACAAAAATGATATTAGCTATGACTAGCTTAGTAACTTCAGAAATAATTAAATCAAAAACAATAAAAGAAGAGCTTGAAAATCTTGGACTACAATTCCCTCCAGCCGAGATGGAAAGTAATGAACCTAACTTGGAATCAGATTTACACCGTAAACAAATAGATTTATTAATCGATCTCCTAGAATGGCATTGGCGCGATCGTCAAGATTTCTATGCCTCTGGAAATCTCACCATTTACTACAGCCCAAATCAGCTTAAATCTGAATATTTTCGAGGGCCAGATTTTTTTGTAGTATTAGACACCGAAAAAAGAGACCGCAAAAGTTGGATAGTCTGGCATGAAGATGGTAAATATCCCAACGTCATTGTGGAAATTTTATCTAAAAACACAGGATCAGTCGATCGAGGATTAAAAAAAGAAATTTATCAAAACACCTTTCGTACTCCTGATTACTTTTGGTTCGATCCTGAAACCTTAGAATTTAAGGGATTTTATCTCAATACAGGTGGATATATAGAAATAGAACCTACAGAAGAAGGATGGTTATGGAGTAAACAATTAAACCTTTATTTAGGTATTTACCAAAAAAAATTAAGGTTTTTTACCCAATCAAAAGAATTAGTTCTCTTGCCAGAAGAACAATTAACCCAAGAACTAGAACAAGAGCGTCTACGAACTGAACAAGAAAGTCTGCGTGCAGAACAAGAAAGCCGACGTGCTGATTTAGCACAACAGGAAATCGATCGTCTAAAAGCATTATTAAAACAACAAGGAATGGATATCGAGGACAAATAATCAGAATAATTTCAATTAAAAAATGTCAAATAAAAACAAAAATTGCAGCTGTGGACAAGAATCTACCAGAGAAAACCAAGTAGATAACCTTAATACTGGTCAAATAACACTAGATAATCAAACACAAAAAGAACTCAAAGCCCTAATAATACCATTAATATTATTTACTATTGGGATAATCTTTTATGAAAAATTACAAAAACCTAATTGGAGAATAGTAGAATATGCAATATTTATAACAACATATCTTATCAGCGGTTGGAATGTACTAACAAACGCCGGGCGAAATATCTTGCAAGGTGAAATCTTTGACGAAAACTTCTTAATGACAATAGCAACAATAGGAGCAATTGCCATACAAGAATTACCAGAAGCTGCAGCAGTAATGTTATTCTTTCAAATAGGAGAATTATGCCAAAGTTATGCCGTAGGGAAATCGAGGCGATCCATTAGATCGTTACTAGAAATACGTCCGAATAAAGCAAATATAATAGAAAATGGAGAAATCAAAGAAAAATCACCAGAAAAAGTACAAGTTGGAGATATTCTTATTATCAAAGCTGGGGAAAAAGTACCATTAGATGGAGAAATAATCACAGGAAAATCACAAGTAGATACATCAGCCTTAACAGGAGAATCAATTCCCAAGACAGTTAGAGAAGGAGAAACAATCTTAGCAGGATATATCAATCAAACAGCAAGTTTAAAGATAAGAGTAACGAGAAAATATACAGAATCATCCATCGCCAAAATTATAGACTTGGTAGAAAATGCCAAGAGTAAAAAAGCACCAACAGAAAAATTAATGACACGGATAGCACGTTACTATACACCCATAGTCGTGTTTTTATCCTTAGCCATAGCCATCATCCTACCCATCTTCATACCACAAGTAACAAGGCAAGAGTGGGTATATCGAGCCTTAGTATTATTAGTAATTTCATGCCCATGTGGATTAGTGATTAGTATCCCCTTAGGTTACTTTGGTGGTGTTGGGGGTGCAGCAAAAAAAGGCATTTTAGTTAAAGGATCGACTTTTTTAGATACTTTAACCGCAGTTAAAACAGTTATTTTTGATAAAACTGGGACTTTAACTCAAGGAGTATTTCAAGTCACTCAAATAGTACCCTATAATGGTTATAACCAAACAGAATTACTCAACTTAGCAGCCTTAGCCGAATCCCAATCTAATCATCCCATTGCTCGATCGATTCTTGAAGCTTACCATGGAGAAATTCGAGAATCTGAGATTACTAATTATCAAGAAATTTCAGGATTTGGTATTCGTGCTCAAGTCAAAGGAATGGAAGTTTTAGTCGGAAACCATAGTTTATTGGATAAAGCCAAAATTGAACACCATACCTGTAATCTACAGGGAACAGCAGTTCATGTAGCAGCAGAGGGAAAATATTTGGGTTATATTCTAATCAATGATAAATTAAAAGAAGATGCAGGAGATGCAATCCTAAAATTAAAACAAAAAGGAATAACAAAAACCATAATGCTTACAGGAGACAACAGAAATGTTGCTAAAGATATAGCTAATAAACTAGGAATAGATCATTATCAAGCCGAACTCTTGCCAGAAGATAAAGTTAAAGCAATAGAAAAATATCTTTATGAATCTAATAAAAAAGATAAAATTGCCTTTGTAGGAGATGGAATTAATGATGCCCCTGTAATTGTTAGAGCAGACGTAGGAATGGCCATGGGAGTAATGGGTTCTGATGCCGCCATTGAAACTGCCGATATAGTTTTGATGACAGATTCTCCTTCCAAAGTGGTAGAAGCAATAGGTATAGCTGGTAAAACACATCAAATTGTCTGGCAAAACATTATATTAGCAATGACAGTTAAAGCAATCTTTCTTTTCTTAGGTAGTTTAGGAATAGCAAATCTTTGGTCAGCCGTTTTTGCTGATGTAGGAGTAGCACTTTTAGCAATCTTTAATGCTACTAGAGTTTTAAAATCTTAAGATTAATATTTTTTGGTAAACTCTAATTAATCTAGAATTTATTAAAAACTAACCAAATTTTTTTCGATAAAAGGGTTGACATCACATTTGTTTGTTTAAAAAAACCACAAACCTTGAATTGATGAAAACCATTATATACAAGAAATCCAACAATTTTTAATAAAGGGGTTATATATACTGGATTTGGTATAATAATTTGAAAATGCAGGTTCAAGAGAGAATTCGTGGGTTTATTCCGGCCTTACCCGACAAGACAAATTAGTTTGTTTTAATTCTTTGGCTTCAAAATTAAAAGTAAACTGGCAGTGATCGCCAATCCACTACCCACCAAAAAAGGGGCTTGAGGGGTAACTTGTTCCCATAAGAAACCCGCGAAGAGACTTGCTGGCAGTAAAACAATACCAATGACTAAATTGATAAGACCAAACGCCGTCCCGCGTAACCCCTTAGGGCTAAGATCGGCCACTAACGCCAACAAAATTCCTTGACTCATGCCCAGATATACTCCATAAAGAGCAAAAAGTCCCCAAATTTGCGCTGGTCGGTCGGCAAAAGCAAAACCTAGATAAACCAAAGAAAACAGCCAAAATCCCCCTATGAGTAGCCCTTTCCTGCCGATGTGATCAGAAAGGGATCCTAAAGGATAGGCACTCAACGTATAGGTAAAATTCATCACCATGCTAGATAAAGGAACTAAGGAAGATGGAATGCCCACTTCTTGTGCTTTCAATAGCAAAAAAGCATCGCTGAAGTTTCCTAAATTAAATAATATAGCTACCCCCATTAAGATCCAGTAACCATCACCTAACTCTTGTATGGCATCCCATTGAATCCCATTACGTCGTTTTTCCTCAACGGGAGTGGGTTCTCGAATACCTTTAACTAGCAAGCATACTGATAAGATACTAGGGATCAGGGCAACCCAAAATACCAAACGAAAGTTTTGATTCCAAATTGATAAAATAAGAGTAGCTGCTAAAGGGCCAGAAAACGCGCCGATGGTATCGAGGGTTTGACGCAATCCATAGGCCGCACCTCTTTGACTCACTGGAGTCGTATCCGCCACTAAAGCGTTACGGGGAGCTACTCTAATCCCTTTACCCAAGCGATCACCAAACCGAGCCACTAATACCCAAAATGGGCTATTAGCTAAGGCAAACACAGGAATAATGGCGGCTGAGAGTCCGTATCCAAGTATAGCCAGTTCCTTGCGTCTTCCCCAGTAGTCACTTAACGCTCCTGAGAAAAGTTTTACAATGGAGGCTGTAGATTCAGCGATGCCTTCAATTAATCCTATGGTGCTTAAATTCGCACCCAAAACAGACACTAAAAATAGGGGCAGAACTGATTTAATTGCTCTCGTCCCAAAATCTGTCAATAGGCTTACGAAACCCAAGGTCCAGACATTAGGATGAATTTTTTGAAACGACTTTCTAAATTTCATTGCTGGTTTGAAACTAAGATACCTGAGTTCAATGATAATTGCTTAGAGAAAAAGAAAGGCTTGAGGTAAACTTCATAGTCTCCAATAAAAATAATACAGATGGGTCTCACAAATGACCAATTGATACTTCTGTCGAAACCGTTGCTCACTTAATATCATTTTTCCAAAAGCATGACATACTTGGATGAGGGGAGACAAGGAGGACAAGGAGGACAAGGGAGATAAATTTTGGGTGGAGAATCGTGCCGGTTTTAGATAGATTTAACTCTATCATCTTTAAAGAGAATTTGGTATAAGACATGATTTGTACCTACTACTCCTGGAATTCCATATCGATTAATAATTCTAATGTAATATCAATTTTCTTTAAAGTTGAAAGAGATAGATTAGAGAAATTAACGATTGGTAATAAAAATGCCATATTTCTTTTCTTAGGAAGTTTAGGAATAGCAAATCTTTGGTCAGCTGTTTTTGCGGATGTAGGAGTAGCACTTTTAGCAATCTTTAATGCTACTAGAGTTTTAAGATCTTAGAGTTTTAAAATTTCAAAATCCCCAAGGAGAAATTCTTGAGGATTTGTTATTGGTATATTAAAATGGTTGGATAATATTACTGAATTAGATTGAATATATTAGTATTGCTTATAAAAAATTTAAGCTGAGACTTTTCTTTTTAATTCTGGAAAACGATCGATTCTAGCAGTACCATAAAAAACCATTTTCTTAGAGCGAATTCTAGCTCGATCGACCCTTAATTGAGTACCTTCTAAAGCAAACTTATCGAGATCAAGTAGATCATTGACGTGATCGATTAAAGCCTTACCCAAAGTTTGAGATTTTTCATCACCTTTATAAATAACATCAACAAACTGGATTTTGCGTCGCTCTTGAATATCTATAGAAGCAGTAATATCAACATCTATAAGATCTTTTGCATCTCCTACACCTATTTGACTCTTAATAGTTAAAGATTTATCATCATTTATAATCATTTGGGTATTTTGAAAATGAAGAGACTGGCCTTGCCACTGTAATCTTTGTAATTTATCCACAATAAAAGGAGTATTAAAAGAACTAGTTAAATCCTCCTCCGTTAAAACAACCCTCATCGAAGCTTGGGTAGGTTGTCTAAGCTTAACCTTGCCGCTAAAAATTGCGCTAAAGTCAATAGAGACAGCTTGAAGGTATAATTCCATCCCTTCAATTCTCAGACCGTTAAACATTAACATTCCGTTGCCAATCAAGTCAAAGCCATCAATACTGCCTTGAAGCAGTTTAGCTACAGGCTCAGCCCGCACGGAAGCTTCGAGCTTTCCTGTTTTTTTGAATAATGCAGCGATGGCCGTAGTAACTACTTTACTAATAATACGATCGCCACTTTGATTTGGAAATGGTAGGCTACCTAACACAATACTTGTCATCCCTTTTACTTTGCGTGCGTGCATTTACCTTGTAATTATATATTAAGATATGTTAAGAATTCTTGTCAAATGTTATTTGATATAGTGGGCAAAAATCAGGGGAAAATCAGGGAAAAATTGCCGTTTAGCTAGAGATTTGGTAACATAAAGCGGAAAACCGTATAATACAGAGTATATATCAAAAATATGGAGTTGTTAGAATATCAAGCCAAAAAATTATTTGCTGAGGTAGGGATACCCGTATTACCATCTCAACCAATTAAAGAAGTAAGAGAAATTAAACAATTATCAATTCCCTATCCCATTGTGCTAAAGTCTCAAGTTAGAGTTGGAGGTAGAGGAAAAGCAGGGGGAATCCGCTTTGTTGACAATACAATTGATGCTATAGCAGTAGCGCGATCGATTTTTAACTTGCCAATCACAGGAGAATATCCAGAAGTTTTATTAGCCGAAGCTCGCTACGATACTCAAGAGGAATTTTTTTTAGCAGTAATCCTAGATTACCAAATTAAACGCCCTGTGTTGGCGGGTTCGACAAAAGGAGGGATGGAGATTGAAACTTTATTAGAAAAAATGCACTTTATTGTGGTGGATGATGAATTCTCACCATTTTATGCCAGAAGTTTAGCGATAAAAATGGGGCTAGATCCTAATTTGATTCAATCAGTCAGTGGAATTATTGAAAAAATGTACTATCTTTTTGCTCAAAAAGATTTAGATTTAGTAGAAATAAATCCTTTAGGAGTAGATTCCTGGGGAAAAGTAATGGCTCTTGATGGCAAAATAAAAGTCAACGATCAAGGTTTATTTCGACATCAAGATCTCTTAAATTTTAGAAATTCTAATTTAGAAAATAAGGATGAAATAAAAGAAAATCTCCCAGAAAATCTCCCAGAAAATCTCCCAGAAAATCTCCCAGAAAATCTAGAAGAATTTAAACCTAAATCCCTTTATCGCTCTCCAGAAAGTGGAACAATTGCCATTATTGCTAATGGAGTTGGTTTAGCTTTAGCAAGTTGGGATTTAATTGCTAAAAAAAATTTTAAGATAGGAGCTTGTTTTGTGATTAATGAATATGAAATTAATTTAGCAGAACAATTGCAAATGACTCTAGAAGAATTAACACAATTAAAATATCTAAAAGTTGTTTTAATTAATTTTTTAACTAGCTCAGAAAATAACAAAATTTTAATAGATGGAATTGCTAATTATTTCCAACCACAATTAACTCAAACCCATGGAGACTTTGTTGATAAAGGAGAGGAAAGAATGGAAAGGGCTACTGGTAGATTATCTCGTCATCGCTGGTTATCAAATCAATCTGATTCAAAGTCAAAAGAATCAAAAGTTAATCAATTTAAATATGTTATTCGTCTAGAAGATGCCAATATTGAATCACTAAAACAAAATTTTGATTCAAAGTATATATATTGGAGTAATAGCTTAGAAGAAGCTATTAAAAAGACTATTTCTCTTTAAGAATCAACCATAAATCCTTAACCAACAAACATGATTTGGACAGAAACAAGCAAAGTAATAATTCAAGGAATAACCGAACCATTAGCATTAGAATATGGAGAAAAAATGAAAAAATATGGCACTAATATTGTAGGAGGAATTAGTGCAGGATTTGGCGGACAAGTCGTAAAAGATATTCCAATATTTGATCTAGTAGATACGGCAATTTCAGAAATAGGAGAAATAGAAATAGCCGTGAATTTTTCCCCTTATAAAGAAGTATTGGATACAGCTTTAGAAGCTATGGCAGCAGGGATTAAACAAATAATTATTGTTGCCAATGGAGTACCACCTTTAGATACAATTAAACTATTAAAAAAAGCAACTATTAATAATACCTTGATTATCGGACCAGGTAGTAGTGGTATAATTATCCCGAATAAAATTTGGATTGGTATTTGTCAACCTCAATTTTATCAAGAAGGGAAAGTAGGATTAATTAGTCTAACTGATAGCATTAATTATGAAGTTGCTTTGCAATTAAATCGATGTGGTTTAGGAGAATCAATAGTCATTAATTTAGGAAATGAAGGAATTATTGGCTCTGATTTTAAACAATGGTTAGAAATTCTAGATAGAGACATCCAAACTGAAGTAATAGTGTTAATTTTACCACCTCAAAGTAATCAAGAAAAAGATCTTGCAGACTTTATTGCTACTGAAATTAAAAAACCCGTTATTATTTATCTTCCAGGAGAAAAAACACCAATACAAAGAATAGTAAAAGACACTAATACAATAATTGCCAATCAGTTATCATATTTCCTAGAAAATCAACTCCAAAATAGAGATATTATTAATATTTTTAATCACGCTAAGATAAATATAGCTTTAAGCCCCTCAGAAATTCCCAATATAGTTAAAAATTGCATAAAATGAATGATTTGAAAATACAAGTTTTAAAAAGATTTCAATCAATTTATTTTTTGGGTTAGGAAAAAATCGCATTTTTTGCCTTAATTTAAGATAATATATTTGGGAAAGAACATTTTTAGTATTTAATCTATTTCTAAGATGCAACTAATTTATTTTAAAAGAGTTCCAAATTTTGGAGATCAACTTAATCCATGGCTTTGGCCAAAACTAATTCCTAATTTTTTTGAAATTAATCAACAAGTATCATTTATAGGAATAGGAACTTTAATAAACCAAAAACGTATAAATGAAATCAAAACAGGTTATAAGAAAGTAATTTTTAGTACTGGAGTAGGTTATGGAGATAGTCCTAGTCTAGATGATTCTTATGTTATTTATTGCGTAAGAGGGCCACTTTCAGCCCAAGCTCTTGGTTTCTCTAAGGATTTGGCCATTACAGATGGAGCAGCATTACTAAAAAAATTCTTCAAACCAAGTATAAATAAAAAATATAAGTTTTCTTATATGCCTCATCATTCTTTAACTCATGATGGTTGGAATTTAGCATGCAAAAAAATTGGTTTTGGATATATTGATCCTCATTGGTCTGTAGAGAAAGTACTGGAAAGTATTAATGAAACGGAAATCTTGCTTGCAGAAGCTATGCATGGTGCAATAGTTGCTGATGTTTTGCGTGTACCTTGGATTCCTATTGTCAGTAATCCTAGGATTTTAGCTTTTAAATGGAATGATTGGTGTCAGTCTCTCAATTTAGAATATAAACCATGTTTAATTGAAAAATTGCAGAAACCTATAAATAAATCTGACATTTTATCTCCAATACGCCGAATTCGGGATGGGATGAGACAAAAAAAAGCTGCATTTGAAATGCAAAAGATAGCTAAAAATTCCAAGCCATTCCTTAGTAAGGATAAGATTCTGGATGAATTGACACTTAGGCTTGAGGAAAAAATAGACAAGTTACAAAATGACATCAAAGCAGGTATTTTTGATTAATTTTCCATATTATAATCTTGGGGTTCAAAGCAGTTGAAAATAATCCTCCACTTTTATCGTAAAATATGCACAAATCTCCTAGAATTACTATAAAGTATATTTGTAAGGAAATGTAGTAGAGAAGCAGAGTTCCAGAGTGTTTATATCCTGTTTTGTCACTGAACATTTTAGGATATAATATGATGGGGTTTAAAACATCTCGCGCAAAGAAGCAGCAAAGCGTCACATACAGAATTTTCCCCAATGAAGAAAAGAAATGCAGCTAGTTGAAAGACATATAATCAAAAAAAGCCATAAATATTGGAGGGAGATGGATAAACTCTGTTTTCTCTCTAAAAATCTTTATAACGCAGCTAATTATCTGTGTCGTCAACATTTTTTCTCAACAGGTAAAAAATATAGTTTGACAGATTTATATCATTTAATTAAAAATAGTCCTGATTATCGGGCACTGCCGACAAAAGTCAGTAAACAAATAATAAAAAGATTAGTATCA
>JANQIW010000107.1 GCA_028281945.1 Prochloraceae cyanobacterium PL24a_bin.78
TTTGCCATCGACACGCCATCCTACTTGATCACCAAAATTTTCCCATATCTGCTTATTATACTTCCTTGTTCCCCCTAATTCTTGATAAATCTTTTTTTGAACGCTAAATCCAAAACGGCTATTACTGTAGTATACCCATAATCTGTCTATGGTGCGCAGATCTTGGCATGGGAAATTATCCATATCATGTACTCGAAGCCAACCCTCTATCACCCTTTTAGTAGCTTTTAGCATAACTTGGAGAGTTTCTTGATCTGCTTCTTTCCATTTCTGTTTGGCGAGTAAATCCCTTAATCTGGTATAGTCTACTCCTACTTCACTTTCTAGAGGGATGGTTTTTGATGTAGGCGGAGGAGGAGAAATAGATTGAGGTGAAATTACTTCAGCACGAGAGCCACTTTTATCAGAAGGAATGGGAGCTTCTCTTTTATCTTGTGGAGCTTTAGGATTATTTTTGAGAACAATTCTTTCGATAGCTGCGATGGCATCAATATCAGCAGGAGATACAATCAACACTCGAATCCATAATTGCTTTGCCAGTTCAAAATTTTCTTCACTCTCAGCCCGAAATGCTTGGAGCTTTAAAGATTCTGCATCCCTAATAGTGGCATATTGCTTTAACAAAATAAAATACATTTTATAAGGAGGTTCGGCTTTGAGATACGGATTTTGAATAATTTTATTATATTGAATATTAATTTCTGGGATTCTACGAATTAGATAACCATCTAGCCGTTCCACAGTAGCACAGTTTCTTTCCCCTTGAATTCTTAATCCTTCCAATAAAGCATAGGTAAACGAACCATGTTGTAATTCATCGATCTCCCAAGACTTTTGATTTGCATTGCAAGAGTAAAAAGTAATCACTCCTTTATGGGATTCCATACCAATTCCTAACCCCCCTCGATTGCCATCATCCCTACAAGCATCTAAAAATAATACCACATTATCTGCCCCTGATCGACCTAATCTTTGGGTCACATAATTCACAGAAATAGCCGTATACTCTACATCACCGGGATCACTATCTTCCAACATTAAATAATCTTGATCCCCATAACGGCATCCATGGCCTGCAAAAAAGAACCAGAGATTGTCACCTGCGCTGAGAGGAGGCATTTTAGTATCTTCAAATTGGGCACGTAGGAATCGCCGTAAACAGCCAAAAGTTGGTTTAGTCGGGATGGAAGACTTGCGAGTAGTTATGTTAGGAGAATCTTCCGTGAAAAGGAAAATCCTATCAAACTTAGCCTCTTCTTCCAACCAATTTTTCATAGCCTCGGCATCTGTTTTGGCATATTTGAGAGGTGTTAGACTATCATATTCATTAATCCCAATGACGATCGCCCAATTCTTAGCCATTTTTTCGTTTAAATTTAAGTTGAATAGTACCTTTGCTTCCTGCTGTAGAACCTATACCAAAGAGGTTTACTTGCCCTTGAGCATTAATTTCCACCGATAAAGTCAATTCATCTAACTCTAAACCCGATGGTTGTTGTTGAGCCTCACTGAAGACATAATCCACTATTTTCAGGAATTTGCTCATTTCTTCTTTGAGTTTTTTGGCAGGCACAGGAGTTGCATTGTCTCTGCTTTCTAGGGTTTCCACATTTTCCAATTGGGCATTTTCCAATTCATCCCTGAGTAAGCCTCCTGTATCTTGTGTGTTACTTCTGCGACCACTAGTTTCAGTATTTTCAGGGTTTACGATCCAAATATAATCTTCTATTTCTTTCGGCATAGATTCACCTAAACTGTAAATATTATATGAAATTCCCTCTTTAAAATATATCTTAAAATAGGTTAAAATATCAAATTATGACCAGATTTATTCACGATCAATTTGCTAAAGATTACCTAGAGGAATTATTATCTCCCTATGGCGAAGTGAAAGCATCCCATCAAATATCCCCAGAAATCAGGGAAATTGATATTTGGTTTTCACCTGCTGATAACCATCCTACCATGTCACCTTTAGGATTACTAGGGAAATTAGCCGCTAAACCAGCAATATTCGAGCCTTTCCGCAATTCTGCAAAAATTGACCAAATCCGTAGTTGTTTGCTAAAGTTATATCTTTTGCATGGTAAATTACAAAGAATTGCTAATCGAGAAAAACAACCTCTCAAGGAGGAAAACTTACCTAGTTTGTGGATTCTCACTCCTACTTTATCCCAAAAAATTCTGACTGGTTTTGGCGCAAATCTCAATCAAGATGGGATATTGGCGGAAAGTGGGGTTTATTTCCTGCCTCAATTTTTCAAAAGTGGTATAATAGTCATACACCAATTACCAGAAACCATAGATACCCTTTGGTTAAGATTGTTAGGCAGAGATAGCACTCAAGATAGGGCAATTGAGGAAATAAATAATTTAAATCCCAATAATCTTTTACGCTCGAACATTTTGAATTTAGTGGCAAATTTACGAACTAACTTAAATTTAAGAGATAATTTAGAGGAAGAGGAGAGAAATTTAATTATGAAATTAACACCTTTATATACAAAATGGCGAGAAGAAGCTATAGAAGAAGGTATTCTCCAAGGAAAACAGGAAGGAAAACAAGAAGGAAAACAAGAAGGAAAACAAGAAGGAAAACAAGAATCTATTGAGAATTTCCTGAAAGTCAAATTTGGTAGTTTAGATGAAGATTTATCTTCTCTAATTCAACCTTTAAGCGAGTTACCTGGTGAAGAAATGGCACGATTAATTATAAATTTATCACGAGAGGAATTATTACAACGTTTTAGACAATAATAATTGTAGCTATTTTAGAGAATAAATATACAATATATTACGAAATTTAGTTTTATATAATAGTAATTATTTATTCTCAGTACTACTTTTTAAGATATAATCTTTTACGCTCGAACATTTTGAATTTAGTGCCAAATTTACGAACTAATTTAAATTTAAGAAATAATTTAGATGAACAAGAGAGAAATTTAATCATGAAATTAACACCTTTATATACAAAATGGCGAGAAGAAGGTATTCTCGAAGGAAAACAAGAAGGTATTCTCGAAGGAAAACAAGAAGGTATTCTCGAAGGAAAACAAGAATCTATTGAGAATATTCTAAAAGCTAAATTTGGTACTTTAGATGAAAACTTATCTTCTCTAATTCAACCTTTAAGCGAGTTACCTAGTGAAGAAATGGCACGATTAATGATGAATTTATCACGAGAGTATTTATTAAAAAACTTTGCACGAGAATAATAACAGCTATTAACCAGAAAAAATTACTTTTAAATTAAGGAAATTAATAGACGAATCAAAAGGAAAAATTAAGTTACTTGAAGATGAATCTTTAATTATTTCCCTTTTATTAATACAATCAAAACTTTATAAATCTCTATAAGAAACAATCCAATACCAATTTTCTATAAGATTAAATGAAAAAGAACCAAAATAATTAGGAAAATATCCTGGAGGAAAATCGAGCAGATTTACTCTATGCTCATTACATATAGTCTCATTTTCTTGATACCAACCGACAATCTCGCAAAAACTATCCCAAATTTCCAGATTAAATTCCTTGCTGCCACCTAAACATTTATAAATTCTTTTTTGACAGCTAAATCCAAAACGACCTTTACTATACTGTGTCCATAATCCATCAATATTACTTAAAATTTTATAAGAGAAATCATGAACATCTTTTTCTCTCAGCCATCCTTCATTTTCTCGCTTAGCCGCTTTAATCATTAGCTGATAAGTTTCTTTGTCAGCAGCTTGCCATTGCTGTCTTATTAGTAAATCTTCAAGGGTTGTACAATCAACTTTTACTTTAATCGTTTTTAAATCCATTTTTAATATTCTCCTTATTATTACTGATGGTGATTAAATGGTAATCCACTAGTTAACATACGGTTAGTACAGGAATTTCAAGGAAAACCCATAATCATGATGTAAAATATCTACGTAAATATACTAACTTAATTTGAGACCATTTTTATAAATATATTTATCAATTTAAATTAAGAATGTTTAAGTTGATTTTGAGAAAGTTGATAAATTATTAATTTTGTTTATTAAATCTTTGATTAACTTAATTGAAAGTATTTAAATTTAAATAATGAAAAATATATTGAAGATAAAATTAATTCTATTTAGATAATCAATATAATCTATACCTAAATACTATAATCTCACAATATCTTAAGTATTTTTATCGTAAAAAAAAGATCAAATCTTAAAACATATAGGAAATACAAAAAATGTCAAAAGAAAACACATATTTTGCCACAGTAACCCGTGGATTAGAGACAATTGCTGCTGAAGAATTAAAGAAATTAGGAGCAAAAAACATCGAAATAAAATTTACCGGTATCCAGTTTCAAGGTGATAAAAAACTACTATATAAAGCCAATCTTTGGACAAGAATAATATTTAGAATTCTCCAACCTATAGCAGAAATAAAAAGCTTTAATCAGAAAGAACTTTACTACAATGTTCAAAAAATAAATTGGGAAGAATATTTAACCCCAAATAATACAATTGCTGTTAATTGTACTGGCAAAAATCCTAACCTCAATCACACCCATTTTACTGCCCTTGAAATTAAGAATGCTATTATCGATAAACAGCGAAAAGAAACAGGAGAAAGATCAAATATTGACACCAACAATCCCGACATTTTAATTAACGCCCATATTGAAAAAAATCGCTGTATTTTAAGTTTAGATAGCTCAGGAAATAGCCTACACAAAAGAGGATATCGCCCTGCAATGGGATTAGCACCTTTAAAAGAAACCTTAGCAGCAGCACTCTTAGAAATAGCTGAATGGCAACCCAATATTCCCTTTTTGGATCCCTTATGTGGTTCTGGAATTTTACCTATAGAAGCCACTTTAAAATCTCTCAATATTGCCCCTGGTTTGTATCGAGAAAAATTCGGTTTTCAAAGTTGGAAAGATTTCAATTTTTCCTTATGGAATCAATTAATAAAAGAAGCAAAAGAGAATCAAAAAACAGAAATACAAGCCCCAATATTTGGCAGCGATAGTGATAGTGAAATTATCAAACAAGCCAAAACTAATGCAAGATTTTGTGGCATAGAAAATCAAATTCAACTAACCATAAAACAACTAGAAACAATAGAAGCACCAACAGAATCAGGAATCATAATTTGTAATCCACCTTATGGAAAAAGAATCGGTAAAACAGAAGAATTAGGAGCACTATATAAAATGCTAGGAGATGTATTCAAACAAAGATTTAAAGGATGGACAGCATATATTTTAACTGGCAATAAACAATTAGGAAAACAAGTAGGATTAAGAACCTCTCGTAAGATTCCTATTTATAATGGAACATTGCCTTGTACCCTTCTAAAATATGAATTATATTAGAAAAAAACCAAAAATTCTTCTCAAAATTGTCTCCAATATTTTCATATTTTTGAGGCAATTAAATCAACTCATTTTTCCCATCAAAACCCTAATATATAGAAAAATTTAAATAGAATTAAACTAAATAGTTGAAAAAATCTATTAATAGACGATATATTTGAAAAGAGAAAAATACCTAATCCTTAAACCAACAAATTGTTAGTAAATGTTTCAAAAAATCAAACCCCAATATTCCATCAGTTGGATCCAAAAAATATCAGAAATACCACAAGCAGATTGGGATACTCTCGCCCAACCCCTCAAAACCCCTTTTCTTGAATGGGAATGGCTTAATAATCTTGAAACTTCCGGCAGTGTTACAGCAAAAGCCGGTTGGCAACCATGTCATTTGACAATTTGGCGGGATAAACAATTAATAGCAGCAGCACCCTTATACCTCAAAAGTCATAGCTATGGTGAGTTTGTTTTCGATCATCAATGGGCTGATTTAGCTTATCGTTTGGGCATAAATTATTACCCTAAACTTTTAGGGATGATTCCTATTACCCCCGCCGTGGGATATCGTTTTTTAATCGCTCCAGGCTACGATGAAGAGGAATTGACACAGCTAATGGTAGCTAGTATTGACCATTTTTGCGATCATAATCAACTTCCAAGTTGTAATTTTTTATTTGTAGATCCCCAATGGCGACCTATTATAGAGAAATACGGATTTAGTAGTTGGATGCATCACAGTTATATCTGGAGTAATCATGATTTTAATAACTTCGATGATTACTTAAAAATGTTTAATTCTAACCAACGCAAGAATATTAAAAGAGAACGTAAAGCAGTTAACAAAGCAGGATTAGAAGTAAGAACTTTAGCTGGTGAAGAAATTCCTCATCATTTATTCCCATTAATATATAAATTTTATCGTAGTACTTGCGAAAAATTTTATTGGGGGAGCAAATATCTAACAAATAAATTCTTTCAACAACTCTATCCTAATTACAGACATAGAGTAGTTTTAGTAGTAGCAAATCATGAAAATAACCCTAAAAAACCAGTAGGAATGTCTTTTTGTATCAATAAAGGTGAGAATCTTTACGGAAGATATTGGGGCTGTTTTGAAGAATTTGACTGCTTACATTTTGAAGCTTGTTACTATCAACCAATACAATGGGGGATAGATCGAGGAATAAAAATGTTTGATCCCGGTGCAGGAGGAAGACATAAAAAAAGAAGAGGATTCCCAGCAACTCCAAATTATAGTTTACATCGTTTTTATAACCTAAAAATGAATAAAATCTTGCGCCATTATATTGATGAAATAAATGAAATGGAACGTCAAGAAATCGAAGCTATTAATGGAGAATTGCCCTTTAACAAGCAAGAAATTAAATTAGAAGAAATATAAAAGATGGAAATTTTATCAAAAAATATAAATTCATAATCTAGCATTGGGGGTTAAGAAAAAAATAAACTAAAAAGAATTCAACAAGGATTAAAATTTAAATATCCAAACTACAGAGCATCTTCTAATTTTTATTATCAATTCTTAATAAATATATGAATAGTTAATAAGATAAAACTGTGTTGCTAGAGATTTTGATAATTCAACTTAATATCAAACTTCAAGAAACTTAAGAAATAAGTTAAATCAATTAAATAAATGTCTTAAAATAGTATTTTGCAAATAAACTACCCCAATCCATTGTTGATCAATTTCTTGATTATTAACTCTAGAAAAGCTATACTATTACCTTGTAAGTTGTATTTTAACCATCTATTTAATTTAGCAAATTAATTTAGTAAATCAATACTATTTAAAAAATATAAATAATGATAAAAATTTGTCTTGATAAAATCTTTTTATAACCATTAAAAATATGGAGTTTAACTGAATGGAGAATAATAATCATAACCATAATAATTTAATCAAAATCCAAGAACCAGCAATATATAGAATATTAGATGCTAATTTAGATCGAGCTAGAGAAGGATTAAGAATAATAGAAGAATGGTGTCGATTTGGTTTAAACGATCGCCAACTATCTTTTGAATGTAAAAAAATGCGTCAAGAATTAGGAAGTTGGCATCATTCAGAACTAAAAATGGCCAGAGATACTCCAAACGATCCTGGAACTGATTTATCCCATCCAGAAGAAGAAAAACGAGATAGCATAGAACAATTACTGAGAGTAAATATATCTAGAGTAGAAGAAGCACTACGAGTTCTAGAAGAATATGGTAAGTTATATAATTTAGATATGGCTAAAGCAGTTAAACAAATGCGTTATAATGTATATACTTTAGAAAGTAGTTTGTTAGGCTTTACTCGTCATAAAAAATTAGATGAAGCATTACTATATTTAGTAACATCTCCAGTAGATAATATAATAGAAGTGGTAGAAACAGCACTTCAAGCAGGATTAAATTTAGTTCAATACCGGCATAAGAAAGGAAATGATTGGTTGAATTTATCACAAGCAGATAAATTATCTCAATTATGTCATGCCTACGGAGCATTATTTATCGTTAACGATCGAGTAGATTTTGCCCAAGCAGTTAATGCCGATGGAGTTCATTTAGGACAACAGGATATGCCAATTTCCGTAGCTAGAGAATTATTAGGATGGCAAAAATTAATCGGTCGCTCCACTACTAACCCAGAAGAAATGAAAAAAGCCATAGAAGAAGGAGCAGACTACATAGGAGTAGGGCCCGTATATGAAACCCCAACTAAAGCAGATAAACCAGCGGCAGGTTTAGATTATGTTCGCTATGCAGCTAAAAATGCTGAAATTCCTTGGTTTGCCATTGGTGGGATTGATACCAATAATTTAATTGAAGTTCTCAAAGCTGGTGGGGAAAGGGTGGCCGTGGTTAGAGCCATTATGGAATCCGATAAACCCGATCGAGTTACCCAATATTTGATTTCCCAATTAGTAAGAAAACAAAATTATCGTCGTTTAGAAGTAAAATAATTATAATCTTATGTCAGAAATCACAACAAAAATAAACCTAGAAGTTAATGGAAAACCCGTTAAATGTTTGCCTAAAACTAAATTGCCTGATTTACTCACTGAATTAGATCTCAATCCTCGCCTAATAGCCATAGAATA
The DNA here is from genome assembly GCA_028281945.1 of Prochloraceae cyanobacterium PL24a_bin.78. Taxonomy (GTDB): domain Bacteria; phylum Cyanobacteriota; class Cyanobacteriia; order Cyanobacteriales; family JANQIW01; genus JANQIW01. The sequence goes on from JANQIW010000107.1 coordinate 8,461, forward strand.
TAACGGTGAAATAATTCATAAAGAATATTGGAATGAAACTATTTTACAAGAAGGCGATCGTTTGGAAATAGTTACCATTGTTGGTGGAGGCGATATATAATATCATTTTTCCCATAATAGTGATACAGATGGAGAATGAGAGAATGGGGGAATGGGGGAATGGGAGAAATTGAGTATATCATCGATCTTTTTACTTAAAAAGGTTAATTATCCTAGATTTAAGATCTTTAAACTCCATCATGCTTCAAGACTCTCTTGAGATTAAGTAATAACTCAGTAGTAACCAATTAATTATGATTAAAAACAAACTTTATTTTTTCACAGGATAAGTTTCAATTGCCCAATGTCTTGTAGTAATAGGACAAATATAATCAGCTGAGTTAGTAATCTCCCATTGAATATTAGCTTTATTACCTTCCTTCCAAGTAACAGTTATATCTCCCTTACAATGATAAGAATTTTGGCTTAAATCGAAATTTCCTTTAATGATATCTCCCGGCTGACATCCTTTAGATTTTCCAGATTTAAAAAATAGATCTCCTTTATATGGAGGACTATTAAACACAGTTTGTGCTGAATTTATCTCATTCTCACCATGACATATACTATCAAGTTCTGGAAGAATAGTTTTACCTGATTGAGAACGCCAATTTGCTTGTGACTGAAACTTTGTTCCTTGTGTTTGTGTCTGTGATTGATTATTTGTAACTTTAACTTTATCTGGAGCTTTTCTTTTAGAAGAATCAATCATCTCTACAGTTTGATTGACAATGAAAATTACCAAAGCCACAATAGATAATCCACCAATAATCTTTGGCCAAAAGAATTGGGGCATTAACTTATTTATTTTAGTATTAATCTTAGTAACTATGTTCCCTGATATAATAACTTTTAGATCTTTTAATGCCTCAGAAGCACTTTGATAACGCTCTTTCCAATTATCCTTTACCATTTTATTCAAAAAATCGGCAAAGTCATGACTTACCGTTGCGTAATCTTGCCAAAGTAACTCTCCTGTTTGAGGATTTTCTCTAATTAAATGAGGTCTTAAACCAGTTAAAGCCTGAATTCCTATCATTCCTAGTGCGAAAATATCACTAGCCAACTTTGGTTTTCCATTAGCTTGTTCATTAGGCATATACCCAGGAGTTCCAATTGCCAGAGTCAAACTTGTTTCTCCTTGTGAATTGACAGTTAAGGCTCCAATTTCTTTTACCGCACCAAAATCAATCAAAACTAATTGTCCATCCTTTTTGCGACGCATGATATTATCAGGTTTAATATCTCGATGAATTACTTTTTCTTCATGAACAAATGCTAAAACTTCTAAAATATTTTCTATAATTTTGATAGTTTCTTTTTCACTTAACTTGTTTTCCCCAGATATTTCTTGAGTTAAATCATTTCCATCTATAAAATCTTGTACCAAATAAAATTGTTGTTCTTCTTCAAAATGGGCATATAAAGACGGAATTCGATCGTGTTTTCCCAACCTATAGAGCATTTTTGCTTCTCTTTCAAATAAACTTTTAGCAATAGAAAAGCTATCAGGAGAAGAAAATTTTGGTAAAAGATGTTTAACAACACAAAAAGGATTATTGGGTAGAGCCGTATCTTTAGCTAAGTATGTATCCCCAAAACCCCCACTACCCAGCTCTTTGATAATTTGATAACGATTTAGTAAAACTTTATTAATCAGCATAATTTTTATTAAATTTAAGTTACATCTTATCCTAAAAATATTTTTATTAAATGTATTTAATAATTAGTCGATAGATATACTTCATTAATTATAACTCAATCTAACAAAAATTCTACCGACTAAACCTTTTACCAAATAAAACTAAACCATCGGAAAAAATTATTTCCAATCTGTAAAATTGCTAATAGCTGTTTTGATTTTATCAATCACCTCCATTACAGGTAGTTGACCTAATTCTCCAGTGACACGAGTACGAATACTTAAAGTATTAGATTGTACTTCTTTTTCTCCTATTACCGCCATTACTGGAATTTTTTGTTTTTCAGCATTACGAATTAGTTTTCCAAGACGCTCACCACTGAGATCCACTTCTGCACGAATACCCTGTAATTGCATTTTAGTTACAACTTCTTGAGCATAAGGTAAAAATTCATCACTTACCACCAATAAACGAGCTTGAATTGGAGCTAACCATAAAGGAAAATCTCCGGCATATTCTTCAATTAAGATCCCAATTAGTCTTTCAAGAGAACCAAAAGGAGCACGATGAATCATGACAGGGCGTTGACGGGATCCATCTGGACTTACATATTCCAAATCGAAACGTTCAGGTAAATTATAATCCACTTGAACAGTTCCCAACTGCCATTCTCTTTCTAAGGCATCGTGGAAAATAAAATCTAATTTTGGGCCATAAAAAGCCGCTTCACCTGGAGCCACAAAATATTCCATATTCATTTGTTCCACAGCCCGACGAATAGCATTTTCTGCTTTATCCCACACTTCTTGGGAGCCGATATATTTATCAGAATCTGGTTCTCGGAAACTCAATCTAGCTTGAAAATTCTTCAGTTGAAGACTTTTAAATACAGAGAGAATTAAATCAACTACTTTGAGAAATTCATCATCTAGTTGTTCTGGAGTAACGAATAAGTGAGAATCATCAACAGTAAAACCTCTTACTCTAGTTAAGCCGCCTAATTCCCCTGATTGTTCATAACGATATACGGTTCCAAATTCTGCTAATCGGATAGGTAAATCACGATAAGAATGTAATTCACTTTTATATATTTGGATATGGAAAGGGCAATTCATGGGTTTGAGTACAAATCCTTGCTCTATTGCAGCAGCTTCAGGAGTTTCTGCCATCATGGGAAACATATCTTCTTTATATTTTTGCCAATGCCCAGAAGTTTTGAATAAATCTATTCTAGCAATATGGGGCGTAACTACTGGTAGATAACCTCTTTTAACTTGCTCTTCTTTGAGGAAATTCTCTAAAGTACTGCGAATTAGAGTTCCTTTTGGTGTCCATAAGGGTAAACCAGGACCTACAGGATCAGCAAATATAAATAATCCCAATTCTTTGCCTAATTTACGATGATCCCTTTTTAAAGCTTCTTCCTTCCGACGTTTGTACTCAGCTAGTTGTTCTGGAGTTTCCCATGCTGTACCATAAATTCTTTGTAATTGAGCATTGCTAGCATCACCACGCCAGTAGGCTCCAGCCACAGTTTCTAAATCAATGGCTTTGGGATTAATATCTCCTGTAGTTTCCACATGAGGACCTGCACATAAATCCCACCATTTATCTCCTAAATGATATAGACTGATGGGATCTTCTAAACCTTCTAGAATTTCTAACTTGTAAGGTTCATTAATGGTTTCTATTCTTTTTTGTGCGTCTTCCTTTGAAACTTCTTCTCTTATAACTGGTAATTTTTTCTTGATGATTTTAATCATCTCTTTTTTGATTGCCTTAAGATCCTTTTCTGCAATGGGTTCTGATAAAGCAAAATCATAGTAAAAACCTGTTTCTGTCCACGGACCAATTGTTACCTGTGCTTGAGGAAATATTTTCTGCACCGCCATTGCCATGATGTGGGAAGTTGTATGGCGAATTTTTTTGAGTGATTCTGATTCGCTAGTGCGTGGTAGTTTCATTGGTTTTTGTTGTTCGCCAGAAATAGCCGATTCGACAGTAGACATTTTTTTGCTCTTAGAGTAATTTTTAGTTTAACCTTTTCAGGGTTTTTTCATTTTTCTATGATCTCATCAAACAAGGTTAGTTAATTGTTTTTTCAAATTAATTTGAAATCAAAAATCCATTAACTATTAACTTTTAACTACTAACTTTTAAGTTTTAACTTTTAAGTTTTAAGTTTTAACTATTAATTGTAAAACCTTAATCACGAGATTCCATCTTTCTATAATAATCTTTTGAACTCTTAAATATCAATTTGTCTTTAAATTAATCATAGAGTTAAAATTTCCTAATTTTAGGATAATTCAGAAAAACCTTTTTCCTTAATCTCAGTATCAAAAACTACTTTCCATTCTCCCCATTTGCCCCATTCATCCCATTCTTTATCTCTATCACTATTATGCGAAAAATGATTTGAAGAAATATATTTATTTAATTAATTAAATCAAAATTTTCCTCTATACATCCATATTTTTCTTTTCCTATTTTTCCACCTAAAATCTTAAGATTTACTCTGAGATTGTAAAGTTTTATTAAAAACGTTAATATAAGGAGGAAGATAGTAAAATGTTATATAGGATGCAACCAGAAGAAAAAGAGCTTCTTAAAGAAGTCTTAGAGCCACTTTTAGAAGATTTCCAATATTGGTTTTCTCGATCTCGAAAATTATTAGAAGAGGAAAATCTCTCATTTTTGTCAAACCAAGAGCAAACAGAATTACTCGATCGAATAAAAAAAAGTCAATTAGAAGTCCGTACAGCTCAAATGTTGTTCAAAGTTACTGAAGGCAAAGCAGGAATAGATATGGCAGTATTAATGCCTTGGCATAAATTAGTAGCCCAATGTTGGCAAATTTCTATTAAATGGCGTAAAGAAAGAAATTAGGTCAATTCCTAATGTATTAAAATTAAGCTAGTTACTTAATAAGTGGTTAAGAATTCCCGATTAAATATTTTGGTACAAATAAGCCAATCTTGTTAAAATCCATAGGAGAACAATATTATGTTACATTTACTTTACATTTTAGCTTTTACTATAGTCGCCTTTTTCGCGATTAGCAATTTAATCCGTAGTTTGATTACTTTGAGTGTGGACTCAAGACGGAGTTATTCAGGTTCTAGATCAAATCAAGATTATTCTCGTAAGGTAGAAACTAATGGTTTTTCAACAATATCTCATCCAGAATTATTAGATAATCAAGGTAAACGTATTAATGAACCTTTATTAGTTATGCGTTCTGTTTCTGTTGAAGATGCTCGTCAAAAACTAGATGCAATTTACAATTCTTCTCCTAATGCTAGTAATAATTCTAATAAGTCAGAAACTGAAGAAGATACCTAAAATTTACTAATTTTTTTATAACGAATTAATATACTTGGGCGGCGTAAAATTTATCAAACTTTTCCTAGCAATAATGTTAGGAATTAAAAGTTTAAAATTGATTCGTCGCTCATTATGTTTGTTGATTTATTTTTTTCTAAAATTTATTAAATTAATCAAAATATTTCAAGTCAAAGTTTATTGTCATTAGATTGATAATAGACTTTATTGCTAATAGTTTATCTAGAAAATTTTCCTTTCTATTGACAAAAAGATTTTGCTAAAAGCCTTATAGTTAATCAATTAAATAATAAAATTAGTAGCAAATTTAAGCAACACAAAAAAATTTGGATCTACATTTTTATACTAGAAATTCCATCACAATTTCCATCACAATATATTTAGGTTTAAATCATGACAAACTTTACACTAAATCTAGACTCAATTCAACTTAACGACGAACAATTCTATCAACTTTGTGCTAACAATAGAGACTTGAGATTTGAGAGAAATTCATTAGGAGATTTAATCATTATGTCACCAACAGGAGGAGAAACTGGTAATCGAAATAGTAGAATAAATCAACAATTATGTAATTGGGCTGATGCTGATGCCACAGGAATTACTTTTGATTCCTCAACAGGATTTAAACTACCAAATGGAGCAAATCGCGCCCCAGATGCTTCATGGATTCCTCTTAGTAAATGGAATGATTTAACATCTGAACAAAAAAAGAAATTCTTACCATTATGTCCTGATTTTGTCATTGAATTGCGTTCTCCTATAGATACTTTAAACTTACTTCAAGAAAAAATGATTGAGTATTTAGAAAATGGCACTCGTTTAGGGTGGTTAATTAATACCCAAAATAGACAAGTAGAAATCTATCGTCAAGGGAAAGAAATAGAGATCTTAGATTCTCCTAAAAGTTTATCTGGAGAAAATATTTTACCCGGTTTTATCCTCAATCTTGAAGTTATTTAGTAAAGAAAATTCTTGATTGATTACTAAATATCTATCATAATTAATCTCATATTTTTACGATACGATCGAATCTCAAACAAAGTATTATATATAATAATTGAAGATTATTAAAAATAAAATATTAATAGTGTTAATTAATAGTGTTATAATAGAGAACTAAAGTATTAAATTAAAAGCAATTATGGCAGAAAAAACTCGCAAAAAATGGGAAATTGGAAGACTATTTCAAACCTTAAATTATTTTGAGATAATTCCTTTTATTAGTTGTTTACAGCGTTTATTTAAGAAAAACAAACCCAATCAAAAAAAGATGGAAAAAATATTAGTAGCCGGTGCAACTGGTGGTGTAGGAAAAAGAGTAGTAAATCTTTTATTAGAAAATAACTATGAAGTGCGTGCCTTAGTTAGAGATAGTAAAAGAGCCAAAGAAATCCTTGGTAAAAATGCAGATAAGGTAGAATTATTTGAAGCAAATATCGTAATTCCAGAAACATTAACTCCCGAATTAATGAAAGGAATTTCCGCAATTATTTGTTGTACGGGCACAAAAGTCCAACCCAAAGAAGGGGATACTCCTAACAGAGAAAAATACTATCAAGGAATTAAATTTTATGAGCCAGAAGTAGTAGATATTCCCGAAAAAGTAGAATATGAAGGCATCAAAAATCTAGTACAAATTGCTGCAAAAACTTTAAGAAAAGGGGAAAAAATTCTCTTTGATTTTACCAATCCCACCCAAGATGTCAAAGAAACTTGGGGGGCATTAAATGATGTAGTTATGGGGGGAGTTAGTGAAAGTAATATGAAATTAATCCCCAATCGTGCCCTATTTTCTGGTAATGTTTCTACGGAAAATAATGGGGGTTTTGCCTCTGTGCGATCGCGAAATTTCGCCCCAGCCTTAGATTTATCAGAGTATGAAGGGATTGAATTAAGAATCCAAGGAGACGGCAAACGTTATAAATTTATCAGCCGTTGTGAGGGAAAATGGGATGGAATTTCTTATTGTTATTCTTTTGATACAATGCACAATTGTTGGCTAACAGTGAGGATTCCTTGGAGAGATTTAATCCCTGTGTTTCGAGCTAAAACTGTCTGGAGTGAAGGGAAATTTGATCCTAGTAAAGTGTATTCTATGCAGCTAATGTTGAGTAAATTTGAATACGATGGGGCGTTAAATCCTAAATTTAGCACAGGAAAATTTGGTTTAGAAATTGAATATCTTAAAGCCTACGGTGGCAAACATAAACCCCAATTTATTATGATTAGTTCTGCCGGTGTGACACGCCCTGGAAGAAAAGATTTAAACTTAGAAGAAGAGCCTCCAGCAGTCAGAATGAACGATCAGTTAGGAGGGATTCTCACGTGGAAACTAGAAGGAGAAAATGCTCTTAGAGATAGTGGTTTAAATTATACAATTATTAGACCTTGTGCTTTAACAGAAAAACCGGGAGATAAAGCTTTAATTTGGGATCAAGGTGATAAAATCAAAGGACAAGTAAGTCGAGATGCTATTGCTGCTCTTTGTCTTCAAGCCATGGAAAAACCAGAAGCGTGTAATAAAACCTTTGAAGTAAAAGAAGAAGAGCAACAGGGGAAAACTAATTGGGATACTTTTTTTACTAACTTACAAATAGATTAAATTAATCAATTAAATAAAAAAACATATTTAGGGTAGGAAAACCTACCCTTTAGGAAAGATCAATTATGAAGCAAGAGCAACTTCTACTATTTGCTGTAATTCACCAGTGTTGTACATTTCAATCATCACATCAGAGCCGCCAACAAATTCTCCATTGATATAAACTTGAGGAATAGTAGGCCATTCAGAATATTCTTTAATTCCTTGACGGATTTCTTCATCTGCTAAAACATCAGTAGTTTCGTAAGGCACTCCCAAAGTATTAAGAATTTGGACTACATTATTTGAGAAACCACATTGAGGCATTAACTTATTGCCTTTCATGAAGACCATAATTTTGTTGTCTTTGATGTATGAGTCAATTCTTGCTTGTAATTCTGGTGTTATTGTCATTTAGAAACTCCGTTTGATTTTTAATTCAAGTTCTTTTTAGTACAAATATTTAGTATTTTGAGAATTGATTTAGCTTGCTGTTAGCTAAAATTTATTTATTCTCACCTAATTTATGCTTATCCTTGAGAAGCAATCCATGCTTCAGGGGTATAAGTTTTTAAAGCCAAAGCATGAATAGCACCTGAATTGAGGGCTTCTTTCACAGCTTTATTGACTAGCTGATGTTGTTGTACAGTTCTTTTGCCTTCAAATGCAGAAGAGACAACTATTGCTTCAAGATGATCCCCAATATCGGCACCATTTTTCAAGTCGATAACTTTAACTTGAGCATCAGGAAGTTGATTTTTAATCATGGTTTCAACTTCTTTTAAACTAATCATTCTTAACTCCGCTGTTAATAATCTTATTTTCAATGGTAATTAAAAGTTGAGATAGAGGGATGCTAATGTATCTAAAAAAAATATTAAGTAATTAATTAATTAATTCCAATGGATGGATTAATTGCTAGATCGAGAAAAAGGTTCTTCAACAAAACCCAATTCGTAGAGTTGTTGATAAGATTTTTTCCCCAATTGTGTAGTAGGATTTTGAGAGCGAATGATTTGAATTAATAAAGGAACAGCCAATTCTGGTTGTTCTTGGGCACGATGAACTAAAGCCAATTGATAAGTGGCCTCATCTCGCATTTGTCCAGTTGCCAGAGCATTTCTTCTTTGCTCATCGAAAATGTCATTATCAATTCCTGAAAAACTATCAGCTAATTGTAAATAAAAATTAGACAACTGATTAAAAACTTTCCGTGCTTGCTGAAGCTTACTAGCTGCTAAATCGTATTTTTGATCATCAACAGCCTTTTTTGCTTCATCCATTAATTTCTTTCCACCGTTGAGGGTTAAGAAACTATCACTCTCACTGAGAGTGCGGACTTGATTTGAATCGGAATTTTCTTCTACATTGCTTACTTCTTCTGAATTGGACTCTTGGGCTTGTAATGGTTGAATAATTATCCCATTTACTAGAGCCATGGAGAAAAAAAATAAACAACTAGAGCTAAGGAGACGTGCAATAGATAGCATAATATTACTCTACTAGATGAATTTTAAGAATACCATCTCTTTTTTAATTAGACCATCTTAACATTACTTGATAATTGCTGCTATTAAAAATTTGATCTGGTTTATATCGTTTCAGGGCTTGTGTTAGCACCTAAGTTTATGATCTCCATATTTAAGATACACATTCGAGGAATGTTAGTTAATTCTGGTTAGATTTACTCTAGGGTTATTTTGTGGTAATCTTCTTGTTCTAACTAGATTTCTTTCTTGTTGTCTTGCCAATCTTTCTTGTTGTCTTTCTTGTTGTCTTGTCAATCTTTCTTGTTGTCTTTCTTGTTCTCTTGCCAATCTTTCTTGTTGTCTTTCTTGTTGTCTTGTCAATCTTTCTTGTTCCCTTTCAATTCTTTGTTTAATTCTTTCTCTGATTTGTTCTGCTCTTCTTTCTTCTTTTTCTTGTTCTCGTTGGTAATTGTCATTAATTTGCTCGTCTAAAGGTGATTGAAATCTTGTGGTAACAGCTGTTGGAGAATTACTATTGATAATTGATCTTAGTTGTTTATTCATTAAACTATCACTATTAGATTCGACTTCTGAAAATTGATTAGAAGTATCTTGAAAATCATTGATTTGATTTGGATTGCCACCAGTTTGATTGGCCACAACACCTGTTACTCGAATCCGCAAGTTGCTATTATTTAAATCCGGTTCTAAGATTTGTTCTTGTACTTCAGGAGATAAACCTTGTAAGGAAATATTACTTGAATTAAGAATTGGATTGACAAAAGAACCTTGTTCTCTAAATAAGTTTCTTGATATATTTTGAATTTCTCTACTAGTATTTGTATTTGAAGATTCTAAAGAATTACTGTTTAAAAGTTGTTCTAGACTTATCAAATTTGTATTATCTAATGGAGTGGATTGATTGGCAAAATTGGGATTTCCACTTATTCCAGAACCATTTTCTCCTCTGAGATTTTCTGGAAGTGGGATAGTATTCCTTGGTCTAATTGCAGAAATATTTTGATCACTAAGATCTGTTCTAGGTGTCCTGGGGGGATTAAAATCTACTATTCCATTATATTCAGTTCTTAATCTAGGTGTCCCAGTAATTTCAAAACTATAAACTCCTTCAAAAATGTCTTCAAGGCCTGTTTGAGAAAGTATTGGCACATCGGTTCCAAGAACTACATTATCAAAACCTTCTACTCTTAATTGACTGAAACTATCTAGAAGACTACCCAAGGTAAGGGATGTCTCATCATCATCAAACCCTACTGTAATAGGCAAAGTATCTTCTAAACCTAAAATGATATTTCCTCTAATTCCTGATAAATCTTCCCCAATTATTGTTCTTCTATTGTCAAAATCATTTCCAGAGAGAATTCTAATATTTGAACCATAATTTTCAATTTGTAATCCTGAATTTAATCCTATATCTATTGGTAGTAATGATTCTTGTAATAATGATTCTTGTAATAATGATTCTCTTTGTATTTCCACAAAATCATAACCTGATAGTCTAGGTTGGATCAAATAATCATTGTTGATTTGGGAGCCTATGGTTATTTCTGGGGATATAAGATTGAGGAATAATTGTTCTTCAGATAAACCTAATCCTATGGGTAAGATAGATTCTTCTAATAAAGGGTTTTGTTCTACTTGTTTTAAAGTAGCACTATTTACTCTACAATTAATACAATTAAATAAACTCAAGGAAACTACAGTTGCTATTATCGGGAAATTTTTCTTTTTGTTATTCATTGTTTTTATGATTTTCTCCAATTTTAATATAGATTATTTTTTTTAATTATTGATTATTTAGCATAACATACTAAATCTATTGAGATATTTAAAATGTTGAAAAATTTTCTTTTTTTATAGACGTGACCATTTTCTGATCTATATCTAATTCTCTACAGACTATTTCTGCTAGTTTAGAAGCTGCTCCAGATTTGCCTCGTAAATTGACTAAATTAATTCTAATTTTTTCTAATTTTTGAGGATTTTCTAATAATTCTAAGACTTTTTCTCCTACTTGTCTAGGTGATAATTCCCCGATTAATTCTGGAAGAATTTCTTGTTTTGCCCAGATATTGGGCCAAGCATATAATTTTTTATATTTAATCGTATATTTTAGTACTAACCAATTAATTAATTTAGCAAAACTAGAGCCTAATATAGGTAAATTTGCTAAGATCCCCGGTATCCCATCCCATGCTCGCATAGCATCTAATTGTTGGGTAGGAATTAAAACGATGGCTGGAATTGCTAATGATCCTAATTCTGCTGTATTTGCTCCTACTGTAGTTAAACAGAGGCTACATTGGGATAATTTTTGATATGCTGGAAATTCTGTGATTAGTTCTATTTTTGTTCCTTTTGGAGTTTGAAGATAAATGCTACCATTGCTATTTTCACCTAGGGTTTGTTGAAGTTTTCCTGTAACTCCACCTATTTTTTCAATGATGGGATTAAATTGGGAATCGGCAAATTTTGCTAATGTCTCTATATCTAGAGTTGGAGCTACGGGAATTATGAATCTGGTTTGAGGCCTTTGAGTTTGAATATATTCGGCTGTGGCTAAACATAGTGGGACCCCTTGTTTTAATTTAGCTGGTTTTGATCCTGGTAATAAGCCTATTAATTCTAAATTTTTGTTATTTTCTTGGGTATTCGGGGAGGTTTTTTGTGCTAAATCTGCCATTAAATCTCCTACCACTGTAAATTTATGGTGGTATTTTTGCGGTATTTTCCTGAGGATTTCTGATTTCATCACTCCAAATCTATCCACGAATTGTAACCAACGGGCATCCCATTCTGCATATACTATACTAATATATCCTAATCTTTGAGCAATTGCTACTGTAAAGAATTGATCTCCACCTAAAAATAATACTACTCCTTTTTTATGCCAATCCCAGTTATTTTTTGTCTTCCCTAATACCAAGAAATCCATAAAGTATTTGGCATCCATCACTCGATCGACTCCTGGAAATGATTGAGCTAATTGTACTTCTTTTCCTGTAGCATTAGGACAAGGTGATAATATTACTGAAATTCGACACTTTTCTGAATAATGATCCAGTTTTTGCTTAATTGCTTTCACTACTGGTAATACCCATGTAATTAATTCTCCGGGTCCATTGGAGAGAATTAAAAGATCTAATGGTTGTATGGCTTGGGTTTTCAATTTTTTTTTAGATTTCAAAATATTTTTAAGTATTATAATTGCTTTCTTTGGTTTAAATATAATACGTTAAGTTTTTTAAGAAATACAAAAGTAATTGCTCAATTAATGATAAATTTTTGTAAAGAAATTTTTCTAGTTTTTTTCAAAATGTGTCGAAAAAAGCGAAAAATCGATCAAACATGAACATTTTTTGCTAAAAACACATAGAGAAGTAATTTGCAATCAAATCAGTAGATTTACCAATTGCCGTCATCATAAGGAGAATCAATTATATGTTTACTAGCGTCAAGTCCACCATTCGACAAATCGAACCGAAAACTGAGAAAAAATATTTACTCAAGGTGGTCTATGTAGTGCTAGAGCCTCAATACCAAAGCTCTCTATCCGCTGCCGTTAAACACATCAACCAATCTAATCCCAATTTAGGAATATCTATCAGTGGCTATCTGATTGAAGAATTACGAGATCCTCAAAATTACGAACAATTCCAAAAAGATCTTGCTGTAGCTAATATTTTCATCGGCTCCCTCATTTTCATTGAAGATTTAGCTGATAAAGTGGTCGCTGCTGTAAAACCCCATCGCGATCGTCTAGATGCTGCTATAGTTTTCCCTTCCATGCCTCAGGTAATGCGCCTCAATAAACTTGGTAGCTTCTCTATGGCCCAATTAGGCCAATCTAAAAGTGCTATTGCTCAATTTATGCGGAAACGTAAAGAAAATTCAGGGGCTTCTTTCCAAGATGGAATGCTGAAATTACTCCGCACTTTGCCAAAAGTACTTAAATATATGCCTATGGATAAGGCCCAAGATGCTCGGAATTTTATGTTGAGTTTCCAATACTGGTTAGGAGGCTCCGCGGAAAACTTGGAAAACTTCCTCTTGATGTTAGCGGATAAATATTCCCTCAAAGGCAAGTTAAACTCCCAAGAGCTTTTGAATTATCAAGAGCCTGTAGTTTACCCTGATATGGGTATTTGGCATCCTCTAGCACCGAAAATGTTTGAAGATCTTCAAGAATATCTCGACTGGCACAAAAATCGGGATGATATTGATGATGATCTCAAAGATCCTTTAGCTATTTGTATTGGTTTAGTAATACAACGCACCCATCTAGTGACAGGAGATGATGCTCACTATGTTGCGATGGTACAAGAATTAGAAGCTATGGGTGCAAGGGTAATTCCAGTATTTGCTGGGGGATTGGATTTCTCTAAACCTGTGGATACTTATTTCTGGGATAGCAAAACTAAAAAATCCATTGTGGATGCAGTGGTTTCTTTAACAGGATTTGCTTTAGTCGGTGGGCCTGCTCGACAAGATCATCCTAAAGCTATAGAATCTTTAAAACGCCTCAATCGTCCTTATATGGTGTCTTTACCTTTGGTATTCCAAACTACTGAAGAATGGGAAAACAGCGATCTGGGATTACACCCTATTCAAGTAGCACTACAAATTGCTATTCCTGAGTTGGATGGAGCCATCGAACCTATTATCCTTTCAGGAAGGGATGGTAATACAGGAAAAGCCATTGCACTACAAGATCGTATTGAAGCCATAGCCCAACGTGCCATGAAATGGGCTGTATTACGGAAAAAACCCAAATTAGACAAGAAAGTTGCTATTACTGTATTTAGTTTCCCTCCTGATAAGGGCAACATCGGAACCGCTGCATATCTAGATGTTTTTGGCTCTATTTATGAGGTAATGAAGGCTCTGAAAAATAATGGCTATGATATTGAAAATCTTCCCGATTCTCCTAAAGCTTTGATGGAAGAAACTCTCCACGATGCCCAAGCACAATATCAAAGTCCAGAATTAAATATTGCCTACCGTATGTCTGTAGAACAATACGAACGCTTTACTCCTTATTCTGTGCGTTTAGAGGAAAACTGGGGACCACCTCCTGGACATCTAAATTCTGATGGTCAAAATCTTCTAGTTTATGGAAAGGAATTTGGCAATGTCTTTATCGGGGTTCAACCTACTTTTGGTTATGAAGGGGATCCTATGCGTTTGTTATTCTCTCGCTCTGCTAGTCCTCATCATGGTTTTGCGGCTTTCTATACTTATTTAAATCATATTTGGAAAGCTGATGCTGTCTTACATTTTGGGACTCATGGGTCTCTAGAATTTATGCCTGGTAAGCAAATGGGAATGTCTGGTGAATGTTATCCTGATAATTTAATTGGTAATGTTCCTAATCTTTACTATTATGCTGCTAATAATCCTTCTGAAGCTACTATCGCTAAACGTCGTAGTTATGCGGAAACTATCTCTTATTTGACTCCTCCTGCTGAAAATGCTGGTTTATATAAAGGGTTAAAGGAGTTGAGCGAGTTGATTGGTTCTTATCAAACTCTAAAAGATAGTGGTCGAGGTATTCCTATTGTGAATACTATTATGGATAAGTGTCGTTTGGTTAATCTTGATCGTGATATTGAGTTACCAGAAAGTGATGCTAAGGAGCTATCGGCTGAGGAAAGGGATACTATTGTGGGTTTGGTTTATAAGAAATTAATGGAAATCGAATCCCGTTTGTTACCTTGTGGTTTACACGTGGTTGGTAAACCTCCTACTGCTGAAGAAGCTGTGGCGACTCTAGTGAATATCGCTAGTTTGGATCGTGAAGAAGATGGAATTATTTCTTTACCTCGAATTATTGCTAATAGTATTAATCGGGATATTGATGAGATTTATCAAAATAACGATCGTGGTATTTTAGAAGATGTGGACTTGTTAGTGCAAATTACCCAAGCTACAAGGGTTGCTGTAAGTTCTTTGGTTGAAGCGCAAGTGGATAGTGAAGGAAGGGTTTCTACTATTTCTAAGTTGAATCTGTTTAATTTCATTAAAAAAGCTCCTTGGATTGAGAAACTTAATGAATTAGATTATCCTGTGGATGCTGAAGCTATGAAGCCTTTGTTTGAGTATCTGGAGTTTTGCCTTGAACAAGTCTGTGCTGATAATGAATTAGGTGCTTTACTTAAGGCTTTAGAAGGTGAATATGTACTTCCCGGACCAGGTGGTGATCCTATTCGTAACCCTAATGTGTTGCCTACTGGTAAGAATATTCATGCTCTCGATCCTCAGTCAATCCCTACTATGGCTGCTGTTAAGTCGGCTAAAGTAGTAGTCGATCGTCTTTTAGACCGACAAATGAGAGATAATAATGGGAAATATCCTGAAACTATTGCTACTGTTTTATGGGGTACAGATAATATCAAGACTTATGGTGAATCACTTGCCCAAATTATGTGGATGGTTGGGGTGACACCTGTACCTGATGCTTTGGGAAGGGTGAATAAGTTAGAGTTAATTCCTTTAGAAGAGTTGGGAAGACCTCGTATTGATGTGGTAGTAAATTGTTCTGGTGTGTTCCGAGATTTATTTATTAATCAGATGAATCTTTTAGACCAGGCAGTTAAAATGGCAGCAGAGGCAAATGAGCCTTTGGAAATGAATTTTGTCCGCAAACACGCTTTAGAACAATCGAAAGAAATGGGATTAACTCTTCGTCAAGCTGCTACTCGTGTGTTTTCTAATGCTTCTGGTTCTTATTCTTCTAATATTAACTTGGCTGTGGAAAATAGCAGTTGGGAAGAAGAGGCTGAGTTACAGGAGATGTATTTGAAGCGTAAGAGTTTTGCTTTTAATTCAGATAATCCAGGAGTGATGGATGATAACCGTAAGTTGTTTGAATCTTCTTTGAAATCTGCTGAGGTTACTTTCCAAAATCTGGATTCTTCTGAAATTAGTCTTACAGATGTATCTCATTATTTCGATTCTGATCCTACTAAAGTGGTTGCTAGTTTGCGAGATGATAAGAAAAAACCTACTGCTTATATCGCTGATACTACTACGGCTAATGCTCAAGTTCGGACTTTATCTGAAACAGTGCGTTTGGATTCCCGTACTAAGATGTTGAATCCTAAGTGGTATGAGGGAATGTTGAGTCATGGTTATGAAGGTGTTCGCGAGTTATCTAAGCGTTTGGTGAATACCATGGGTTGGAGTGCTACTGCTGATGCGGTTGATAATTGGGTTTATGAGGATGTTAATACTACTTTTATTGATGATGAAGAGATGCGTAATCGTCTTATGAATCTTAATCCCCATTCTTTCCGTAAAATTGTTGGTACTTTATTAGAAGTTAATGGTCGTGGTTATTGGGAAACTTCTGAGAATAATCTCGATCGTTTACGGGATTTATATCAAGAAGTAGAAGATCGTATTGAAGGGGTTGAATAATCTTTTTCCTTTTTAATTCAGTTTTGAATTAGTTTTGAATTAGTTTGAATATCAAGTGCGGTTGCTAAATGCGATCGTACTTTTTTTCTATCTTAATGATATGCTGTAATACAAAAATAGTGAAGAATCTTGCCATGGAAGAAAGAGTAGAATATACTATTAAGTAGGATAATTTCATCTACTCAATGGAAGGGAAAAAAATGGGAATGGTTAAAAAAAGCATTACTGTCACACAAGAACAAGATAACTGGATTAAGGCTCAGATTGCCTCTGGACATTATGGTAATGAAAGTGAGATATTCCGCGATCTGATTCGTGAGAGAGTGAATCGAGAAGCAGAAATAGAAACAATTCGCATGGCATTGATTGAAGGAGAAAAAAGCCGTATCAGCAAAAAAACACCAGAAGATGTGAGAGGCGCAGTTCAGGAGAGGTTGAGAAAAAATGGCCAACAATGTTAGGTGAAAAAAGTTATACTTTTATCTTTAAATTTAGTAATGTTTATTTAACAACTTTCTAGGAAAATCTTCCTCTTACAACCATCAAATATGATTCGATATCTATTGAGCAAATTTCTACCAATAAGCACATATTCGCCAATATCTAAGTTAGCACAGCAAAAAACTTTAACCCGATCGAAAACCTGATTATAAATATTAATACCAATTATATAAGGTACTCCTGTAACTATTGCTTTGTCTACTATTCCTTGAAGTTGCACCGACTTATGTAGTCCAATTGAAGTTGGTTGTAACTTATTAATTAGTTCAGGAGAAACTAGAGTAAAGTCACTACCAGTATCTAAAATTCCTTCTGTTTTAATAATTGTTTTAGTTTCTAAGTTTTGTAATCTAAGAGGCAATATCGAAATAGGAGAATCAATCCCTTTAATTGTTTGATAATCAAAACTTTCCATTTTTAAATTGTGATAGGATTACTTCGTTTTATGGGGTTACTTTGGTAACAAAAACACTTTTTTGAGATGGATTTTTTTGCTCAATAACTCTTATTAATAATGCTTCTTCATCATTATCAAAATCAATAACATTCCCATCTTCAAACCAGACATATTTACCAGAATATTTAGACAATAATTGCGATCGTTTTTCCTCAAAAAGTAGAGCTTGTTGTTGAGTATATTGGTAACTTTCGGAATCAGGATATAATTTTTCCAATTGTTTTTCCTTAATAATTTGGTCTATTTTTTCTCTAATTTCTAGCAAGACTTCTAGATTTTCCTCTCTTAAATTATCCAATTCTTTTTCTATCCAATTGAGAGCAATACTTGATTTTTTTTCCTGTTGTTGTGTTTTAGGATTCATTATTTAATTCCTCTTTAATTGTCAATTTAGGCAACTATTCTATTTAATATTATAAGCAAATTAGTTAAAGTTTATCTATGGTATTTTTAAGATGGATGATTATAATGAATAAAAGAGAGGATAAACAAAGTAATTAGTGGAGATATAATTTATGACAAACTTTACACTAAATATAGACTCAATTCAACTTAGCGAAGAACAATTTTTGCAACTTTGTAGTAACAATAGAGATTTAAGATTTGAGAGGAATTCTAGAGGAGATTTAATCATTATGCCACCAGCAGGAGGGCAAACTGGCAATCATAATGCTACAATTACGGCTCAATTATCTCTTTGGAATGAAGAAAATAAATTAGGTTTAGTATTCGATTCTTCTGCTGGTTTTAAACTGCCAAATAATGCAATTCGCTCCCCAGATACTTCTTGGATACCTTTAGCAACTTGGAATAATTTTACACCACAACAACAAGAGAAATTCTTACCAATATGTCCCGATTTTCTCATTGAATTAGGGGAACCAACAGATACTTTAAACTCACTAAGAGAAAAAATGATTGAGTATCGAGATAATGGCACTCGTTTAGGATGGTTAATTAATCCCCAAAATACTCAGGTAGAAATCTATCGCCAAGGTAAAGAAGTAGAGATATTAGATTCTCCCAATACCATCTCAGGAGAGGATGTTTTACCGGGTTTTGTTCTCAATCTTGAATTCATTTGGGAATAATATAGGGCGAGAATATCCCACTAAACAGTTTTTAAAATAAAATTCAAGGTACAGATACCTATTATAAATTTTCAATTTAGGCAAATATTATATTTAATATTATAAGACAATGAATTAAAGTATATTTACTAGCAGTAAGTAAACCTACTCATCTGAAGCTGTTAATGATTAAAAACCCAGAAAACCTTAATGTATTTCATATGTAGTTCTCAACATAAACTCAGATTCAGGAGTTTAACTTGTAGATAAGAAGAAATTAAATAATTAGATTTCTAAAGCTTAATTTCTAAAACTTAAATTGTTGTTTCTTATATTGAGGTAAAAATTATGAATATTAAAACTACTATTGCGACTTTAGCTGCTTTAACTATCTTATCCCCAGGAATTGCTCAAAGCGCACAGCTTTCCACTAATTCCAACAACGTATTAAATCCTACTCATCAAAGTAGTGTTAATTCTAATAATGAGTTATTAATAGCTAATCGCAGAGGGCATCATCATAGAGGGCATCATCCCAAGAAAAAAGTTGTTTGTTTTAACAATGTCTGTACTCTTATCAAGAAATAGTTAGATTTTCAATAATAATAAATATACAAAATTATATTATTTATTCTAGCACTAAATTCAATCCTAGAAATGTTAAGCTATTCCCTATATAGGGAATTTTTTTATTGGCAATTACAAAATCAAATAGTTAAAAATCATGACAAATCTAACATTAAAGATCGATCCTATTGAACTTAACGAAGAACAATTTTTCCAACTTTGTAGTAACAATAGAGATTTAAAATTTGAGAGGAATTCATCAGGAGATTTAATCATTATGTCACCAACAGGAGGAAAAACTAGCAATCGTAATGTAAAAATAATTGCTCAATTATATTTCTGGAATGAGCAATATAAATTAGGTGAAGTATTTGAATCTTCAGTAGGATTTAAACTGCCAAATGGAGCAAATCGTGCACCTGATGCTGCTTGGATTCCTCTTAGTAAATGGAATAGTTTAACACCACAACAACAAGAAAAATTCTTACCATTATCTCCAGATTTTGTGATTGAATTAAAATCTCCTAGTGATACTTTAAAATCCCTTCAAGAAAAAATGATTGAGTATTTAGAAAATGGTACTCGTTTAGGATGGTTAATTAATCCCCAAAATCAACAAGTAGAAATCTATCGTCAAGGGCAAAAAGTAGAGATTTTAGATTCTCCTAACACCTTATCAGGAGAAGATATTTTACCTAATTTTCTTCTCAATTTAGAGTCTATTTGGTAATAATAATTGATTAATTAATTAACCTCATCATTATTTGAAAAAAACTAACTTTACCACAATACTTGATAATAATAATTCAATTTCTTAATAAAAAAACGATCGATAATTCTCGTTAAGAAATCAAATATCGATCGCCATTAAAAACTAAAAAAACCTAAAAGTATTTAAAGAATAGAATTCCATGGATTACCAGATAAATATTAAAAATATCTAATTGTATGAAATACTAAAACCTTAAATTCAAAAGTTAATCCTGATAAAATACTAGAATTAAAATTAATCTTTTTAGTAAAAATCAGTTTCAACTTGTGGCATTGGCTCATGGAAATTAGAAGAGTCTCTTAAAAATTTATAACAATCATCTTCTAGACGATGAATAAGATAAGGCTGTATGGCATTACTATGATGAAGACTAGAAATATAACCTTCCATATAAAGTCTTATTTCCTCAAAATGATAACCTCTTCGCGATAAATCCACCATAGCATCGGTAATTTTCTGATAATATCTGATTGATTCGGGATCTTGGAGCATAATATTAAATTGAGTTCGTCTAAAATAGAGATGGATTCATTACTACACTCTCAAGTTAACCTTGAAGTATATTTTAGTTTTCTTAATCTCACAATTTTTAAAGATCCTGACTAAGATAATATAAAGATAAAATTAGCTAATATTTATATTTCTCAAGCATTCCTTCTCAACTGATAGATTTAAGTAAACAAAATTCACCATCGTCAAGAAACAAAAGTATTTTGTTAACTTAACTTAATTATAACAGATCTCATAGCTATCACCAAGATCTAGTATTAAAGAACTATTTTCATTTTTAATTGAACCAGAGTAACAAATTTTACATTTTTTTGACAAGAACTTTGTTATATATAGAGAATAAGAATTATCTAAGGAAATAACTAAGGTGAGTTTAGGTTATATTTTAATTGTCGAAGGTAATCCTCACCTGCGCTCTCTTCTAGGCTGGCATTTGCAGCAAGCAGGTTATCTAGTACAACAATGGGGCAGTATTGAGCAAGCCAAAAATTCTCTTGACAACATACAGCCATCCTTAGTGGTTTTAGACTCTGATTTACCTGACGGAAATGGTTTAGAATTGTGTGACTTTTTATACCAACATTACAGCTGCCTAATCTTAATTTTATCTGCTCGTAATACCGAGAAGGAAATCGTCATTGGTTTTCAGTCTGGAGCCGATGATTATCTAGCTAAACCTTTTGGAATGCAGGAATTTTTGGCAAGAGTACAAGCTTTGATGAGAAGACAGCGTTATGCTTGTGCACCATTGCATTTAGATTATGGAGAATTAAAGATCGATTTAGTTCATCGTCGCGTCAAATACCAAGATACTTTTTTTGATTTGACTCCTCAAGAATTTAGTTTACTCTATGTTCTAGCCCAAGCTGAAGGAAATCCTCTAAGTCGTTCTGAATTATTACATCGCGCATGGCCTGATGCTATTGATAATCCAAGGACGATCGATACTCATGTGCTTTCTTTGCGGAAAAAAATAGAAGTTGATCCCAGACAACCTTTGATTCTTCAAACTGTAAGGAATGTTGGTTATCGTTTAAATCCCCAATTGCTTAATAACTTTGACGTTTCTCAACCTCAGAAACCACCAGAAAAAGAATATCATCATAATGAAAATGTTTCAAAAATAACTGTCAATCAATAAATTAAAGAATAAACTAATTATTATAGATTTTCAAACTAAATAAAATCATCTTAAATAAATCAACCAACCATTATTCAAAATCATCTTCTTCTGTTAAAGATTTAGTATTTTTAATTTTTTTTCTTAAATTATTCCAATATATATTATTTAAGTTTGATTTATCTTGGATTATCTTACCATCTTCTAAATAAATAACTCGAGTAGCAAATTGTTGTACTAAATCTAATTGATGATTCACCATAATGATACCAAGATTATTATATATAGATAAATTAATTAAATTTTCTATTAAATTTGTCGAATTACCTATGTCTAAACTAGAAGTTGCTTCATCTAATAATAATAATTTCGGTTGCATTATTAATGCACGTGCAATAGTTACTAATTGTCTTTGTCCTAAAGATAACTCTAATTCTTGATAATCTAACCAATCTTCAGGTATTTGAAGTTTATCAATCCAAAGTTGTAATCTTTGTTGAATTTGTGTCTTTGGTAGCCTTTGTAGAACTAAAGGATAGGCTAAAGTTTGTTTAACATTCATTCCTAATAACTTAGGTTCTCTAGGAACTAATACTATATTAGTACGTAATTGAATAATTGGTATTGATTTAAAAGGTATATTTTCTAAATATAATTCTCCAGATGTTGGGGTATTTAGTCGGTTGATCAGTTTTAATAATGAAGTTTTTCCAGAACCATTTGCACCCATAATGACAAGACGCTCACCTTTACCTAATTTAAAAGATAAATCCTTTAGGATATAACTAGAACCTATAGTTGTAGCTAAATTAACTTCTTTTAACTTAAGTAGAGGAAAATCAATATCACCTTTCTCCGTCATCAATCATAACCTTTTAAATTTATTATAAATACCATTGATTAATTAACAAATAATATAGTAAGTGTCTAATCTCAAATCAATTAAAACACTTACCATTTAAAATTAAAATCTTAACCAAGAGGAATAAATTTCATGGCCATTTGAAGATTTTCCCCAACAAAACCAAGAAATTCATGAGTTAAAGGCAAACTATCCAACACAATTCCAGTACAAAGTAGCATCATGTAAAGAATAGAATACTTAAAAACCCCTTTAGCCAAAACTTTATTCTCAGGAGATTGCTTGAGGTGCCACATCTTCTTAATAAAAACCAATCCAAGATAGATAGCAGTTACTCCATAAACCAATCCTAAAACTCCCAAAGGATAAATCAATAAGAAACTACAAGCTACCATCAAAATAGTATAAAGCCACATTTGATTAACAGTAACCTTTTCTCCCACTACTACTGGTAACATTGGCACATTAACTTCCGCATATTCATCGCGAATCATCAAAGCCAAAGCCCAAAAATGAGGAGGAGTCCAAAGGAAAATAATCAAAAATAGTATCCAAGGTGCCCATGTCAAATCCCCTTGCACGGCACTCCAACCTACTAATGGTGGAATACTTCCTGCTGCACCTCCAATCACAATATTCTGGGTAGTATGGCGTTTAAGTAAATGAGTATAGACTAACATATAAAAAACTATACCCGACATAGCCAATAAAGCACTAATGAGATTAGCAAATACTGTTAAGATAGTAAATGAAGAAACACCTAAAATAATTGCGAAGATTAACGCATGATTTGGCTGCACTCGACCGGAAGGAATCGGTCTTTTGCGGGTTCTCATCATTTCATAATCAATATCTCGATCGTAAACACAGTTCAATACTTGTGCCGATGCCGTTGCCAAAGTTCCACCCAAAAGGGTAACAAATACCAACATTCCATCTACTTGACCTTCACCTGCTATCCACATAGCTGCCGCCGTGGTGATTAAAAGTAAAGGAATAATCCGTGGTTTTGTTAATTGATAGTAACTTTGAACGATTTGTAAAAAACTTTCATTGCGGCGGGAAACACTTGTCCCAATCATTATTTACACCAAATTCTTCTGAGTTGTTTAAAAATAAGTTGTCTCTAAATTTTTCTGGAACAAAAACGACAACATAATTGTTCAGAGTTATCTTTTTTATTGATAACATTTGCGATCTTGTAATGCTAAACAAGTAAAAGCGACTAACACGCCTAAAGTCATAGCTCCTACAGTATGATGTGCAACTGTTAAAGGTTCTACTTGTAAGTGCAATTTAAAGGTAGCTATTCCGAGAATAACTTGTACTATAACTAATCCTACTGAAATATTAGCTAATTTCCGTAAAATCGGATGCAATCCAGGTGTACGCCTCGCGCCCCATCCTAATATACATATAGCTAGAGTACTAGGGAAAACTCCTATAATATGGTTATTCATTACCGTGCATAATTCAGAACTACTCATACACTGATGTAATGCCCATTGGGATCCTACTAAAGCTCCTAGTAAACTTTGACAATATATAAGTATTGCACCAGCAGAACTTATCCAACTTAATTTCCCTACATTACCTGTTCCTTTATAAGGAGTTAGTTTAATGGCAATGACAATAGTGGTACAAAAATATAAAAGTGCTGCACCTAAATGGGCTGTTACAATATCAAATCTTAGCAATTGGGTAACAGTCAATCCTCCTAAAAGTGCTTGAAAAAGGATTAAACCTAAAGCAAAAATTGATGCCCAAGGAAGCCATTTGGGAAGATATTCTCGATACCACAATGATAATCCAACCAAGATTAAAGAAGTTATGGCAATCAAACCCGCATCTAGACGATGAAACCATTCTAGAAATACTTGTAGATTGCCTAGTAATTGATTAGGCACCAATTGTCCATAACATAAAGGCCAATCAGGGCAGGCTAAACCAGCATTCATTACTCTTGTAGCACTACCAATTGCCATTAAAATTAGAGTAGCTCCGGTTAGTTTCCACACTAACCAGCGAATCCATTTTTGAGGGTTTGACTCTTCTATTAAATTTGTTGATATTTGACTTTTAAGAATTGATTCTGTCATAAGGAATGTATTTCTTTTACTACTCGTAAAACGATGCTAACGAATTTCTCAGATCTAATAAAAATACGATCGATCTTTGTTTTTGTTATTAGGATTCAATATATCTAGGGTTTTTGGGAGACTTAAAGTTTCTTTAGAAATTTTTATCAATGTTAAATAGATCCTAAAACTTTCTAACAATTATCTTAAAAAAAACCTTAAATTTTCTGGGAAAATAATTCTGGGAAATGATTTATTAAGAAAATATTTACTAAAACTTAAATTATAAATAAAAAATTAAAATTATTGAATGTAATAAAGATTTAACTCAATTGTTTGACAATTTGTCTTAACCTAGATATTAGTAAACAAAATAGGACAAACAAAGGAAAATAATCAGTGAATATTCCAAGTAACATTATTACTCTGATTTTGGGTATTCTCATAACCTTGATTAGTCTCTGGTATGGGCAAAATCATGGTTTGATGCCTATATCAGCTTCAGAAAATGCAGATCAGGTAGACGATTTATTTAACCTGATGATGACTATCGCAACAGGTTTATTTTTACTCGTAGAAGGAGTACTAGTTTTCTGTATATTTAAATTTCGCAGAAAAAAAGGAGATACAGCCGATGGGCCTTATATGGAAGGGAATGTTCCTTTAGAAATTGTTTGGACAGCAATTCCCACCGTAATTGTTTTTATCTTGGCTATTTATAGTTTTGAAGTTTATAACAGTATGGGTGGAGTTGATCCCGAAGCAACTCAAGATCCAGGAACACAACAAATTGCTTATACACAAGAAGTTTCTAACTTTGATTCTGAAAATTCTTGGGATGAAAATTTACTAGCAATGGATCCCAGTGAAAAACAAATTGCGTTAGGGCTTGGTTCCCCTGCTGAGGATCAATCAGAAGCTCCTCTTGAAATTAATGTTCAAGGACTTCAATATGCTTGGATCTTTAACTATGTAGATTCAGGTGTTTCTTCTGGAGATTTGCACATTCCAGTGAATCGTAAAGTAAAACTCAACATTTCTGCCTTTGATGTAATCCACGCATTTTGGGTTCCAGAATTGCGCTTAAAACAAGATGCCATTCCAGGGAGAGAAGCACAAGTAGTATTCAGAAGCAATCTAGAAGGTGACTATCCCATTATCTGTGCCGAACTTTGCGGAGCTTTTCATGGTGGAATGAAAAGTGTGCTATATGTTGAAAGCCAAGAAGACTATGAAAACTGGGTTCAGGAAAATACTTTTGCTAGTGAAGATAATCCAGATGAAACCGTTGCCTTCAATCCTTTAAGTGAGAGCAAATCTCCCCATCAACAAATATTGACTTCCTATGCAGAAGAGATGGGGGTTGAAGAATCAACCTTAACAACTTTAAAACATCATCAACTTCAAGATTAAAAATTTAATCCATCGTAAAAATATCGTAACAATAGATAATGACTATATCAGCAGAAACAACTGCCACTCATAATACAGCAACTCATCATCGAGAAAGAAAGTGGCAAGATTACTTTACCTTCAGTACCGATCACAAAGTAATTGGCATTCAATACTTAGTTACAGCCTTTGGCTTTTACTTCATCGGCGGCATTATGGCAGAAGTAATGCGTACCGAATTAGCAACCCCAGCTCCAGATTTGATTAACCCGCAGTTTTACAATCAATTGTTAACCATGCACGGCACAATTATGTTGTTGCTATGGATTATTCCAGCAGGTGCGGCTTATGCTAACTATTTGATTCCCCTCATGATTGGGGCAGAAGATATGGCATTTCCCCGTTTAAATGCTGTGGCATTTTGGATGGTTCCAATTGGAGGATTTCTTCTTTTAAGTAGTTTCTTGGTTGGGCCAGCCGAAGCTGGTTGGACTTCTTACCCTCCTTTAAGTCTCGTATCTAGCAAGTGGGGACAAGAAATTTGGATTCTCAGCGTTTTAGTTTTGGGAACATCTTCCATCTTAGGTGGTGTTAATTTCTTTACCACCATTCTTAAAATGCGGATGCCCGGTATGGATATCTACAGTATGCCTCTGTTTTGCTGGGCAATGTTAGCAACTTCGGCATTGGTATTAATTAGTACTCCTGTTTTGGCTGCTGGTTTAGTTTTACTTTCATTTGATTTAATTGCAGGTACTAGCTTCTTTAATCCAACAGGGGGCGGAGATCCCATTGTTTATCAACATATGTTCTGGTTTTACTCACATCCAGCCGTTTATATTATGGTTTTACCATTTTTTGGCATAATTTCCGATGTTTTACCAGTACACGCTCGCAAACCAATTTTTGGTTATAAAGCTATTGCTTATTCAAGTTTAGTAATTAGCTTTTTAGGTTTAATTGTATGGGCACACCATATGTTTACCAGTGGAACTCCTGGTTGGTTACGGGTATTCTTTATGGCAACTACCATGTTAATTGCCGTACCTACTGGAATTAAAGTATTTAGTTGGTGTGCCACTCTTTGGGGAGGCAAAATCAGCTTTAATTCAGCCATGATTTTTGGCATTGGATTTGTTTCTTCTTTCCTTATGGGTGGTTTAACTGGAGTTATGCTTGCTTCTGTAACAGTTGATCTTCATGTTCATGATACTTACTTCGTTGTAGGTCATTTCCATTATGTGCTTTTTGGTGGTGGAGTTCTAGGTTTATTTGCAGGTTTCTACCATTGGTTCCCGAAAATGACTGGTCGAATGGTGAATGAACCCCTAGGAAGAATTCACTTCGTTTTAACTTTTATCGGTGTGAATATGACTTTCTTACCAATGCACTATCTTGGCTTACAAGGAATGAATCGTCGTGTTGCTCTTTATGATCCTCAATTCCAAACTATAAATATTATTTGTACCATTGGATCTTATATATTGACTGTTTCTACTATTCCTTTCATCATTAATGTGCTTTGGAGTTTGAAGAAAGGCGAAAAAGCAGGTCGCAATCCTTGGAAAGCTCTTACTTTAGAATGGCAAACTAGCTCTCCTCCTATCATTGAAAATTTTGAAGAGACACCTATTTTATGGTCTGGTCCATATGAATATGGGATTGATAATGAAGAAGCTGAGGATGAAGAAACTCTTCAAGAGATGTTAACTGATGTTGCTTCTCAAAACAAGTAACTATTCACAATCAAAAGCAATAATTTTTTAACATTTATAAGGGATTAGAGTACTTTAAATCCCTTATCATTAGGAAAATTTAGAGGAAAATATGCAAGGTTCAACGATACAAGACTCCAATTTAACAGCAAATACTTCATCACACACTTTAGAAGCCGGTCATCATGAACACCCAGACTTGAGAATGTTTGGAATGTGGGTGTTTCTTGCAGCTGAAAGTATGCTTTTTTTAGGAATTTTTGCTGCATTTTTAATCTATCGAGGTTTAGAGGAGGTTTGGCCTCCTGAAGAGACAGAATTAGAGCTTTTGTTACCTGCCATCAATACTGTTATTCTAGTATCTAGTAGTTTCGTGATGCACAAAGGCCAAAGTGAAATTCAAAAGAATAATGTCTCTGGTTTACAACTTTGGTTTGGTATCACCGCAGTCATGGGAGCAATTTTCTTAGGAGGACAACTCTATGAATACTCCCATAATGATTTTGGTTTAACTAATAATTTATTTGCTAGTTGTTTCTATGTGTTGACTGGTTTCCATGGTCTTCACGTGACAGCAGGTTTATTATTTATTTTGGCTGTTTTATGGCGTTCTCGCACTAAAGATCATTATTCTGATAAGCAACATTTTGGCGTTGAAGCAGCAGAGCTTTACTGGCACTTTGTTGATGTGGTTTGGATTCTTCTTTTTGTTTTAGTCTATCTTCTATAGGTTTTTAACTTAAAATCATTTATTTTCAATCTTATAAAAATCATCATTGATGGATTTAGACATAGTGAAAATTAAATATCTCTACTTATAGATTGAAAATTTATAGATTTTTGTAACTATTTTTTAAGTATTAATTATTCAAGGCTTCAGATCGAAGTCTTTTTCTTATAATGATTTTTTAATAAAACCCTTAAGAAATTTATTGGAAATTTGTTTTGAAAATTTGTTATAGTGAAATAGTTAAGCAAAAAAAATAAAAAATGGCAAGGCATAAACAGTTTGATAAAGAGGAAGTATTAACTAAAGCAATGGAAACTTTCTGGCACTATGGCTATGAAGGAACTTCAGTACAAGTATTAGTAAAAAATATGGGTATTAACCGAGGTAGTCTTTATGATACTTTTGGAGATAAATTTTCTTTGTTTAAAGCTGCCATTACTCATTATGAAAATAACGTGGTAAAAGATAATTTTGCTAGGTTAAAAACTCCTGAAGCTTCTAAAAATGCCATTATAGAATTGATGTATAAGTTTGTCGAAATACTTACAAATGATGAATTGCGTCGTGGTTGTTTGCTAACTAATACGGCTGTTGAAGTTTGCCCTCATGATTCTGATACTTCTTCTCTGATTGCAACTAATTATCGAAGCATGGAAAAAAGTTTTTTGTTAGCTTTGACTAATGCACAACAAAAAGGAGAAATTTCTTCTCACCACAATCTTAATGTTTTGGCTGCTTATTTGACTTCTAGTTTGCAAGGTTTAATTGTTATTTCTAAGGTTAATCCTGATGTAAATAAATTACGAGATATTGTCAAAACTATCGTTTCTGTTTTGGATTAATTGTTTGGTATTAATCAGTTAAGGTTAATTGCTTTCCATGGAAAATTTTTTTTTGCTTATAACTGGAATGTCTATTCAATATATTAGGAGAAATCAATGAATTTAACTCAAGAATTAGTTAATTTAGGTAATCAAATTAAAGCTAAATTACCTGAAGAAGTTCAAGCTGCTATGGCTAAGGCAACTCAAGATTTAATGAATACTAAAATTGCTGAAAATATTCTTTCTGTGGGAGATAAAATTCCTAGCTTTACTTTGCCAAATGCTAGGGGAGAATCTATTGAAGTAGCAAAATTATTAGAAAATGGGCCTTTAGTAATTGCTTTTTATCGAGGTGGATGGTGCCCTTATTGTAATTTGGAGTTAAGAGGTTTACAACATTATCTACCACAAATTCAAGAATTAGGTGCAAGTTTAATTGCAATTTCTCCTGAAACTCCTGATAATTCTCTTTCTACTAAGGAGAAAAATGAGTTAAGTTTTGAAGTTTTAAGTGATGTGGAAAATAAGGTAGCTAAACAATTTAATTTGGTGTTTACTTTACCTGAGGAATTACGCCCAATTTATAATAGCTTGGGTATTGATATTCCTGCTTTTAATGGGGATGAAAGTTTTGAATTGCCATTGGCTGCTACTTATGTGGTTGATTCTAATGGTAAAATAATTTATGCTTTTGCTGATGCTGATTATACTAAAAGATTGGATCCTGAAAAGATTTTAGTTGCTCTTAAAAATCTAAAGGTTGCTGTTTAATTTATTATTAATTCTAAATATATTAATTGGGTGTTTAATTGGTTAGAAAAAGTAGACAAAAAATTGATTTTTTACAAGAAATAATAAGGAATAAATAAGCTTATTTTGATTTTTTTTGCATCATCAATTTTAGATTTGGAAAATACTTTTTCTTGAATTATTCACCCTAATCTTTCTTAAAAGTAATGATAAATATTAAGTGGTGGATAGGGGAGAATGGGAGTTTCTTGAGACAAGGGAGAATGGGAGAATGGGAGAATGGGAGATTGGGAGACGGGAGTTTCTTGAGACAAGGTAAACAACAGAGAATGGAAGGAATGGGAAGAATGGGAGGAATGGGGAGACAAGGGAGAATAAATTTTGCTGAATTATCTAAGATTTAGGATTTTCAAACTCTATTATTATTTTTGAAAAGTAAATTTGACATTTGTTAATTATCAATTATCAATTCTACATTAGTATATAATTGCTTTGATGGAAAGTAAACTTTGAATAATCAGGAAAAATCAGATGATTGAACTCTATACTTATGCTACTCCTAATGGAAAAAAACCATTAATTATGCTTGAAGAGGTTGGTTTACCTTATACTCTAAAAAAGATTGATATTAGTAAAGGTGAACAATTTTCTCCTGAATTTGTGAAAATTAATCCTAACAGCAAAATTCCTGCAATTGTTGATACAGATACAAATATAAGTGTTTTTGAATCTGGGGCAATTTTAATTTATTTAGCAGAAAAAACCGGTAAATTACTACCCACTGATACGAAAGCAAGAATTAAAGTAATTGAGTGGTTAATGTTTCAAATGGCAAATATTGGTCCTATATTTGGTCAATTGGGTCATTTTCGTCGGTCTGCACCTGAGAAAGTTCCTTATGGCATCAATAGATATGAGAAAGAAACTTTCCGGTTGTTAGGTGTATTAGATAAACAATTGGCAGAAAATGAGTTTATGGCGGGAGAATATTCTATTGCTGATATTGCTACTTATCCTTGGGTGCTTGGTTATGAATATGTGGAAATCACTTTAGATGCTTATTCTCATGTTTTAAGATGGATTGATACTATGAAGCAACGCCCTGCGGTTCAAAAGGGTATGGCTCTTTTTTCTGAATCTTAGGTGTTGAAAAAAAACAAATTTAGAATAATTTTGAACTATATAAGATAAAGTTTGCGATCAAAGTTCGCAATTTTTTTGATCTAACGGATAGCAATACGAAATCAAGCAATTAAGACACAATCTTGATGATTCCAATAGCAAATACAGTGAGAATAACAATTTTGCTATTTCTAGCCCAATTTAAGGCGAATTTGGATCTAATAGTTTGTCTGCGGATTTTGCCGTAAATATGTAGTGCTCCCATCATGAAAAATAAGGTGGCTAAAGGGTTGTTGTTTGAAGTTGTAAAAATAGATTGATTATTATCCATGTTTTTGTCTCCGTGTTAAATAGATTTGTAACAAAACACAACAATTTATTAAGTTATGTTGCAATTCTATTATAAATGTTAATTCAAAAAATTGAGTAGGTAAATTCACTGAGGAATATCATGAGAATATATACCTATTAAGTGATTTGTAGTTTTAATAGTTACAGTAAGTATTGCTAGAATTATTTTGAAAGTTTCTCTTTATTGAATCCTTTGGCTTGATTACTTGATACACTAGAAATAAGGATTTTTAGCAATCTTGCAAATTAATCCACTCCAACTATCATTAAATTAATCTATATCCTCTACAATGTCTAACAATCTTCAAGAAAATAAACATAATCATCGTCATCATCACTCTCATCACAACCATGATCATCAGGAGACAATAGTCAACCAAGAAAAAGTACACCCTCATATTCATAGCGAAGAGTCTTTACGGAAAATAGTTAATCGCCTTTCTCGTATTGAAGGCCATATTAGAGGTATTAAAAATATGGTGGTAGAAAGTCGTCCTTGCCCTGAAGTTTTGGTGCAAGTGGCTGCTGTTAGAGGTGCTCTCGATCGGGTGGCTCGTCTAATTTTAGATGAACATTTAAGCGAGTGTATTACTAGAGCGGCAGATGAGGGAAATATTGAAACTGAATTGGAACATCTTAAAGCAGCTTTAGATCGATTTTTACCTTAGATAAGTTGAAAATTAAATAAGAGAGATACTCTATTAATGAGGTTTTTATGGTTAAGATTAAATTTTTTATTTATTTGTTTTTTATAATCTTATCTAATTTTTTGTTTCTTTTTAATTTTAAATCATCAAAAAGTTATGCTACTGATTCTAAAAAATATTTTGCTAAAAATGTCAATATTACTTCAGAAGAAGAAGTTATTCTATTGGAGGAAGAAATTATTGGGGAAATAAATCGAATTAGAATTAGTCCTGCTGCTTATGCTGATGAATTAGAAGCTTTAATCAAATATTATGATGGAAATTTACTGAAATTACCGGGTGAAATTCCTATCAAGACTGAACAAGGTATGGAAGGTTTAAGGGATACAATCACTATTTTGCGAACACTGGATCCTTTATCTTCTCTAGAGTCTAATGAGGGATTGACAAAAGTAGCTCAAGATTTACAAACTATTGATTCTGGCTTTTCGGAGGGATTCGATAGAGAGGAATTGGCAAAGATTTACAATAATTATGGTGGAGGTTTTAGTGTTGTCAGTCAAAATATTAGTCATGGAGTTTCTCCTCAAGGAATTGTTATCCAATTAATTCTCAACAATACAGTTAACCAACCCATAAATTTGATTAATTTTCTCGATCCGATTTTGGGTGTAATAGGTGTTAGTTGTCAAAAAGATAGTGATGTTCAAAATTCATGTACAATGGCTTATGCTGATAGATACAACACTATTGGGAAAAAAATTCCTGAAACTATTTATTTACCAGAGGCAATAACTCGTAAAACTCCTGAAATTAGAAAGGAAGGTTTTCTAGAATCGGGAGATTTGGTAGTTATATCTGATGAGAGTTTTTATGATTATTATCCGGTGGAAGGTAAGGCAAATCAATCTTTTACTATTACTTTAGAAAGTCAAGATTTCGATCCTTATTTGGCTATTGTTGATTCTAATCTAGAAGTTATCCAAGAGCATGATGATATTAGTCAAACTAATAAAAATTCTGAGATAGATTTTGTTTTACCTGCTGATGGAGTTTATTTAATTATTGTTAATTCTCATAAGCCACAGGAAACTGGTAAGTATATTCTATCTATTAAAAGAAAAGAATAACTAAAAATATGTTTTAATCATTGAAAAATAGGCTGATTTTTGAGCTTTATCAATGATTATTTAGGAGTAAAATCAAAATTATTTGTAGCTTTATTTAAGAAAGTACAAACTTTTCTTTTGATAAGTTTAAGGGAATCTTCTCTGATTGGCTAAATTTTTCAAGAAGTTGACGGAATTGATCTCCTTCAATAGTTTCTTCTTCTATTAACACATCTACTAATCGATCGATGGCAATACGATTTTCTTCAATAATATTTTTTGCTTTTTCATAACAATTCATCACAATTTCTCTGATTTGAGCGTCGATAGAGGCAGCTATTTCTTCTGAATATTCTGTACGTTCTCTAACTTCATTGCCTAAGAATACTGGTTCTCCTTGTCCTTCGAGAGCTAATAATCCGATGGATGACATACCCCAACGAGTTACCATTTTTCGAGCGTTATCGGTTACTACTTCGATATCACCTGAAGCACCTGTTGTGATTTCATCATCTCCAAAAATAATTTCTTCAGCGGCTCTTCCTCCTAAAGCACTGGTAATTAATGCTAAGAGTTGATTTCTGGTGACTAAACCTTGTTCTTCATCAGGGGTAAACCAAGTTAAACCTTTGGCTTGGCCTCTGGGAATGAGTGTTACTTTTTCAACCGGATCGTGTCCTGGCATTTTAGTGGCAACTATGGCATGGCCAATTTCATGATAGGCGATGAGGCGTTTTCCCTTGCTGTCTACTAATGGGGTTCCTTCCATTCCGGCAATGACTCGATCGATGGCATCGTTGATTTCCGTCATAGTAATGGCATCTTTACGTCGTCTGGCAGTTAAGATAGCGGCTTCATTAAGGAGATTGGCGAGGTTGGCACCGGTAAATCCTGGGGTGCGACGGGCAATGGCTTCTAGGGATACGGATGGTGCGATTTTTTTGTTTTTGCCGTGGACTTCTAAAATTCCTAGTCTTCCTTGACAGTCTGGATAATCTACAGTGACTTTGCGATCGAAACGTCCGGGGCGTAATAAGGCAGAATCGAGAACATCAGGGCGGTTTGTGGCTGCGATGACGATAATGCCACTATTACCTTCAAAGCCATCCATTTCTGTTAATAATTGATTGAGAGTTTGTTCTCTTTCGTCATTTCCCCCACCTATACCTACACCTCTTTGACGGCCGACAGCATCAATTTCATCGATAAATATTAGACAGGGGGCATTTTCTTTGGCTTTTTTAAAGAGATCTCGGACTCGTGATGCGCCTACCCCGACAAACATTTCTACAAATTCTGATCCTGAGATACTAAAAAATGGTACACCTGCTTCCCCGGCGATGGCTTTTGCTAGTAGAGTTTTTCCGGTTCCGGGAGGGCCTACTAATAATACTCCTCTGGGAATTTTTGCTCCTAGGGCGGTGAATTTTTCTGATTGTTTGAGGAAAGTTACTACTTCTTGTAATTCTTCTTTAGCTTCTTCTATCCCTGCTACGTCTTTAAAGGTGATGCCTGTTTTGGCTTCCATTTGGAATCTGGCTCTAGATTTACCAAAGTTAAGTGCTTGGCCGGCCGAATTTGCGGAACGACGTAATAACATTACTGCTCCGGTTAAAATCAGTAGTAAGAAGAATAAGTGAATCGCTATTTCTTGAAATGGTGCAGTATCTGGGGATGATTTCCAGCCAAATTGGATATTATTTTCCCTTAGTTTGACAATTAATTCTCTATTTCGATCAAATTGCTCATTACTTTCAAAGAGAGTTACTGTTTTTATTTCTTCTTGACCTTTTAGAGTTACTTCTGCTTGATTGGTTGTTCTATCTATTTCTACTAAATCTACTTGTTCTTGGTTAATTTTTTGTATTAAGCAACTATAATCTATTTCTTTTTCTACGGCACAATCGAATGATGTGTTATTCTCATTTTGAGCTTTTACTGGCATTGTGGCTAAAATTGACTGACAAATCATCCAAGTTGCACTAAGTGCCATGAGTAGTTTTTTTGAGTTGTGAGATTTTTTAGATTTTAATGGTTTCTTCTTGGAGTTTAAGTTCATTTAGTGATTTTTTTCCTTATTTAATACTTATAATTTTTCTCTGGTTTTAGATGGGTTTCTAACCATTTGAGGATAGAGATTCCTAATCAACTAGCTTTTGATATTTGGCTTTTTTGATTTAGGGTGATCTCGGCATTTTAACTTATTCAAGAGTTGGGGTAATTTTAAAGAGATAATTTATTTTAACATATATTGACAATTGATGGTGAATGGGGGATAACAGTAAATCATTTTCCTCTAGGTAAGGTGTTACCGATTCCTTGGATTACCCCTTTGCCAATGAGGCCAATTCCTTTGCCTATTACTTCTGTGAGGACAAATACTATACCTTTTCCTAACCAATCCACAATTCCTTTTAAAGAAGGTGCTAATGCGTCTCTGGTTTCTATGGCCATAGTTATTGCCCAACGAAGTCCTGTTAGTTGATTTAATTCTTCTTTTCTAGAAGCATATATATATACTTGCTGAATTTGGTTATTATCTATGGTAAATAGTCGATATTTATCTTCAAAAATATTTTGTGGTTCTATTATATATTTATCCTTTCTATATTTTCCTGATAAATCATTTCTAAATTTTGCCATTACTCTTGAGGTTCTTAGTTTTTTCTGGTATAAATTTTGTTTAATGGTTTCTTGATCATAGAAATTATTAATAATTATTTGCATTGTAGCGTTGGCGATCTGAATGATTAAGTTATCTAAAAATATTTGTGCTCTAGAGATTGCTTCGGGGGCTTCTACTCGATAAGAAACATTATCGATCATTAAAGGTTTTTCAAATAGTAAATAAGCTAATAATTCTTTGACAAAAGCAATTTTATTGAGGATTGCTTCTTGAACAATAATTCCATCTTCAACCATAATATTTACGAAACTATTACTTTGAGGATTATTTTGAACTTCAAGGGAGTATCTACTCATTAAATCAATGGTAGAATTTTGCCATAATTGCTTTAAAACTAAATTAACCCTATCAGATAACTCTTCTTCAGTTACTTTTAAAAAGTGCAATTCTTCTAAGATTTTGTTGAATTGATTGAGGACGATTAAAAATAATTCTTGCTTTTTTGAATCTTGAAGGATATCAATTTCTAAACGCATTCCTGTGGCATTGGTCACATTTGAATCAATTTTTTCCCAAGTATTTTCAAACAAAGTAGAGGGAATTAGTTGATTGTTTTTTGAGGGAGGAATGATGGAATTGGGAGGGGAATAAGTTATGGCTGTTGCTTGATTTTCTCTAGTTAAAGGTTTTGGTTGAGATTCGATTATTTGTGGTGGTAATAATTGATTGACAAACCAACGAGCCATCACAAGTTCTCGTTTACGGCCTTTCCAGAATAACCAATCTAGTTTAGGTATTTTTGATTGTTTTAAATGGGTATCGATGCCATCAATATTGGTTTGAATTTGTTCCAATCCGAATCGACATTGTTGATAAAGCCATGCTCCGGTAGTTTTAGGTTTTTTTCTACGTTTAGGTTTTTTTTCTTGCCCTAATAAAGCAGGCCAATAAATTTCTCCAGATTTAACTATCTCTATAGCTTCTACTATTTGGTTAATGGATGTCTTTTTCAGAGAATAACCTTTAATTCCACAGGCTTTAGCTTGGATTAATTTTTGACTATCAAAATAACCAACTAATAAAAATATGTCTAAGTCAGGGTAATTTGATGTCAACCAGAGACAAAGTTGTAAATCTTCATCGTTTTCCATTAAAGGATTAAAAGCTAATCCTAAAATTAGTAAATCAGGGTTATATTGGCCTAAAATTTGGGAAATAGCAGATATCTCTCCAGAAGCTATTACTTGTAATTGGGAAAATTCTTCATTTTCTAAAGCTGTACAAAGTCCTAATCTAAAGATAGAGTCATCATCTATTACCACCAATGATCTATTAATATCGCTCACTTTGAGTTAACCTAGTAACTATTAATTTCAATCCATTTTATCTGAGATTATGGATCTATTTTGAAGATTTAAAAATCAATTTTGAAATTGGGATCTAATATCATTTTCTTTAAATGGTGATACATAGAGAGAATGGGAGAGTGGGAGAGTGGGAGAGTGGGTGAATGGGAGAATGGGAGAGTGGGAGAGTGGGAGAGTGGGAGAGTGGGAGAGTGGGAAGAATGGGAGGAATGGGAGGAATGGGAAGAATGGGAGGAATTGATAATCGAGAGTAGGAAAAAGTTTTTGTTAATTATCCTGAATTTAGAAAATTTAACTCTATCATTATTAAAGACAAATTGATCCAAGATTTGCAGATGGATAATTTTAATATTAATATAATAATTTTCTTAAAGAAACTTTGAAAACAATTTGACAACATATAAGAAGATCTAAAATTAAGTCATGTCTGGTAAAAAGATGTTACAGTAGATCTAATAAAAAGTTTTTACCGTTCAAGCAACCATGAACAATATGGGTAGCTTAAAACTTAATAAATGAAAACAATTTATTTTGTTTCTATTTTCAAAAATACTGGTACATAAATTATTTAAATTAGGTCAATTCTGATGATTCCTTTGCATGATGAAAATCCAACTGAGATAACGCCATGGATAACTTATCTTTTGATTGGAATTAATATAGCAATTTTTATACACCAATTCACATTAAGTGATGGTCAATTAAACGAATTTTTCCAAATTTATGCCGTGGTTCCCCAACAACTAACAGGTAGTTTTAATGGGATAGTAGGACAACAAGCAGTTTCAGAACCATTAACATTGATTACATCCCAGTTTTTGCATGGAGGAATTGCACACGTGGGGTTTAATATGTTGTTTTTATGGGTATTTGGAAACAATGTAGAGGAAGCTTTAGGTCATATTAAATTCATAATTTTTTATTTAGCTTGTGGCGCATTAGCAGCTTTAAGTCAATGGATTTTCGCAGTAGATTCCACAATTCCTTTGATAGGTGCTTCTGGAGCAATTGCTGGAGTAATGGGAGCTTATATTCTTAAATATCCTAAGGCAAAAATATTAACTCTAATTCCACTCTGGATTATTTGGACTACGATAAAAATCCCAGCATTTTTCTTCTTAGGATTTTGGTTTGCTAAAGAATTATTAAGTGCATACCTATCTTTAGGAATAAGTTCAGACGTTGGTGGTGTAGCATATTGGGCACACGCAGGAGGCTTTGCCTTTGGAGCCATATTAGGACCATTATTGGGGTTATTTAGTGATTCAAGTAACAGATTAAAGAAATAGAATTTGTTACTAAAAATGGGATAGAATAGTAAGCTTATACAAAAATAGAAAGAAGAGGAAAATAATGACTAGAATTCTCCGGCTAGCAGAGATGACATCTGAAGAAATTTCTTTGTTAAAAAGACGGGCAGAATTGGATATTGAAAATGCCCTAGCCGTTGCCAAGGAAATCATTGACAAAATTAAACAACATGGCGATGCAGGAATATTAGAATACGTTAGAAAATTTGACTATCCAGAAGCACAAGTAGAAAACCTCAAAGCCACTCCAGAAGAGTTTGCACAAGCCCACAAATTGATTAAACCAGAAATCAAAGAAGCCCTTGAGCAAGCCTTTTGTAATATCAAAGAAGTTCATCAACGCCAAATGCCTGAAGAAATTCAATTGGCAGAAATTGATAAAGGAATATTTGCAGGGGAAAAAGTTACACCCATTGCCAGTGCTGGTTTATATGTACCTCGAGGCAAGGGGGCTTTCCCTTCTGTGATGTTAATGTTAACCATACCTACCATGGTGGCAGGTGTTCCTAAAGTAATTGTCTGTACCCCTCCTGATAAAAATGGCACTATTGAGCCTGCTTCTTTGGTGGCGGCAGAAATGGCTGGAGTTAGAGA
Organism: Prochloraceae cyanobacterium PL24a_bin.78; assembly: GCA_028281945.1. Taxonomy (GTDB): domain Bacteria; phylum Cyanobacteriota; class Cyanobacteriia; order Cyanobacteriales; family JANQIW01; genus JANQIW01. Next base: position 47,455 of record JANQIW010000107.1, read on the forward strand.
TGTCTATAAGCTTGGGGGAATTCAGGCTATAGCTGGGATGGCTTTGGGCACTCAAACTATTCCTAAAGTTGATAAAATTACTGGTCCTTGTAATGTATATGGTTCGGCGGCTAAACGTTTATTATTTGGAACGGTAGATGTGGGATTACCAGCGGGTCCTAGTGAGTCTATTATTCTCACTGATGAAACCACAAATCCTCAAATAGCTGCCTTGGATTTATTGATTGAAGCAGAACATGGACCAGATTCTGCGGCACTTTTAGTTACTCATAGTGAAAAATTAGCCAATGAATCTCTTGAATTTTTAGCTAAGTACCTAGAAAAGTTGCCAGATTGGCGTAGAGAATTTTGTAAAAAAGGTTTGTCTTCCTATGGTGGAGTTATTTTGACTAATTCTTTAGAGGAGTCAATCGCTTTTGTAAATGATTATGCTCCAGAACATTTAGAAGTTTTAGTGAAAGAACCTTTAAGTATTTTGGGAGATATCAAAAATGCAGGGGAAATTTTATTAGGAGATTATACACCTATTCCTACAGCAAATTATTGTTTAGGGGTTAATGCCATTCTTCCAACGGGAGGTTTTGCTCGTTCTTATTCTGCCGTATCAGTATTCGATTTCCTTAAACGTTCTGGAATTGGTTATTTAACTAGAGAAGGATTTGATAAATTGAAGAAAACAACTTATACTTTGGCAGATTATGAGGGATTTTCGGCTCATGCAATGGCAATAAAAGAGCGGGATATTTTGTTTAAGGAAGATTAAGTATGATTAATTAGGAATTGGGAATATCTACTAACCCAAAGGTTAATGTCTAGGGAATTTAAAAAGGTTTATTTGACTTGCTGCTGCAACTTTGACACAGCAGAAATAATATCTCCCCTATTTTACTTATTACTTGTTACTTATTATTTATTACTTAAAAAATGTCCGATCGTATTTTACAACAAATTCAGTCTCTTCAATTTAAAGATCAAGAAACAGCTAATAAATTGCTTAAAGAATTTTTAAACACCAATTTACCCTTAAAAATTAAAGAAGTAAAAGTTAGGCCTTTAGCAGTTTCTCTTAATTCAATTAATGGATTTTTAACCACAGAAGACGAGGAAAAATTATTTTTTAAAACACATATTGAACCTCAAAGTATAATCCATGAATACTATAACTCTAGCATCTTAGCGGAGGCTGGTTACCCTGTTATCCAACCAATTTATAGCTCAACAGAATGGGGAAAACAGTTATTAATTTATAGATTTTTTGACTCTCCATCTCTTTTTAATGTGGTTAGAGATTTGGAAGTTGGTAACAGAAATGATGGTGAAAAAATCATTAGTATTCAACGAAAAGCTGATCAAGATTTATGGCAAATCTATCTCCAAACTCTAGAGTTTTTAGAAGCAGAAAAACACACATCGGCACCGGTGCATCAATTATTTTATCATCGACTGACAGGTGGCCGTTTCCATAATTTTTATAAAGGTATCAATCTCCTACTGCCAGAAATGGAAATAAATTTCGATGGTTTATCAGAAATGAAATGGATTATTAATGGAGTGAAATACCAACATACTTTAGGGGAATTGGTGGAATTAGCTACAGATAACTTGAATCCAAGCAAAAATTCTATTCCTTCAATTATCGGACATGGTGATGCTCATAATGGAAATGTATTTTATGATGAAGAAAAAGAAAATTTAATCTATTTCGATCCTGCATTTGCTGGTCGTCATTCTCCTTTTTTAGATTTAACTAAACCACTTTTTCATAATGTGTTTGCTATTTGGATGTATTACCCTGAAGAAATTTCTCGAAATTTATCTATTAAATGGGAAATTAAAAATGATACTGTTATCCTAGAGCATGATTTTATTCCCCATCAAGTCAGAATTGAAATCTTACGATCGAAACTTGAATTAGTACTCAAACCATTATTAAGTGAACTTCAAACCAGAAATTGGCTACCTGAAAGATGGCGAGAAGATTTAAAACTAGCATTATTTTGCTGCCCTTTTTTAACTATGAATTTAAGTGACAGAAAGAAATTCAATCCTCAAATATCATTATTAGGATTAGCTACCTCCGTGTGTATGGGAAGTAGTAGTGTAGGAAAGGAAAAAAGTTTGTTAGATTCTGAAATAGATAAAATTCTTTAAGGAGGGATATTTAGCCAAATAATGGAAAAAGTAGAGGAAAAAGTAGAGCTAAAATTATTATCCATGCTAATTTTCGATCTCGATGGAGTAATTACCAGTGAACAAAAATATTGGAATACTGCCCGTTTAACAGTTTGGGAAATCATTTGTAACCAAAACTATCTCGATATTAGCCAATATTTTGGGCAAGAATGCCAATCATCTAGGGTATTAAATAATATTAGCCAGGAAGTAATATCCAATAATTTTATTTACGAATTGAAAAGTAGAGCCATTAATTCCAATTGGGATCTAACTTTTTTCGTAGTTTCCCTGCACTTAGTTAGTATTTTAAGCAAGTTAAAACAAATTCAAGGAGAGAATTCCTACCATAATATTCTTAATGATGAAAAACTTACCCTCAATCAAAAATTCCAAAACCTAGCATTACTCCTTAAACAAAATAAATTCAATGAATATAATAACGAAATTAGCAATAATATAATTCAACAATTTTGGCAAGAAACCAAATCTTTAACTGGAGGGGCGGTTTTAAATCATATTAATTCTTTTATAGAAACAAAATTAGGGAAAAATTATCCTTGTTTTGATGCCAAAGGTGAGTTATGGAAAATCTGTTACGATAACTTTCAAGCTTGGTACGAAGGAAAAAAAGGTTATAAATTACCTGATGATGACACAGTTTTAGATGTAAATCAAATAAAATCCCTTCTAAAAACTTTAAAAAATACAAGAAAATATACCCTAGCCATCGCCACAGGAAGACCAAGAAATGAAACCATTGAGCCTTTAAAAAAATTAGGATTACTAGAATATTTCGATAAACAAAGAATCGTTACCTATGACGAAGTATTAACAGCAGAAACCCTTTTATCCAACCTAGGGAAAAAAATCAAACTCGGAAAACCCCATCCATTTGTATTATTTAAAGCCATATATCCTCAAATGGAAGCCCAAAAATTATGTGAGGAAGAATTTACCATTACCAATGAAAAATCAATTGCTTATATCGGAGATGCAGGCAGTGACGTAGTAGCAGCTAAATCTGCTGGATGTTTATCTATAGGAGTTTTAACAGGATTTACTCAAGGAGATGCCAGAGAAAAAAAAGAAAAAATGTTAAAAGATTTAGGTTGCGATGTTATTTTAGATAGCATACTTGAGTTACCAGAATTACTAGGAGTATAAATATAATGAACTTTGTCGTAGAAAATTTAATTAATCAACATATTCAAACTTTAAACTCTAAAACCTCAAGCCCAAAAAAAGATAATACTATTCGTTTAGATAAAGGGGAATTACCCTATCCTCCATCTCCCCAGGTAATCCAAGCAATAACAAATGCTGCAAGTGAGATTAACCGATATCCAGAAGTCATGGCAGCCTCATTAAGAAAGAAATTAGCAGAATATACAGGAAAATTACCAGAACAAATTACCATTGGTAATGGCTCAGATGATTTAATCGAATTAATTATTAAAGTATTCGTCAAACCAGAAGAAGAAGTATTGCTTCCCATACCCACATTTTTTGTTTATGAATTTGCCACCAGGGTAATAGGAGGTATACCAGTTTGGGTAAAAAGGCAAGAAAATTTTGATTTAGACGTAGAAGCCATCATTGAAAAACTCACCTCAAAAACCAAAATCTTATTTATCGCCAACCCCAACAATCCCACTGCTAACTTAATTTCAAGAGATAAAATCATTGAAATCCTTAATCGTGTCAACTGCATTGTAGTTGTGGATGAATGCTATTACGAATTTTGCCAAGAAACAGTAGCAGATTTAGTTGAAGAATACCCAAATCTCATTATTTTGCGGAGTTTATCCAAAAGCTTTGGCTTAGCAGGAATCAGAATCGGCTATAGCATCACCAACCAAACCATTACGGATTATTTATATCGTGCCGCCCAATTATTCCCTGTAAACAAATTGGCAATAGCCGCAGGAAATGCTGCCCTAGAAAATTTATCTTATGTTCAATCTTCTATCGAAAAAATTATCAAAGAAAAAGATTTTTTAACACAAGAACTAGAGAAAATAGGCTTAAAAGTTTATCCATCGGCAACAAACTTTTTGTTTATCAAAACTAATTCTGTTGGACTTACATCAAAAAAAATAGTAGAACTATTACGGGAAAAAAATATTTTAATAGCGGATTTTGGCTTAAAGCAAGAATTAGATGAATATAATATAAGGATAGCAATAGGAACACCAGAGGAGAATAAAGTTTTAATTCATACCTTAAATACTATGATATAGATTTATTTTTAAGAATTAAAATAAGAAAAAACAACCATCACTATCGATAAGGATGATTGTTTATGTATAAATTAACTACTAATGTCAATAAATTAAGGAAATTAAAACTATAGATAACTACCAGCGAGATAAAGAGAATATATTATTGTCGACTTTGCATAGTAATAGGGATATTCAATTGATTCAATAAATCAGATACTTGAGCTAAATTTTCAGGAGTTGGTTCAATCGATCCAAGATTAGTAACTAAATTGCTTAATTGATTAACCTGATTCTCTTCAGAAAAATTATCAATAGGAAAAGAACCTGACTCTAGATTTTCTATAACAGCTGTGGTTAAATCTTCATTTAATGATATTCCACGAAGACCAATAGGTTTAACTTCATTCTCTGCTTTACCATTTGCAGGAACAAGAGAATAGTTAATCTGGTCAAAATCTAAATTAGGAGCTGAAAAATCGTTTGGTAAAAAAGTACCTCTAATTTCTGGTTGTAATAAAATAGGAATTTCTTCATTAGCTTGAGGCTCAAGACGGCCATTACGAACAATAGGTGGAACAAGTAATTTTAGAACACCTCGGATCTCAAAATCTGGATCAGGATCTCCTAACAAACGACCAGTCAGACGTGGTAATAGTTGTACAGTTGCTGTCTGTTCTGATGGCAAGGTGAATGATCCGACAAGTTTATAGACAGAAGAAAAAAAGTTAGGAGTAAGGAGAGAAATATTTTCTAGAGATAGATTATCTCCTGCAATATCATATAAAAGATCCACATTATCAACACTTAAACGTCGGTTAAGATTATCTGGCTGAGGAGTACTAGAATTAAACTCAAAAGTAAAACGAATATCCTCACGAAAAAGATTGGTAATAGTTAAAAAGTAACCTTGAACAACACGTCGAGCAACTCCTTGGAAAGGAACAGGAATAGGAGCAACTGGAGCAATGGGCTTAACTAACAATTCAAAAGTTGATACATTTATTCTCATTGTTTTGTGACCTCAAATAGATTGGTTTAGGATATAATTAGATTTGAAATAGGTTATTTAGCCCCGGCAATTCGATCTAGTTGCTTTAAGCTAAAAGCGATCATTAGATCGGATGCGTGGTTTTAGCTAAATTATGTTGAGTTATTGTCTCAATCGAGAGGATTGTAACAACCCCTACAATATTTAATACAACGTCAGTTCATTCTATTCCAGAGAAAAAACAATTTTTTTTTTGAATTTTTTAGTTGCAGTTAATTCAGCCCAAGATAGATAATTGTGGTATTTCAGACCAATTCTTGTAGTATTTATACCTATATCAACCAAAAACTACTGATTATCAAGTAAACTAGAATCAGTTTCCTAAGAAGCTAAAACCATCACAGACAAATCTCCCCAAGACTGAAGAGAGGGAGGGAATCAATTTCAAAAGAGCAAATCCATCCATCACAGGCATTTCCAAATTGCTAAGAGACTTTAATTCCAACAAATAAGCAAAAACAACCATCAGTTTAGACAAAGATGATTGTTTATATAACTTAAGTACTAACTAATGTCAATAAATTAAGGAAATTAAAACCATAGATAACTACCAGCAAGATACAAAGAAATCTATTATTATCTACGTTGTGTAGCAAGAGGAGTATTTCTTCGACTTCTTAATAAATCAGATATTCGACTTAAATTCTCAGTAGTTGGTTCAATTGCTGCTATATCAGCAAATAAACGGGTTAATTGATTTAGCTGATCAGCATCAGAAAAGTTTTCAATAGGAAAAGAACCTGACTCTATATTTTTGAGAATCTCTGTTACCGAGTCATTAGTTATTGAAAGTCCTCCAAAAGGATCAGGAATATCTATAACATCTATTAAATTCTCTGCTTGACCACTTGCAGGAACAAGAGAATAATTAATCTGGTCAAAATCTAAGTTAGGATCTGAAAAATCGTTTGGTAAAAAAGTACCTCTGATTTCTGGTTGCAATAAAACAGGAATTTGGTCTACTGTAATTTCATTATTGATTTCAGAATTACGAAGAATACTTACACGAACAAAACCTCGGATCTCAAAATTTGGGTTAGGATCTGATAACAATTGTTGAGTCAGACGTGGTAATAGTTGTACTGTTGCTGTCTGTCTTGTTGGTAAGTTTAGGGATCCTCGAATTACATAAGTCCAGTTAAAGAAGGTAAGATCTAAAAAACTAAGATCATCTAAAGGTAAATTATTTCCTGCAATATCATATATTAGATCTACATTGCGATCTACATTGCCAAGACTTAAACGTCGGTTAAGATCATCTGGCTGAGGAGCACTAGAACGAAAGTCAAAGCGAAAAACAACGTCCTCAAAAAAAGAAAGATTGGTAATAGTTAAAAAATAACCTTGAACAACCCGTCGACCAACTTCTTCGAAAGGAACAGGAATACTAGCAATTGGAGCAATAGGTTTAACTAACAATTCAAAAGTTGATATATTTGGCATTTGTTTTTGACCTCAAATAGATTGATTTACGATACAATTAGATTTGAAATAGGTTATTAGCCCCGGCAATTCGATCTAGTTGCTTTAAGCTAAAAGCTTGTGATTAGATCAAATGCTTGGTTTTAGCTAAATTATGTGGAGTTATTGTCTTAATCGAGAAGATTGTAACAACCCCTACAATATTTAATACAACGTCAGTTCATTCTATTCCAGAGAAAAAACAATCTTTTTTTTGAATTTTTTAGTTGCAGTTAATTCAGCCCAAAATAGATAATTCTAGTATTTCAGACCAATTCTTGTAGTATTTATACCTATATCAACCAAAAACTACTGATTATCAAGTAAACTAGAAATAGTATCCAAAATTCCAATAGGATGAAAAGGCTTAGTCATATAAGCATTAGCACCTAGAGTCATAGCTTTTTCACGGTGCAATTGAGTTTCCCGAGAAGTCAAAATAATCACAGGTAAATCCTGCCAAGACTGATGAGAGCGAATCAATTTCAAAAGAGCAAATCCATCCATCACAGGCATTTCCAAATCGCTAATAGCCAAATCAAAATGTAAATTACTTTGAGTTAAAATATCCCAAGCCTCTTTCCCATCTTTAGCTTGAACAACTTGATAACCAGATTGAGTTAAAACCCGATTAAGAGTTCGTCTCACAGCAATAGAATCATCGATAGCCAAAATAGAAATACCCTCAGTAGATATAGGTTTCTTCTGAGAAGATTGGGATGTTGAAGATTGGGATGTTGAAGATTGAGCCGATGAGATATCAGTTGTATTTCCCTTAATACCTGCCTCAACTAAAGATACTCCATCACCCAACAACTCCTCAAAATAATCAGGAACCAAAATCGGCACCACTTGCCCGGAACCCAAAATCGTACAACCACCTATATAAGGAGGCACAGGCACCGTGTTATCAAAAGGTTTCACCACTAATTCCTTTTCCCCAACGATACTATCCACTGTAACTACAAGATGCTTCCCATTAACCTTTAAAACCAAACCAATATGACGATTTCCAAAATTTGAGGACTGATCAAAAATTCCCTTTACATAATAAGGCAAAAGTTGATCTAAGGGTATAACTGGAGTTGATTTATCATCCCAGATAATTGTAGGAGGAGAGGTATTTTCCAAAGGAAACTCAACCAGAGAAATAATTCTGGCAATATCTTCAGAAGGTATAGCCAAAACTTGTTGTTGACAGCGAACCAAAAGAAGTGAAAAAATATTTAAAGATAAAGGAATACGAATCGTAAACTTAGTTCCCAAACCCGGAGTAGTATCTACCTTAATATTTCCCCCAAGTTTCTCAATTTCTAATTTAACAATATCCATTCCTCGACCTCTTCCAGATAAATTTCCAACCTTATCCGCAGTAGAAAACCCTGGAGTGAAGATAAAATCCAAGATTTGGTCTTGACTTAAACTTTCAAACGATGAAGTTTTCGGACATAAACCAACATTAATAGCCTTTTGATAAACTTTTTTTAGATTAATTCCCCTTCCATCATCAGCAATAGTAATAACCACTTGATTACTTTTGACCACAGCAGCTAATATTATAGATCCTGTCATTGGTTTCCCCAAAGCTTCTCGCTCTTGAGGTAATTCAATACCATGATCGAAAGCATTTCTAATAGTATGAGTAAAAGGATTTCGTAACTGTTCTAACACTGCTTGATCGACTAAAACATTTTCTCCTTCTATGACTAACTGAACAGATTTATGATATTGACGGTTGTATCCTTCAATAGGTTTCACATAATAACGGGCAACTGAACCGAAAGGTACTAATCTTGACTGAGTTAAATCTTCATCAAGAGTATCTAAAGATTGACGCATTTGCGCCATAGTTTCCTGTAATTCTCTACTAACAAAGTCAATATCTTCACTAATTTCGTGAACTTGCATCATTAATTCTTGAAAATTTTGCAAAGTGGAATGTAATTCTGTATAGTTATCCATCAGAATCGGATCAAATTTTTCCGATTTATTCTCATCGCTATCGGAAAGTATCAGATTTCTAATAGAAAATTTATCATAAAAATATTCAATTTCTTCCCGTAAAGGATTAAGTTGTCTCGCTTTATTTTTCAGATTAATACTAGCTTGTTTTAATTGATTATCTGACAGTAACAATCTTTCATGATTAATTAATAACTCCCCCACAGTATTACTCATATTGTTAAGTCGATGGATAGTTATTCTCAAATAATTAGAATTTTGACTTTGAGTAGCTAAATTTTGCCCTTCTTGATTTTGAGAAATATTTTCATCTAATGATGTAGAAGTTTGAAGAGTAACTCCTATAGATTCTTGAGAAGAAGATTGGGGTAATAACTTAAGTAAAGCATCAGAAACCTTAGGACTTTCACCAATTTGTGAATCAATAAATTTAATGACTAATTGTCTAATTTCCGTAATAGTAATTTTAGCCAACTCATGAATCGGAATTTTTCCCAATTCCTTTACTTGCTTACTCACATTAATACACTCTTCCAACCAAGGTAAACCCAAAGCTTGACCTAATAAACTGCATTCTTCCTCAAATATCATTAAAGCTTTGTTGAGATCTTCAAAAGTAGTCGAAGGAGAAATTAAAGTTTCTAGTCGTTTAATACATTCTTCTAAATCTACAGCTAGCGCAGTATAAATAAAATCAAGGCTTGTATTATCTAATTTTAGTGAATCTTCAAAAGATTCTAATGTAGATAAATACTCTTCTAGAGCACCTATTATTTCTTTACTTGCCTCAAGAGAAACATCTTCAGATTCACCCGTATTAGCCAACTCAATTAAATATTCTAATTTTTCTACAGCATTAGTAATAAATTCTAAAGCTATATCCTTATCTTGAATCCTTTCTTGTTCTAAAGCCTCAAAAAGATCTTCAAGCTTATGAGAAAGCTGTTGTATAGCAGTCATTTGTGCCATCCCTGCCCCACCTTTAAGAGAATGAGCTGCTCTACCCAACTCTTTATAAGTAGAATTTAAATCCGTATCTTCCTGAGATGCAGTGAAAGCAATTGTCAATTCTTCCAAACCATTGACCAACATTTCGATATATTCCGGGGCATCTTCATTTAAAAAACAATTACGTGCCTCTTGAGCGATAGCTTCTAAACTTGCAGCATCTAACATAATAAAAACATTCCATAATATATATTATTATACTTTTATATTATTATACTTTTATATTATCATTATCTAATCCACAACTAATCCATCAACATCGATGATATTTACCTGTGTATCATCTTCCTCATAATTTCTGCCTACTTTAAAATGACTAGCCGAATCTTGTAAATCATTAGCAACCTTCACTAATTCCTGTAAAGAACTAGAAACCAGTTTAGATTCTTCTGAAGTTTGTTGCGCTACAATACCCACGGCTTGCATTGTTTCCGTCACCTTCTGGGATTTCGATCGTTGAGAAACAGTACTACTAGAGATAGACTGAACAATATTATCAATTTCCTCACTAATTTGAGCCACTTTTTGCAGAGTTGACTTAGTATTACGAACCAATTTAGTGCCCATTACCACCTGAATCGTACTCTCTTCCATCATACCCATCATAGCCGCCGTTTCCTCTTGAATGCCAATAATTAGCTGTTCAATTTCTTGAGCAGAGAGATTAACCTGTTCAGCTAAACGCCTTACTTCATTTGCCACCACCCGGAAACCTTGACCATGTTCTTTTGCTCTAGCCGCCTCAATAGAAGCATTAAAAGCAAGTAAATTAGTTTTCTCAGCAATTCCAGAAATAATACTCACAATTTTAGAAATTTCTTGAGAAGAATCAGCCAAACGCTTAGCCTTTTTAGAAGTATCAGCAACACTATCGCGAATTTTATAGATACTATCCACAGTTCGATCCATTTTTGCCTGTCCTTCTTCAGCTGCCAAACGAGATTGACGGGCGATTGCTGCGGCAGTTTGAGCCGATTTGCTAACATTAGAAATAGACTTAGCGATTTCCTCCACAGATTTTCCTGCCATATTGATAGCTTGATCTTGTTCTATGGCATTTTCCGACAATTTAGCTACAGATGCCCCATTTTTTAAAGCCGAATCATTGACTTGATTAGCCACCATAATTACTTCTTTTACCAATTTTTCTAAGCTAACAATAGTAGTATTAAAAGCATCAGAAATGGATCCCACCTCTCCAGAATCCACCTCAGCTTGAACAGTTAAATCCCCCTTACTAGCTTCTTCAATTTGTAACAATAAATTGATCACACTTTTTTGTAACTTTTCCTTTTCCTCACGCTGATAAGTTGCTTCCTCTTCCCTTAATTTTGATTGTTGCTCAATAGCTTGGGTATAAGATTCGATTTTCTCAGCCATTTTATTAAATGCTTGAGCCAATTCCCCCACCTCATCTTCTGATAATACTTCTGCCCTAGCATTGCGTTCCCAATTTGCTATTTTTTGAGCAGATTCCCGTAATTTTTCAATAGGTTTTGTTAAAGCCTTTCCTAAAAAGTAAGCCACAATAATAGCAATAATTAAACTCACAATTGCCACCCCAATTTGTAAGACCAAACTATTTTTTAAAAGAGCATTGAGATTAGTTTCTGGAGTACCTCTAACTAAAAATACAAGGGGTTTTCCTGAAGAATCAGCCTCAGATTTCACTGCCACTGTGTACCATTTTCCTTGGATATTTATTCTTTGAGTTAAATCTCCTCCTACTCCTTGTGCTGCCTGTCGTAGTAGAGTTAAATCTTGAATTTCCACATTAGGCTGAGATTCTTCTTCTTCATCTATTAATACTGAAGTAACTAAACTAAATTCTGCTGGGTTTTCTCCTTGAGATTGATTTTCTAAGCGATAAATTGCTCCATAACCCCCTCGTAAAGTTTTGATACTTTCTTCTATGATTTCAGTTTTATTGTTGACTATTTCTCCCCCTACTAATACACCAATTAAATTTCCAGTTTCATCTTTTACTGGTGTTAGGGTTAATTTCACTAAGGCATCTTCATTTTCAAAGGCTGATGGTAAAATTGGGGATTCTTTTTCTATTTCTTCCCAAGGAATAATAGTATTAGTTTTAACTTCTCGAGGATTTTCTATCACTTCTGATATTAAATTATCAAGATCGAATTCATCTCCTGTTCGATTTTGTTGATTAGCATTTACAATTATTTTGCCATCTGTTCCCACTAAAGTTGCATATTCAATGGATCTTCGTTCCTGTTCATTTCGGAGTACTTTAGCAACTGATTCCTTTAAATTTGAAGATATTTTCCCTTCTTCTTGGTATCTTTTTGCAGCTTGAATTAGGATTTGATTATTTGCCTGTCCACCTAATCCAGATTCTATTTCTTGTAATCGTGAACTATATTTATCCACCATTCCTTCTAACTCAGAAACAGCTTGATTTTCTAACTGATTCCTCCCAGAAGTTTTAGTTATAAGTATACCAGCAGTTACTACAGCAATAATAGAAATTAAACTAGAAGCTAATAAAGCAATAAATTGTTTTTGTCTTATGGGTAAATTATAAAATTTTTGAAATAAACCACCTTTTTTAGTTATCAAATAATCTGAATTTTTAACTCTTTTTTCCAAATTATGATTATTATTATTTTCTAATTTAGCTTTAAAAGTTGAATTTTCAAGAGATAGTTGTTGAGATGGTTTTTCTGATATTTTGGGAGGTAATTCTTGAGTACGATCGACAATTAAAGTTGAAGCTAATTGATGTTCGATTACCTCCACTGCTTTTTGAGCAGAAGCAGCAAAAACTCCTTCCTCATCATTTTCGATAATATCCTCATAAACCTTAAGAGCTTCAGATAAATAACCCCCTTGTTCTAAAGCACTTGCTAATCCTATTTTGGCACTTAAATCTGTAGGATTATTATCTACTTTGGTTTGTAAATTGGTAATTTCTTCAGAAAACTGTTCGTCTGGTAGTTGATTGGCACTGGAATTCATAGAGTTACCATAGAATTTGGTTGAGCATAAGAGATGGAATTAAGTAGAGCTTTAAAAATAGCATCTATATTTAAAAGGAAAAGAGAAGATTTTGTTGTTAATTTAGTTTTAGCTATTATATAAGAATATTTATCTTTAATAGGTTGTAAATTATTATTATCTAAGATAACTGTTCCTTGTAGTTTAGAGACAACACAGCCGATGCTTTTCGTTCCGGAGGTTAACACTACAATAGTTAATTTTTGTTGAGGTTTAATCATCGTTGATGGATCGTGTAAATGTAATAATTCAGTTAAATTGAGAATCCATAGTAAACGCCCTCGTTGATTAATTACCCCTAATAATTCTGATGAAACTCCCGGAATCGGACAAATTTCTCCTCGAGCGATCTGCAAAACTTCTCCTACTTTAAGTAGAGGTATGATGATAGAGATAAATTTATGAGGATCTTTTTTTGACTTTCTTACCCCTAATGCGATTTGAAAATATTCCATATTAGAAGCTTTCATTAACTATTTTCTCCTGTAACTGCCTCATCTAAATATTTTCTGACAATATTAATTAAATCTGTAGGACTATATGGTTTAGTTAAATAATCATTTCCTCCTTGACGTAAAGCCCAAAATATATCAAATTTTTGATCTTTTTGAGAACAAAATACGATAGGCACTTTTTTATATTGTTGATATTCTTGATCATTGCGAATTTGCCGACAGATATCCAAACCACTTATTTTATTAGGTAAAACTATATCCATAATAATCAAATTAATATTTTCACCTTCTTTTAATTTATTTAAAGCAGTTTTACCATCTTCTACTCGAATCACCTCCAATCCAATTGCTTTTAATAATCCTGAAACCAAGAGTTGTTGGGATTTAGAATCATCTACTACTAAAACTTTTTGCATACTTCAATTATTCTTTTTTTGCTTGTTTGATATTTTCGTCCACAGTTTCTACTAATTCTTGAGGATTGAAAGGCTTTGATATATAACGAACAGCCCCTACCATTTTAGCTTTTACCTTGTCAAGAACACCATTTCTACCAGTTAACATTATAATAGGGATATCTTTTAAGAGAGGAGATTGTCGAAGCATATAAGATAGTTTATAGCCATCTATTTCAGGCATATTAATATCCATTAAAATCAAATCTGGTTTATTGCGAACGAAAGTTGTCATTGCTTTGGCTGGTTCCAAAATATTCATTACTTTAAAACCTCCTGCTTCTAGTGTCATTTTAACAATTCTTTGAATTGCATTACTATCATCAATACAAGCAACAAGAGGGCGGTTATCTTCTTTCTTAACTATTTCTTGATAGGGAAGAGTTTTGATAATTCCTGCTTTGATTAAAGGATTCAAAATAAGAGCCAATTCTAAGGTATTCATCCCTGCCAGACTAGCAATTTCATAAAGACAACGATTATCTTTAAAAAATTCTTTAAATTTTTGGACAATTTGATATTCTTTTTGATAAATTAATTCTTGAGTATTAATACTTTTTAAATTTTGGATTGAAAGCCTTTGGAAAGCAGAGCTAATTTGAGTGCGCAATTGTACCCAGCTACGGATATGTTTTCTTGCTGGTAAAATTAACTTTTTTAAATCAATTGATAACAATAATGGATCTAAACCTACAGTATTTTCAAATACTATAGTAGCTCTTGGTAATGCTAAACATTGAGTTAAAGCTTCTTGAGTTAATTGAGCCAAAATTTTACGTACTTCTTGAACTGATAATTGCCCTGCTTGCCAGATTTGGCATAAATATTGATAATCATTAGTTAATTCTGTAGGAATGGAAAATTTATGCTGAGAAAAATATCTTCCTAATAAGTAAGAAAGTCTTTCTCTTTGGCCTATTTTACTAGTTGCAAAATGAATTTTACCATCACCTAGATAAACCAGCCATTGTACAGACTTATCTTGAGGATCGTTTATTTTTAAACATCCTGATGATTTATTAATTAAAAGATTTTGTAACTCCCTAAATGGAATAGCAACTTTAGGATTTTCTTCTTTATAAATTGTTTCAGGTGCATTCATAGTGATATTTTTTGTTTTTTTCTGCTGATATTTTCTTCTTAATTCTTTTTATTTTATTTTTTTTATTTTATTTTTTTAACCAAATATCTTTTGGATTTTAGTAAATTTATCAAACTCGAAGGTGTCATATAGATTTTCCAAAAGTACCATAAGATTCTGCTTACCCAGAGGTGGAAGCCAAAAGTGAGTAGTAGACAAGGAAGGGAGAACAAGGGAGATAAGTTTTAGGTGGAGAATCCATTAATTTTTCATAATTTTAACTATATCATCGTTTAATAAAAATGATATCAAAGTTTAAGATGTAACTATTTCAAATTAATCTTTTTAATCTTTAAAAGGAGCAGAAAAAATGCTCCTATTTCGATATATATAAGATAAATTTCTTCAAAACTTTACCTTGGCAATAGAATAGTTTTAGACTATTGTTAGAACTACTTAAAGTTAGTATAGAGATATTTTCTAGCTTACCTAATTAGCTACAAAAAATAGGTTAATTAAAGGTTATCAATAGGTTATATTTTTTAAATTTATTGATGAGGAACACTCCACCAAGCCAAAGCATAAGATTGAGTTTTTTCATTAAATTGTTTTTGATATTCAACCCGTATTTTGTATCTTCCAGTTTCAGGAATTTGACAAAAAATATGTTCTACACTATCAACTTCACTAATAGAAGAACAGATACTTTTACGTGTTTTTTTAGTATCAGCTTCCATCAGATAAACATTAAGATTATTTAACCCTTTATCGGTAAAAGATTCTCCAACATCATAGAGATTATTATTATTATCATCATTTAATTCTACGAGGCGATCCCAAGCTAGAGTAATAGCAACATAACTACCCTCTTTTAATGGTTGAGACAAAACATAATCTGTTTCAGATTTAGCAGAGATCGATCGATAATCCCAACCCATATGAGGAACATCATTTTGAGGATTCCATTGACCACTAGTAAATTGTTGATAGGCACGAAAAACATTAAGATGTCCTGCTCCTGTTTCAATATTCAAAGGAATTTCGGAATCTTTATAAGCATCAGAATCAAACCAAGTTTGATTAGTTTTACTTAAAGTAGTACGATTCATTCCTAAAAGTAATCCATCACCGGAATCTTGAATTTTATCAGCAGAATTAAGTAAAATTGCTTTCATCACTTCATGACGACGAGAATCTGTACTCCAATTAGAACTATTAGAAAAATTGAGACGATCGCCACCTTCTTGTAAGAGAGCCACAGATGCGGTAATATGAGGAGCAGCAAAACTAGTACCACTTACTTGAAGAATTTTACCTTCAAGGTTAAAGACAGAAATTTTAGAACCCGGAGCAACTAAATTAATGGCACGTCGAGGGCCTACATTAATTTCCCGTTGAATTAAATTACGACCAATTCCTTCAGGAATACCACTTAAATTAGGAAAATCCACTTTAGTAAATTGACCATTTTTTAGGGTTGTGAAAGCAGTAGTAATACCATTAAAATGATCCGTAGGAATAGGAATACCACCTCTACCCTGATTACCAGCAATAACATAGAGAACATCATGAACACGAGAAGACCAATCGATACATTGAGTTAAAATAGCATTACCATCTAATTGAGGATTAACTCTATCGTCTCGTCCGAAAGATTCACCAAAACTAAAATTAATAGCTCGAACATCACCACCATTTTGTAGGGCCACGTGTTGAGTAGCTAAACATTCTTCAGGTTGTCCATTTTGTTCGATACTTCCCACTGCCGAAGCATACAATCTCGCGCCGGGTGCCACACCTGGGAATTGTTTATTGTTACTTATCATTACTGCTGCCACCATAGCAGCATGATTATCTACATGAAGATTAGCTTTAGCTTGAGAATTGCCGTGAAAAAGTCCAGCTAGATTCATATCTGGATTCCAAGAAACTACTTTATCCCAACCAAATTTACCAGGCCTACCGATTTCTACTTGACCAATAGCTATTTTTCTACCAATTAAATTATAGGGGGGTTGATGTAAACGATAGGCATCGATTCCATTTTTTCCTACGGATTTATCTAATGCTAAAACTGGTGGTAATAATCCAATGGCTGCAAAAGTTCCAGCCAACCATACTATTGTTTTTTTCATAATCTAGGGTTAGTATCTTCTAATTTTTATTGTAGTTTTTCTCTTCTCTAATGACTTTAATTAAGTAAGAAGATCGATGTCTCAAGTCTCAAGTCTCAAGTAAAAAGATTGATGATAAACTAAATTCTTCTCACTCTCCCATTCTCCCACTCTCCCATTCCTCCCCATCTCCCATTCTCCCACTCTCCCATTCTCCCACTCTCCCATTTTCCCCATCAACCTTCTCCTTCCTATTGATAATGGTAATAGCCGAACTTTATCAAAAAATACTTGCCTAAATTATGTTGTTTGTGCTAGATTAAGTACAATAATGCTAAGTATGTACTTTAAAACTCTAAATTGGGTAAGATAATTAAGAGTTTAAGATAGTTTCAATATTAGCATTTGTAAAACTTAATTTTTTAGTAAGCGAATAGATTGTATGACAAAACAAGTTGCTCATCCTATGGTGAAGTTTCAGCGCAAACTTGCTTCACTTGTAGAATCAAAAGTTTTAAGCTCAAAAGACAGTATATATAAAGTTGCTTTACTTTATGGGAATGAATGGGCATACTGGAAAAAAGAATTAATGGATTTTGGTTTTTCATTACAAGATCCCATTGAAGATATTCTAATAGTAGAAGCTTGGGATGATGAGGAGTAAGGATATCCTCGATCCATCATTGATTCAATCCCTTAATTTTAATAAAAAATAATGGAATAACAAATCCTCTTTTGGCAAAAGTCATTGGAGATATATACCTATAAGCAAAAAAAAATAATACGTAGCGGTATACGTACATTCTTAATATCTTCTATCAAGGGGATTATTAGCTAAAAGGCAAATCCCCTTTTGGCTGTTATTTATTGTTTTTCAACTCTTGTTACGTTTAATTTTATGTCTAAAAATCTTGTAGAGTATAGAGTTAAGGGAAGCTATAAAAATAATTTTCATTAAAGAAATTGATTCTAATAGGAAATTTCAACAGAAGAGAATGGAATCCCCTGCTAACATTTATGTTTAACATGGGGAAGATATCATTTAAGGAGAAGATCAAAACAAAGGTGGTCGATCTAAATTAGGCTGTACTTTTACACGTATTATCAAAGCAGTAATATTGTCATGGCCATTTTTCTCATTAGCAAAATCCACTAATTGAACTAATCCTTGATCTAAACTAGCTTTAGAACTAAGTAATGGACTTAGATGAGTTTCGCCGTAATTTTCCAAGAGATCGTTATCTGAAAGACCATCAGAACAAAGGAGAAATAAACTATCTTCTTTAATTTCAAAGAATTGGATATCAGGTTTAACCATATTATTAGCTCTAGGTCCTAAAGCTTGAGTTAATTGGTAAGCATCAGGACGAGCATATGCAGTTACAGGATCCATGCCTTTTTGAATTTCCAGCTGTGCCACAGCATGATCTACAGTTAATTGTTCTAGATTCCATCGACGGGAGAATTTATAAATTCGACTATCACCAACATGAGCAATGGCCATTTTGGTATCTTGTACCAATGCCACCACTAAGGTAGTACCCATGCGCTGATTACCACTGCTACCTTTTTTTAAATTTTCATTATAGATAGTTTCATTTGCTTTTAAAATTCCGTCTCGGATAGTTTCTTCCATTGGTAAGTTATCTCCTTGCCAATGAGTTTCAAAATATTGTTTTAGAGAAGCTACAGCCATGGCACTAGCAACTTCTCCAGAAGAATGCCCTCCCATACCATCACAAACAATATATAAACCACGGGCTTGATATTTTGTCCCTTGAGGACTTTCGATTTTTTTAGTTTGTGCATTGATCAAATAGCAATCTTCATTATGATTTCTTTGACTCCCAATATCAGTACAAGCAGCGTCATTAATATGAAGTAACTGCATCGGCAGAACTAAGGTTGGTAGATCGTCTCCGCCGCCGTAACTTTCTTCATCATCTTCGTGGCCATTGATGAATTGGGTGGATAAGTCTTCAAAATCATCAATTTCCGACATTATATCCATATATTCGCGAGTTTCATTATTATCAATACTAATTAGTTCTACTTCTTTTGGTTCATTTAAAGTTTTTAAGTATTCTTGTAAAGAATTAATATCTTTAATTTTTTCATTAGACAATGAAATAAGTATTTCTTCTAAGAATTTATTTTCAGAATTTTGTGCTTTAGTTAATAATTCTTGCCATTTAGTTATTAGATGAACCAGATTAATATTCTGATTAGGAGGATTTTGATAGATTTGTTTTAAACAAAAGTTTTGATTTCTATCAATTCGTAAATTATGATCAATTAATAAACTGTAATTACAACCTAGTTTTGAAAGTTTCTTCCAAAGTAAAGCCATTTCTTTGAGATTTTGAATAATAATTTCAGGGGAAATATTTTCAGTTGCCCAATATTCTGAGATTAATTGTCTATGAGAGAAATCAGATAAAATGACTATTTCTTGTGATTCCTCTCGCCAAGCATCAAATAATTTTGGCAAACTTAAAGGAAATTCTTCTTCTAAAGTAAGATAAGGAAGAGCAAGATTAGGAATGCCAATGCGAGTTAATGTTTCTCGATCGAGACTATCAGAATCTAGATTCTCTAACATTGAATCTAACCTTGATTTTTGTAAAGGTGAAGTATCAAAAACTATACTTTGGAATAAGTTAGAAGAGTTTAAAGAAGGATATTTAACAATATTAGTGGATTTAATTTGATAGCGTTTTCCTTGATCTAAATAGTCAGAGTGAGGTATTTCCTCAGACATAATTGCCAGCATCGTACTTGCTTGCCTCGCTCCACAATGATGGCAAATTTCATCACTCCAAGCTACAGTGGCTCCACATTCAGGGCAGGTGGTATTGACCAAATCCAAACCACAATTGTGACAAATTTTATTAGTATCAGGATTTTCAGTATTACATTCAGGACAAATAAGCATAGTTCCAAAGACATTTTGTTTAAAAGTAACTTTATTGATTTTTACCATCAAAGTTGATGAGGTAATATTTTTCAATCTAAAGGGTTAATAAACTCCAAAAATATAGGACAATATTTAAGAAATCAACATCAAGATTTAAGCCTAACAAAAAGATGATCCCTTTCTCTAGGATTAGAACTCTCTAACATTAGAACAATCTAAGATGAATTAAAGTATCTGACAAGGCCTTTTAGATAGATTAATTGTAGATCTTAGAGATGCTCAACTTAAACTAAATTTTTCAAGTAAATTTTCAAGTAAATAGATTATTTTCCTTCAAGATAAATAATCCGAATATCTTCTGGTAAAGCTGTTTCTAGCATTTCATAAGCTTGGTTTAACCAAATATCCACATCTGCTTGAGTAATCATTTCCCCATCGGCTTGAAGATAGGCTGTCAACCTGTTTAAACTCCAATTCCAATTTTCTTTCATGACCAAAACAAAACGATTGATGGGGGGTAATTTCTCTAATGCTTGTTCTAGATAACACCAAAGTGGTGGTGAGCCTGTTTTTAAGTTATAGTTAATTGATTTTGATAAATCTAAATTTTTCTCGTTAATGCACAGGGCACTGATATAAATAATCCATTTTTGGAAAGAATTGATTTCCGGTTCTGTATCTTCTTTTAATGAGAGTCCACGCATTTCATAGAAAATCTCTCGCCAAGTAAGGGCAAATAGATAATTTGCTTCTTGTAAAGAAGACATGGAATTCTCGATCAAACTATAGACAATTGGACTATAGCGACAAAATATGGTAGTGAAGTATTTTCCCTCTTGGGGATATTCTTGATATCTTGAGAGCAAAAATCCATCGCTACTATCGTTTAAGGATTTAATGAGATGATGATTGGATTCTGGAAAAGTAGGAATTTCCACGGTGTTATAACCTTTGTTAAAATTAAAATAAGTTAGTCTATAATTACTTACATTTTCTCAAATTTTTGTAGAATTCGAGAAGTTTGTTGTATTTTCTATTTGCTATTATATTTTCAAATTACAGCATTATGTTTACGATCGACTCAAGTATTTCAATTTATTTAGGGGCTTTTTTGCCGGGATTAACAGATTCTTTGTTTTCGACTCAGGGCATTATGGTAATGCTTTTGATGGCTTATGGTGGAGCGATGTGGATGTTTTTAACTAGCGCGCCTAAAGTACATACTATCATGGTTTCGGATTTGGAAGTTGCCCGACAATTTTATGAGGAATTGCTTTCTTTGCCGGTGGCGGATATTCCTTTGCATTATTATTATAATTACGAACAAACTATCGGGGCTAGTGCCATGGATCCTCTTTATATGTCTACGAATCCTGAGCTTACTTCTCCTAGTGATTTTAATAGTTCTGAGGGTTTATGGTATCAGTTGAAGAAAAATATTCAGTTACATATTATTTCTGGTGCTAGTTTGGGGGAGAAAAATCGTCAACGTCATGTATGTTTCGATCGTGATTGTTTGGATGAGGTGTTGTTAAGGGTACAATCTCGCCGTTTGAAGTATAAAATTCGCAGAGATCGTCCTTTGAATTTCTTGGTTAAGGATTATAGGGAGAGAGTTATTGAATTAGTGGAAGTTGTTAGTTAGATTTAGATATTAAGAAATCTGCTATATGTTTTTGGTAATAATTTGTTTCTCTTAATTTTGTGATGATTAATTAATAGCTTATTTTTCTTTTATTTAGGATTAAATAGAGGTTATATTAGGATTTGATAGTTTCTATGTAACCTCTAAAAATATGAGCTATGATAACACTTTAAAATATTTGGTGGAACAATTTCCATATGATTTTGCAAAATGGTTGGCTAATGCTACTCCTGATGAAGAGTTGGAAATCCTGAAAACTGAGTTAAGTAAGGAGCCTATTCGGGCGGATGGGTTGGTTTTTCTGCGCATAGCGAATCGGATTCTTCATTTGGAATTCCAAACATCTCCTGATTCGGATCCGCCTTTGCCTTTTCGGATGCTGGATTATTGGGTGAGATTATATCGGCAGTATCAATGCGAGATTATACAGGTAGTTATTTTTTTGAAGGAAACTACTTCTGAGAAGGTTTTTGTGGATGAATTCAAGGTGCAAAATACGATTCATCGTTATCGAGTTGTTAGGATTTGGGAAATGAATCCTAGTTTGTTTATGGATATTCCTGGGTTGTTGCCTTTGGTTGCTTTGACTAGAAGCGATCGACCTGAAAGTTTGTTGGCGCAAGTTGCCCAGAAAATAGATAGAATCGAGGAAAGGGCTATGCAATCCAATGTCTCGGCTTGTGTACAGTTATTGGCTGGGATCAAGTTTGATAAAAATTTAATTAGAGCTTATTTTAGGGAGGAACTTCTCATGGAATCTGTGATTTATCAAAGCTTAAAGGAAGATATAGAAAGAAAAGCTAAGGAAGAAACTAGGCTTGAAACCAAAGAAGAAGATCGAATTCGACAAGCATCGTTATTTGTACGTATGCTGCAACTACGTTTAGGAAACCTGACTCCTGATTTAGAAAATTCTATTAAAAATTTATCTTTTCTTCAATTGGAAGAGTTACTAATTTTATCTATTAATTGGAATAGTCAGGAAGATTTGGTGAATTGGTTGTCGAATCTTAAGTAAATAAATTTGATAATATGGATTGTCCTTGTCTGCTATGTAAGGGCAATCTTTAAATGAGGATAAAAAAATGGATGAAATAATGAAGGATTCTGTAATTTATCAAAGTTTAAAAGAAGATATAGAAAGAAAAGTTAAAGAAGAATCTAGGATGCGATGGATATCTTTAGTTGTGGGTATACTTGAACACATTTTCGGGAAGCTTAATCCTGATTGGGAAAAGTCCATTGAAAGTTTATCTATTCCTCAATTGCAAGAATTATTTGTTGCATTATATGGTTTTAAAAATGAAGAGGATTTGGTGAATTGGTTATCTAATCTTAAGTAAATGAATTTGATACTATGGATTGCTTTTGCTTCCAATGAGAGGGTAATCTTTCGATTATATTCAAAAATTAAATAAAATAATAATGGTTTCTGCTTTTTTTTGTTGATTTTGCTGGTATGGCTTTTAGGCAAGGGGAAGTTGTTAATTTTATGTCGATCAAAAGGGTATTGATTTTAGTTTGATTAGATGGAAGACTGTGTTTTACGAAATCTATATTTAAATATGTTATAATTTTAGTAATTTTTAATATTATACGGTTATGGGATTTCTATTTAATAAAAGGTTATTTTTTGGTCTATCTGTTGTTTTGGGCTTACAGATGGGGGTTATTGGTAGTGGTTTGGCTGAGGTTAATTCTACTTCTATTATTGCTCAAGATGATACGGCTAGTGTAAGAGCGGAGGCAGAAAGGCTTTTTATAGAAGCAAATCGATTAGTTCAGCAACAAACAGAAGAATCTTTGAGAAGAGCGATCAAAAAATTTAAAGTATCACTACCATTATGGAAACGAATTGGTGATGAAAAACTCGAAGCAACTACACTTAATAATATAGGATTTATTTACAATGCTTTAGGAGAAAAAAATAAAGCATTAGAATATTACCAAGAAGCCCTTCCTCTTCGGCAAAAAGTTGGAGATATAACAGGATTTGCAACTACACTTAATAATATAGGGTTTATTTACGATGCTTTAGGAGAAAAAAAGAAGGCCTTAGAATATTACCGAAAATCCCTTCCTCTTTCCAAAAAAGTTGGTGATATAAAAGGAGAAGCTCGCACACTTAATAATATGGGTTTGGTCTACCATTCCTTAGGAGAAAAAAATAAGGCATTAAAATATTACCAAGAAGCCCTTCCTCTTCGGCAAAAAGTTGGAGATATAACAGGATTTGCAACTACACTCAATAATATAGGTGCTGTGTACGATTCATTAGGAGAAAAAAATAAAGCATTAGAATATTACCAAGAAGCCCTTCCTCTTTCCAAAGAAGTGGGGGATATAACAGGAGTTGCAACTACACTTAATAATATAGGATTTATTTACGATGCTTTAGGAGAAAAAAATAAGGCATTAAAATATTACCAAGAAGCCCTTCCTCTTCGGCAAAAAGTTGGAGATATAACAGGATTTGCAGCTACACTTAATAATATAGGTGGTGTGTACGATTCATTAGGTGAGAAAAAGAAGGCCTTAGAATATTATCAACAAGCCCTTCCTCTGGTCCAAAAAGTAGGTTATATAATAGGAGTTGCAACTACACTCAATAATATAGGATTTATTTACGATTCATTAGGAGAGAAAAATAAAGCCTTAGAATATTATCAACAAGCCCTTCCTCTTCGTAA
This sequence comes from Prochloraceae cyanobacterium PL24a_bin.78, assembly GCA_028281945.1. Classification (GTDB taxonomy): domain Bacteria; phylum Cyanobacteriota; class Cyanobacteriia; order Cyanobacteriales; family JANQIW01; genus JANQIW01. The sequence continues at coordinate 71,706 of JANQIW010000107.1, forward strand.
AAAAGTAGGAGATATAACAGGAGTTGCAATTACACTTAGTAATATAGGATTTACCTACGATTCATTAGGAGAGAAAAATAAAGCATTAAAATATTACCAAGAAGCCCTTCCTCTTTTCCAAAAAGTAGGGAATATAAGTCAAGAAGCAATTACGCTTAATAATATAGGATTTATTTACGATTCATTAGGAGAGAAAAATAAAGCATTAGAATATTACCAAGAAGCCCTTCCTCTTTCCCAAAAAGTAGGGAATATAAGTCAAGAAGCATATACACTTTATAACCTTGCTTTTCTAGAAAGAAGTAAAGGTAATCTAGAAAAAGCTAAATCTCAAATCGAAGCATCCATTGCCATCATAGAAGAATTACGCACTAAAGTAGCAAGCCCTGAATTACGCACTACATACTTTTCTACTGTACAAGATAGGTATCAATTCTACATAGATGTGTTGATGGAATTACACCAACAAAACCCCAAGGAAGAATACAACATTCAAGCATTTAACGCCAGTGAAAAATCCCGCGCTCGTACCTTGCTAGAATTGCTAAGAGAATCCAATGGTGATATCAGGGCAGGAGTATCTCCTGAATTGTTAAAAGAAGAGAAAAACCTGCAAATCAAATTAAATACCCTTGAGAAACGAAGAATAGAAATCCATAACAACCCTAACTCCACCCAACAACTCAAAGACAACATCGAAAAAGAAAGACAAGAAACCCTCTTCCAATACCAAGATATCCAAAGAAGAATTCGCACTACCTCTCCTCGTTACGCTGCCATCACTCAACCTCAACCTCTTACCCTAAAACAAGTGCAAAACCAAGTCTTAGATGATGATACGGTTTTATTGCAATATGCTTTGGGAGAGGAAAAAAGTTATGTATTTGTAGTAACTAAAGAAACTTTTACCAGTCATGAGTTGAAATCAAATAAAAAGATCCAAGAAGCAACAACGGAATTATTGGGAAAGCTGAAAAATAAAACACGATTACAAAGTAGTATCAAAGAATCTGCTAGTGAATTAACGGATTTAATCTTAAAACCAGTAGCATCTCAACTGGATAAAAAGAGAATTTTAGTAGTAGCTGATGGAAGTTTAAATTATATTCCTTTCAATATCCTGATATCACCTCAAGATAATAAGAGATTTTTATTACAAGATTATGAAGTAATTAACTCACCATCTAGTTCAAGCTTAGCTTTAATTCGAGAGCAAAATAAAAATAAACCATTGGCAACTAAGAAATTAGCTATTTTTGCCGATCCTGTCTTTAAAAAAAGTGATGAAAGAGTTACCAATCCTAGCAATATCCCAGAAAATATTATCTCCGATGAGGGCTTTATTATGGAATTTGAAAAATACTCCGTTACGAGAGGAATCAGGCAAATATCATCAAATTCAGATTTAACATTAACAAAAAGATTACCCAACACCAAGAAAGAAGCGGAAGCCATTCTCCAATTACTTTCAGATGATGGTAACTCGATTAACTTCTATGATTTTGATGCCAATTTAAAAAATATCCAAAATTATGACTTAAGTGATTACAAAATTATCCATTTAGCCACTCATGGATTAGCAGATGCAGAAAATCCTGAGTTATCTACTTTAATATTGTCATTAGTGGATGAGGAAGGTAACACTGTTAATGGATTTTTACGATTCCATGAGTTATTTAATTTAGACTTAGAAGCCGCTGAATTAGTAATTTTAAGTGCTTGTGAAACGGGTTTAGGCAGTGAAATAAGAGGTGAAGGATTGGTTGGTTTAACTCGAGGTTTTATGTATGCAGGTAGTCCGAGGGTTTTGGTAAGTCTCTGGAATGTGGATGATGAAGCAACGGCGGAATTTTACAAACTTTTTTATACTAATCTTTTACAAAACAATATGACGGCACCGGAAGCTTTACAAGCTACACAAATGGAAATGATGACGCAAACAAAAAATCGTCGTTGGAGAAATCCCTATTTTTGGGCTGCTTTTACTATTCAAGGGGAATGGAATTGAATTGGGAGATGGGGAGAATGGGTAGAATGGGTAGAGTTAATTATCCTAGATTTAGGGTGTTTAACTCTATCATTTTTGATAACATTTTATAATAAGTAAAAAGTAATTAATAATAATAAATGAGTATCAGAGTAAAAATAGCAAAAGATAAATCCCAAATAGTACAAAATTTAGTCAATGGCAATGAAGATACCAGGACATTTCTAACTTATGCAGATGTCGTAGCATTTGCGGCAGCATTAGGAATGAAAGATGGTAAACGAGTACCTTTAGGTGAAATATCTCAAGAACCGGGACCGATCAATTTAGAGGTTTTTATCACTAGAGGGTATGATTTATTAATCAAATTAGTAGCGATCGCCGAAACTAAAGAGTTTTTGATCTTGTCAGATTACGATCCTGAAATGGAAAAAAGGAGAATTGAAATATTTGAAGAATATGCTAATGGAGGATTAGATCGATTAGGGAATGAACTTTTAGGACAAGTTGATTATACTAATAGCATTCTTTTGCTACTAAAATACGAAAAATCAAAAAAAAGGAAAACAGAGGGTGAATTTGATTTAAGAAAATTTATTAACTTAAAAGATTTATAGATAAAAAAAAAGAGTAAAATATTAATAGATTAGATATCTATGGTTAATTTTGGCATTATTGAAATATATTTAATAACAGGTAATATCTGAATATCTAGCTTTATAAAACTAATTTTGCTGTGCAAACATTTCTTGTAAGACTAAAGCAGGATCTATATATTTGCCATTATGCTTTAAAGTCCAGTGAAGATGAGGCCCAGTTGTTCTACCAGTTAAACCGATTCTACCGATAATTTCACCTGAAGCAATTTCTGCACCTTGCCAAAGCTGAATTCCACCATGACGATCGATTAAATAACTTCTGCCATTGCTAGATTCCACAGTACCCATTAAGTGGCAATAAAGATGAGTCCAATTTCCAGAGCGAATTTGAATAGAAGTTCCACAAGAAGTATGATCAGATAAACTAACCACCGTACCGCCCCACCAATTATGGACATAACTCCCAAGGGGAGCCGCGATATCTAATCCATTATGAAAACTTCTTCTACCAGTAACAGGATGAATTCGATAACCAAACCCAGAAGTATAACGTTGGAAATTGTCTACAGGAAAGGAGGCGTATTGCCATCTATGAGCGATTAATGCTGATTGTTTGGATGGTTCTTGTGCATGGAGTTTTTGAGGATGAAAACTGGTAATGAAAACACACAAGATGGATACCATAATACTTAATAGTAGAAAAAAAGACCATTTTCTTTTCAAGAGCTTGATTTTGAGTCCTGGGATTGATATTGATAGCATAATTAAATTTTTCGATATTTTGGGAATAATTATATAGGATGAGCCGTGATCAAGTATAGCAGTGATGTGCACTCTGTTTAAAATACCCATAAAGCTAACTTAAAAGTTAAACTTTGTTAGAATTTCTTGGGTTAGAATTTGTAAAGAAATATTAACATATCTTGAGGAAATTTTAGTTTGATGATGTTAGATTCAATTTTACCTTTTGAATTCAAAATAGATACAGTAATGATTGCCAGTAGCTGTATTTGGTCATTAGCATTATATTTGGGATTCGCTCCCTTAAGAGAGTGGATCATGGAACAATTGCAGAGATGGTTTAATTTTGCTGATGGATTAATGTACATGGATCTTGAAGAATTCAAAAAACAAGAGAAAGCCATCAAGTCTCAAAATGCTTTTTATGCTTCAATTTTCAGTATTATTCCTTTTTTAGTCATAGGAGGTTTGTTAAACTGGGGTGTTCAAATAGGTTTAGGACGTAGTTGGACTTTTAGTTTTGGTTTATTACTTTGTATCGCTTGTGCTGTTTATGAATTAGGACGTAGAGATACAATGTCTTAAGATTGGATGATGATTTCTCTCAATCATACTCTAGTCTCATTTGAACCAAACTTGAAACACTAAGATAATTTGGGTCAATTATAAAAATAATCTTTAAGGAAAATCTCCTAAATGTATCGTTGAATTGCCTTTATAATCTAATATCAGGAAACTTTGTTCTTTATCTATGATTAACCTTGGTTTTAATAAATATCAAGATTTTTAAGAAGGGACATTTTTAGCAAGATGGAATCTCCATGGTTCATGTTCCGTGATTTCATCCTAGGATAATCAGTATGGAACATCATATCATTAATCAATCTAGAACTATGCTAAAATTACAATATGAATTATAATAAAAAATTATCTAATAACAATTTCAGTAAAAAATTACTATTTTTAGAGAAAAAACAATTTACAGGTAGATTAGATATAGAATCACTAACAGGGAAAAAATGGAAAATTTATTTTTCTCTAGGTAAAATTGTTTGGGCGGATGGGGGAACTCATCCTAATCGTTCTTGGCGCAGATGTATATCTCAATATTGTCCTAGATTAGATTTTAGTAAAATCCCTCAGTTAGATTTTCATGAGTTTGAATGTTGGAATTATTTAATTATTACCTTATTACTCAAGCGTTCTTTAATTAACCAAGAACAAGTGGTGACTATTATTCAAACTAAAATTAATGATATTTTATTTGATATTTTTCAACAACAAACAGTAGAAAAGCTTGAATATACTCTAGTTCCAGAATCTGCACATTTTATTTGGAAAACTGGTATTAAAGTACCTATCCATAGAGTAGTAGTATTGGAAGCACTTAAACAGGTTCAAAAGATTTGGTTTATGTGGGAAAAGCTTGGTTTTACTTCTTGGTATCCTGATACTGCTCCCATCATATCTAAGCCGGAAGAACTCCAAAAGTATGTTTCTCCTGCAATTTATCAAAAATTAGTCCATCTTATGGATGGCCAAAGAACTTTACGAGATTTGGCAGTTAAATTAAACATTAATGTTGTCCATATTACTAAAAATCTTGCTAATTATATTAATAAAGGTTATCTTGAATTAGTTGAAATCACAGATATTCCTGATAATATAACTCCTTTTTTAAAATGTTCACCTTCATCTAGCAATAAAAAATCCAAAGTTAAAAATGTAAAAACTAAGTTAATTATTTGTATTGATGATAGTAGCCAAATTTGTAAGACAATGGAACAGATTATTGTCGGTTTTGGTTATAAATTTATTTCTATTCAAGATTCTTTACATGCTGTTTCTCATCTTCTTAAATGCAATCCAGATATGATTTTCTTGGATTTGATTATGCCTATTGTTAATGGATATGAAATTTGCTCTCAGTTAAGACGGATTTCTAAGTTTAAACAAATACCAATTGTTATTCTTACTAGTAATGATGGTATGGTCGATCGTGTAAGAGCTAAAGTTGTTGGTGCTTCTGCTTTTTTACCTAAGCCAATTACTCCCGATCGAGTAAAAGCTATGATCGAAAAGTTTTTGCCCACTGAAAAACATCAAGAGGAAAAAACTACAGAAACTTCTGAATCATCTAAGATATCCAATAATATCTCAAAATTTTTGTTAAGTTTACCCAAATCTGCTATGGATAATATATCGGAAAAGTCTTGATGGAACTAGATGGTTGTTTTTAATTTTTTAGACAAAATAAAGTAAAATTACCTCAAATACTTATGCTTTAAGATTTAAATCAATCAAGTATAAATTCTTTGAAAGAATAAAAGAAATAGTCATGATTTAGATTTTAAATAAATAAATAGATGTTAGCCAACTCATAAAAAGCTAAGTAAGCTAACTACTAAACTACAATTTATACTCAAAACTAAACTAAAAACTAAACTTTAGCTTCTTCTTTAACTAACTTATCCCAACCTAAATCCTTAAGATTGTTGTTACGACGTAGAGGACGAGTAACTAATTCTAGAATATCACGAGCATTTGTAAAGCCATGAATCTGAGCAAAAGTGAATTCAACGGACCATTTTGTATTAATACCTCGTGCTTCTAATGGATTAGCATGAGCCATTCCTGTAATTACTAAGTCAGGTTGAATGTCTTTAATGCGCTGAATTTGGTTGTAATTATCTGGTTTTTCAATAATTGTAGGGGTTGGTACACCCATTTCTTTACAAGTTTTATCTAAGAAGTCTAACTCAGCCTTCTGATAACGCTTATCCATATAAGGAATACCAATTTCGGGCACTGTCATTCCACAACGCACAAGAAAACGTGCTAAGGAGATTTCCAATAGGTTATCTCCCATAAAAAATACCGATTTACCACGAATTAATTGCACATAATCTTCTAAACTTTCCCAAATTTTCGCTTCTCTTTCATCTAAACCTTGGGGTTCAATACCAAATACGGAACAAATTTTCTCGATCCATGCACGGGTTCCATCGGGTCCAATGGGGAATGGTGCACCAATTAATTTACACTTGCGACGACGCATTAGAGTTGTTGCTGTACGACTAAGGAAAGGATTTACTCCAGAAACATAATACCCTTCGTCCAAAACTGGTAATTCTGTATAGCGTTTGGATGGTAACCAACCTGAAACTTTTATTCCTTGTTTCTTGAGTTCTAAGGTTAAATTGGTAACTACTGGATCTGGTAATGAACCAAACATTACTAAAGGTGGATGTTCTTGGTATTCTATTTCTTGTGCAGTAATATCTTCTTTCTTTTTGCCGAAATTCAGTAGTTTTTGAATGGCGTTACGCTCTTCTTTTTCTTCTTCTTTTTCTACTTTTTTGGGGCAACGCGCTGCCATGGCGGCTAATACGGTGTCTTCTCCTTGGGTGAAGGCATAATCTAAACCATTTGCCCTTGCTACAACAATGGGAATTCCGATTTCTCCTTCTAATTTGGGGGCTAACCCTTCTAAATCCATTTTGATGATTTCTGTAGTGCAAGTGCCGATCCAAACGATTACGCTAGGATTTCGATCGCGTTTAATTTGGAGACAGAGACGTTTTAACTCTTCATAGTCATTAAGTTTAGCAGAGATATCACCTTCTTCTAACTCTGCCATAGCATAACGAGGTTCGGCAAAAATCATGACTCCCATGGCATTTTGTAGGAAATAACCACAAGTTTTCGTGCCAATGACGAGGAAAAAGCTATCTTCTATTTTCTGATATAGCCAAGCTACACAGCTAATAGGACAAAATGTATGATAATTTCCTGTTTCGCATTCAAAATTAAGTGATGTAGTTTCTGTTGTTGCTGTCATTTTAACAATCTCCTTCTTCTTTAAATTCTAGATTATTTGGCAAATAGTATTTATTTTTAGTATTTTTAGGTTAAAGGATGCTATTTTTTTCCTATAACCAGAAGTTTTTAACTATATTTTTTCTATATATCTCTAAACCATCATTAAATCCAACTCTTCTTCTTCTGTAACTTGAGGCTTAGTTGGATTAAGATAGAAATCAGATAGTAAAGAGAATAACTCTCTATCGGGTGCATCATTAGGAACAACACCTTCAGGTAAAGCTAAAATTTGGTCAGCAATATTCAAATAGTAATCACACACATAGCTTAAAGCTGAATCTTTTTCCGCCATTTCAAATAAAGTTTTGCCCTTAACACGAGATACACGAATGTCTTCAATCAAAGGTAATACCTCCAATACAGGCATTGGCACCGCTTCAATATACTTATCAATCAAATCCCGCTTAGAAGTACGATTCCCAATCAAACCTGCTAAACGAAGAGGATGAGTGCGAGCTTTTTCTCTGACAGAAGCAGCAATGCGATTAGCGGCAAATAGGGCATCAAAACCATTATCAGTGACAATCATGCAATAGTCTGCATAATTCAATGGTGCGGCAAATCCACCACAAACCACGTCTCCCAATACATCAAAGAGAATCACATCATATTCATCAAAGGCATTTAATTCTTTAAGTAACTTTACAGTTTCACCTACTACATAGCCACCACAACCGGCACCTGCTGGTGGCCCACCTGCTTCAACACAATCCACTCCGCCATAGCCTTTGTAGATGACATCTTCTGGCCAAATATCTTCATAGTGGAAATCTTTTTCTTGAAGGGTATCAATAATTGTGGGAATCAAAAAACCTGTGAGGGTAAAAGTACTATCGTGTTTGGGATCGCAACCTATTTGTAGTACTTTCTTGCCTCTTTTAGCTAATGCTACGGAAATATTGCAACTTGTGGTAGATTTGCCGATACCGCCTTTCCCATATACTGCTAGTCTCATGTTTTTGCTCTCCTGATGTAAGTTTAAAAATTATTTTGTTTAAAAATTAATCTTCTCGACTAAAAAGCATTATGGAGCAAATTTTCCGGAATTAAAAGTGTCTCAAAGAAGAGTTTGGGGTTTAAATTAGATTATTAATGAGTATTTTAATTATTTTATATACTAATCTTTTTAAATCTTGATTGAAGCTTCAATTTAGTCAATTTACAAAATTTGTGTTTTAATTTAATAAAAAGTAAAACAATAAACAAAAAAGGAGCTTATGATAATCTTGAAGCTAAAAAATTCAAATCTCAAAGCTTTGATATGTAAGGATTAAGAGGTTTTAAAAGAAAGATTAATTAATCATAAAAAAGCACTAGATTACCTATTTCTAAATAGAATATGGGGTTATAAGTAAATATTTAAAGCATTTTATTAATTAAAATTACGTTTTTTTGCAACTATCTTGAGAAGATTATTCTGGGAAGTAATCAGAATCAAGAATCTCTTCAATGGTAAAATCAGGCTTGATGGGAAAGATATCAGAAGATAATCGGGATTTTTTGAGAGTATCTTCTCTGGCTGCTTGATAGCAATCTAGAAAGATGTCTGGTAATAATTTCTTCAGACTAGGGCTACCTTTGAGTAAAAATTTAATTTCCCTACGTTGTTCAATAATAGTATTACACCATCCTCTTTGATTATATTTTTTTTCAGATATCCAATATTTTAATTTAAGTAAATGCTCAATGATAGTAGTTAATCGACTCTTTAATTCTCGTTTTTCATTCCTTCCCATAGCTTCTATTTCTTCAATTAAATTGTCTAAGTCTATTTGTTCAAATTTATGTGCTTTAAGTAAATCAGCTGTTTTTTCTAACCACAAATAAAAATCAGTTTCATATAATTTTTTTTCAGTTTGAGGATAATTATAATTCATTTTTGATTCTCCTTTGATAACCATAAATTTAGGAATTACTTTGATAACTTAATTATAAAGTAACTTTTGAGGCACAACCGTAATCTTTTAGTTTATAAAGGGATATTTAAAAACAAATCAAATTTTTGGTAAAATAGGATTAAGTTGAAAATTAAATTAAAAATAATCAGTTAAAAATATTAACTTAAACATCAAAAAATAATGAGTAATCAAAGTAAATACAGAATAAAACTTTTAGAAAAAACAGGAATGATAGTCATTCCATTGACAGTTTTTATATATGTATTAAGAGGTTTAGCAATACTTAGTTGGATGTCAGGAGGAGTTATTGTCTTTCTTGGAATGATGTCTTTTATCACTATTATTATTTATGGAATTGAAAAAACTAGAATTTAATTATAAAATTTAATTTTGAAAAATAAAACTAAAGTTATTGTTATTGGTGGTGGAGCGGCAGGTTTTTTCGGGGCAATTCATTGTGGAATTACTCATCCGAATTGGGAAATTATTCTTTTAGAAGCAACTACTTCACCTTTGGCTAAAGTAAAAATTTCTGGTGGAGGGCGATGTAACGTTACTCATCACTGTTTTGATGCTGCTGAGTTGGTTAAATTTTATCCGAGAGGAGGAAAGGCATTACGAGGTGCTTTTACTCGTTTTCAACCAAAAGACACGGTTGCTTGGTATGAAGCAAGAGGAGTGAAATTAAAAACTGAATCTGATGGGCGAATCTTTCCCATAACTGATAATTCTCAAACCATTATTGATTGTCTGTTAAAGGCTGCTACTGATGCTGGAGTTAAGATTTATACAGGTACTCCTGTGAAGTGGGTTGAAAAAAAATCTGATAAATTTGAGGTTATTTTGAAAAAGGGGAATACTTTAATTTGTGATTATCTTTTAATTACAACAGGAAGCAATCCCTTAGGTTACCGATGGGCGAACGCATTGGGGCATACTATTATAAGTCCTGTACCTTCTTTATTTACTTTTAAAATCCCAGATCCACGTTTAGAAGAATTATCTGGGATAAGTGTAAATCATGTTAATGCTATTTTATACCAAAATGAAAAAGTAAAAATTAAACAAAATGGAGCAATTCTTATAACTCATTGGGGGTTTAGTGGTCCTTGTATTCTAAAATTATCTGCTTGGGGTGCGAGAATTATGAAAGAAAATAATTATAAAATGTCTCTTTCCATTAATTGGTTGCCTAAATATAATAAAGAAACTTTACGGGAATATTTTTTAGAAGTTAAATCTAGAATACCTCGTAAGAAAATTATTGGTTCTATCCCTTTAGCTTTAATAAATTTACCTAAAAGATTATGGCAAAGTTTAGTAATAGCCGTTGGAATTCCCCCTGAAAAATCTTGGGCTGAGTTATCAAAAAAGGAATTAAATCGATTAGCAAGTGAGTTAACTCAGGGATGTTTTCAAATTCAAGGTAGAGGTGTTTTTAAAGAAGAGTTTGTTACTTGTGGTGGTGTTAATCTCAAAGAAGTGAATTTTAAAACAATGGAAAGCAAAATTTGTCCCGGATTATTTTTTGCTGGGGAAATACTCGATATTGATGGAGTAACTGGTGGATTTAATTTTCAAAATGCTTGGACTACTTCTTGGTTAGCTGGTGAAGGAATGGGGAGATGAGTAATATCATTATTACTTAGATTGATTTGGGAAGGAAAACCCTTTTAAAAACTTCGGGATTTCTTCTGCTTTAAGGGGTTTACTTAACCAATATCCTTGGATTTCATCACATTGAAGATCTTTTAATAAATCAAATTGCTCTTGAGATTCTACTCCTTCTGCTATTACCCTCATATTAAAACCACGTGCTATCACTAGTGCTGCCTCAATTATAGCAAGATCTTGCTGATTATTTTTCATATTTTGGATAAAATTTTGATCAATTTTGAGAGAATGAAAAGGGAAATTTTTTAGATAACCAAGACAAGCATATCCAGATCCAAAGTCATCCATAGAGATATTTATTCCGGTTCGTAAAAGTTCACATAAAATTTTCCGAGCAGATTCTAAATTTTCAATCAATATATTTTCAGTTATTTCTAACTCTAATAAATTAGGTTTGATCCCAGTTTTATTTAAAATATCAATAATTTTCCCTCGTAAATCAGCTTGTTGAAATTGTTGAGAAGAAAGATTAACAGATATTCTCAGAGGAGGTAAACCTAAATTTTGCCAGATTCTATTTTGAGTGCAAGCAGTTTTGAGCACCCATTCACCAATAGGAATAATTAATCCCGTTTCTTCTGCAATAGAAAGAAATTTTTCCGGAAAAATTAAGCCTAATTGGGGATGTTGCCAACGAATCAATGCCTCTAAACATTGGATTTTTCCTGTTTTAATATTGATTTGAGGCTGGTAGTGAAGTAATAATTCAAGTCTTTCTAATGCCTTATGTAATTGATTTTCCAATCTTAATAATTGTGAATGTTTCACTTGGAGACTAGTACTATAAAAACGATAGCTTCCTTTGGGATTATCTTTAGCTAAATCTAGAGCTGTATTAGCATTTTTGATGAGAATTTCGGGATTTTCTCCATCATTAGGATAAATAGCAATGCCAATACTACAACTAAGAGAAACTTCCTTTTGATTTCCTATTTTAAAAGGCTCCTCAAAGGTTTTGGTAATTCTTTGGACAATTTTGACTGTATTTTGGATTTGATTAATTTCAGGAAGAAGCACAATAAATTGATCTCCTTTCCATCTGGCTAAAGTATCTCCTTCTCGAAAACAAGATGTTAGTTTTTGAGCAAATCTTTTTAATAAGTTATCCCCTATTCTAGGGCTGAATTGATCATTAATGGTTTTAAATTGATCTATATCGATAGACATAATGCCCAGATATTTGTCACTTTGTTTGGAATTAGCGATGGCTTTTGATAATTGCTCTTTGAAAAATAATTGATTTGGTAATTGAGTCATGAGATCAAAAAACATTTGATCTAAAAATTTTTCTTGGGATATTTTATGTAATGTTATTTCAAATACATAAACTCGAATGATTTTGTTCCTAATTAGATAATGTATATACTCTTCAAAAACATGATTTCCAATGGTTACTTCCCTTTTAAATACATGACCATTAAGATTTTGAGGTTGATATGGTAAAGCTGCTATGAGGGGATGTTTCCATTTAGCTTTATTTAGCTGAGGAAACTTTTGATGAGCAGCAGGATTTTGATAAGTTAATTCTCCTTCTAAATTTATTTCAAAGATGGGATGAGGACATAATTCTGGAAATGAAGCTAATCTAGCTAACTCTTTATAATCTAATTTATAAGATTCTTCACTAAAAAATTCAATTGTTTTCTTACTTTCTATTTCAAAGATTGTTTGAGTATTGACTCTAGTTGGTTTATATTTTTTGTTTAAAGATTGTGAGCTATAAGAAATATGATAAGTTGCCTTAACATCATAACCGATTTGAATGAAATCTGCATGTTTTAGTTGATGTTCGTAACATTTTTTTCCATTGACATGTATTCCATTATTACTTCTTTTCCCTTTTGTATCGCCATCTATGATGATAAAAGAAGATTCTTTTTCATTTCCTTGTAATAATAGAGTTGCATGGAGACGGGAAACTTGTGGAGAATATATTACAATTGAATTACTTAAATTACGACCGATGGTATATTTATTTTCTCTAAGATGAATTGTTTGCTTACCTTTTATATCTTGAATTACTAAAATATGAATTAATTTTTCTTCCATTGTTTTAGTCTTTAAAGTAGAATAATGGCTGATCATGATTTATTATAAATATGTATTGTTTTATATTGATTGATTGATTAATTAATATATCTGTCATTAATTATTTTGAATTATTTAAAGTCTTGAGCATGATTTTTCTTTTGTCTTATTAAATCCATGGGAATTACTTTATGATTATAATTCTTTAATTTTTCAGGGAAATTTAGAAAAAAACTTGGTACATCTTCTGGTGGTAAAGGTTTACTTAACCAATAACCTTGTATTTCATCACAGTTGAGGGAATGTAATAATTCTCGTTGATCTATGGTTTCTACTCCTTCTGCTATTACCTTCATCTTAAGACAATGTCCTATAGCAATAACTGCTGAAATAATTTCTTGATCCTTACTGTTATCTTTAAGATCGTTAACAAAGCTACGATCGATTTTTATGGTATGAAATGGAAATTTTTTCAGATAACTTAATGATGAATAACCTGTTCCAAAATCATCCATTGAAATACTAACCCCTAAACGTAATAATTGTTTTAAGGTTTTAATTACATAATCTACATTTTCAATAACAGTTGTTTCAGTAATTTCTAATTCTAAATATTCTGGATTAAAGTTAGTTTCTTTTAAAATTTCGGCGATTTTCACTACAAAATTAGATTGTTGGAATTGTCTAGCAGATATATTGACACTTATTTTTCCAAAAGGAAAAGCAGCTTTTTGCCATGTTAACATTTGATTGCAAGCTGTTTTGAGAATCCATTCCCCAATGGGAATAATTAGTCCTGTATCTTCTGCTATAGGAATAAATCTATTTGGAGAAATAAGACCCTTTTCTGGATGATTCCATCTTAACAATGCTTCAAACCCACAAATTTCTTTAGTTTTAAGATTCATTTGAGGTTGATAATATAGTAAAAATTCTTGATTTTCTAATGCTGTATGGAGAGAGTTCTCTAATTTTAACGATTCTGAAGACTTAACTTGAATACTAGGGCTATAAAAACGATAGTTATTTCGACCATTTCTTTTAGCTAAATACAATGCCGAATCTGCATTTTTAATCAAAGTATCTACCTCTTTACCGTTTTCGGGATAAATGGCGATGCCAATACTACTGGTAACATAAAAAGCTTGTCCTTCGATTTCAAATGGTTTTTTAACCTCTTGAAGTATTCTTCTAGCAATTTTAGATGCTTCTTCTATATTCTCAATTTCAGTTAGAAGAACAGTAAATTCATCTCCTCCCCATCTAGCCACAAAACCATTTTTAGGTAAAGAAGATTTAAATCTTTTGGCAAAGTTTTTTAATAAACTATCCCCTGCTTTATGGCCTAAGGTATCGTTAATTTTCTTAAAGCGATCTAAATCTAAAAACATTACTGCCATTTTCTTGTGATGCTTTTTTGCCAATTGGATAGTTTTAGATAATCGTTCGTTGAAATAGGCACGATTTGGCAAACCTGTTTGTAGATCGTAATGTGCCTGATACTCTAATTTTTTTTTGGAGAGTTTGTGTTCAGTTATATCAAAAATATAAAGGCGAATGAGTTTATCTTCCGCTAAATAATGAATATATTGTTCAAATACTTCTTTTTCTATGGTTATTTCTTTTTTAGAAACATTCCCATGAATATTGATTGGTTCCAGTGATAGATCTTTAAAAAGAGGATGAAATAATTTTCTTTTATGAAGATTTGGAAATTTTTTATTAGCTGCTAAGTTTTGATAAGTTATTTCTCCATTTTGATTAATCTCTACAATAGGATTAGGAGATAAATCTGCGAATGACGCTAATCTTCTTAAATTAGGATAATTTAATTCTTTTTCACATATTTCGTCATACCCTTTCACTTCTGTCTCTTCTTCTAGAAAAAGTTTACATCTTAAGGAATCATTATTGTGGGTTTTGGTTTTTAATGAAACAGAAACATGATAGATATAATAATTAGCTTTGACATCAGTTCCTATTTGAATTAAATCTCCATGCTTCAGTTCATGTTCATGAATTTTTTTCCCATTAATGAATATTCCATTATTACTTTTACGTCCTTGTAAATCTCCATCAATTAACAAAAAAGATATATTTTCATTAGCATAACCTTTTCTCAATAATATTGCATGAGTACGAGAAACTTGTTGTGAAGCAATGACAATTGCATTTGTCGGATGTCTTCCTATAGAATAATTTCTGTCTTTTAGATGAACAGTTTGTTTTTCTTCTCCATGTTCAATTTCTAAAATATGACGTAATTCCTCTTCTTCAGGTTTTTTTTTGGTATTTAAATTATTACTTAACATTATTTTAACAAACTTATTTTATTTTAAAACTTTTATTGCTATTGTATATAATATGATAAAATTTTGTCAACTTTTTCAAAATTATCCTTTGATCAAGCTTAATCTATTTTTTAAGATTTTATTGAGATTTTTTAAAAAAAAGAAAAAAGTTTACAGACATTTATAATTCCCGTAAACTGAAATACATTTTTATCGAACGATTTAAAGTAAATCTACAAAAAAACTTTGATTACTATGATTATCAATTAATTCTTCAATGGATTTAGCCTTAATTCCTTTTCCTATTGCTGCCATTTTCCAATCAGAATTATCTCGATAAATCTCTGCTAAAATCATTGCTGTATCCCCAAGATATTCTTCTCCAGAAAGATTGTAACGAACAATTTCTTGATGATTAGCTAAATTCACCAAACGAACAAAAGCATTATTCACTTGTCCAAAATCTTGCTCTCGTTCTTTACATTTATATATAGTAACAGCAAAAACTAACTTAGCAATAGAGGCTGGAAGATTGACTAAATCTACAATAATTTGTTCGTCATCTCCTTCCCCTTCTCCTGTGAGATTATCTCCTAAATGAGTTATCCCTCCTGAAGGATGTGCTAAATTTTGATAATAAATCAGATCATAATTATGTTTAATTTTATTATTGGTATCTAAACACAAAACAGAAGAATCTAAATCAAAATTTTCAGTAGGATTAAAAATCCCAAATAACCCGTCAGATTGGTTGATATCCCAACCTAATCCAAACATAATTCTAGTTAAATTAGGAACTTCTTTTTGCAGAGAAATGCTTTCTCCTTTTTTTAGATTTAATGTCATTAAATTAATATCCTCTCATTGATTTTTAAGAAGTTTGAGTCTAAATTCAAGATTTTTTGGCTATTCCTTGATACATATAAGCACTAATTTCTGGAAGGTTTGGCAGATTAAACTCTTTAATTGTGACATCTCGGAATTGTTTTTCTACCAACTGTTTAATATTTCTATTGAGATGACAACCATCAGCAATAATTTTTTGAAATGGAGTTAAACGATTTTGCCATATTTGTATTTGAGGTTTTTTACTTAAACCATGCTCTATAAAGTGAAATTTCCCACCTATTTTTAAGACTCTATATATTTCGGCAAGAGCTTTTTCTACTTGATTTATACTACACAAAGTCCAAGTACTGACTACTGTATCAAAAGATTCATTTTCTAATGGTAATTTTTCTCCATTTAGCACCATACTATTGATAGATAATTTACTTTCTTCTATTCTTTTTTGAGCAAACTTCTTCATTCCAAGATTAGAATCAATAATCGTGATTTCCTGAATATTTGCCGGGTAATAAGCTAAATTTAATCCCGTACCAAATCCTATTTCCAATATTTTTCCTGATACTTCTTCTAAAACCTGTTGACGATATTGGGAGAAAACTGGATTTGACATGACCCATTCCATGATTTGTGGTAAAACCAATCGTGAATATATTCCCATTTTTTTTGCTAAATATATTTAAAGATATCTATCCAATAATGATTGTAATCCTCCTTCATAACCAGAACCCACAGCATTTATCCGCCATTCTCCATTTTTACGGTATAATTCAGCCATGATTAAAGCCGTTTCAATGGAATAATCCTCTTCCAAATCATAACGCAATACTTCTTCTTTAGTGGATACATCTACTAAACGAACAAAAGCATTGGTAACTTGTCCAAAATTTTGTTTTCTTTCTTCTGCTTCATGTATAGTGACAGTAATTACAATTCTCTTAACTTGATTTGAAACTTTCCTAAGATCGACGATCACTACTTCATCATCTCCTTCTCCTTCCCCAGTTAAGTTATCTCCGAGATGTTTTACTGATTCTTCTGGATCGCTCAAATTATTATAAAATACAAAATATTTTTCAGAAACTAGTTTTTCTTTGTCATTTAACATAAAGACTGAGGCATCTAAATCGAAATCATATCCTGTATCTGTGGCATTAACATCCCATCCTAACCCGATAAATCCAGATACTAAACCGGGTGCTACTTTCTCTAAAGATACTCTTTGTCCTTTTTTTAGTGAAATTGTCATTCTTTTTCTCTACTATTACTTTTTACTATTGATTTTTTATTTTAATTTATAGAATTAAATCTATAAATCATTGAAGTTTGATAAAATCAAGTTTTATTGATATCTATCCAGAAGTGCTTGTAAACCACCTTGATAACCTTCTCCTACAGCATTTATTCGCCATTGTCCGTCCTTACGGTATAATTCAGCCATAATTAAAGCTGTTTCAATGGAATAATCCTCTCCCAAATCATAACGTAAAACTTCTTCTTTAGTTTCCACATCTACAATACGAACAAAAGCATTTGTAACTTGCCCAAAATTTTGCTTCCGTTTATCCGCTTCATGTATAGTGATAGTAATTACAATTCTCATAACTTCTTCAGGAACTTTCCTAAGTTCGATGATAATTACTTCATCATCTCCAGAGCCTTCACCAGTGCGGTTATCTCCCATTAATTTAACTGACTCTTGGGGATCGGTTAAATTATTATAAAAAATAAAATGCTCTTCAGAAAGCAGTTTTTCACTACTATTTAACATAAAAGCAGAAGCATCTAAATCAAAATCTTCCCCTGTATCAGTGAGATTAACATCCCAACCTAGACCAATAAAAGCAGCTTTTAAACCAGGTGCTACTTTTTCTAAAGATACTTTTTGTCCTTTTTGTAATGAAATTGCCATTGAGATTTACCTAATTCCTTAATTTACCTAATGTTTCATCCAATTTTAATGGCGAGCATTAAGCCCGCATTTTTTTGTAAACAATTTAAGTTTAACTATATCAACACTTTAACTATATCGATCGAGGAGTGATTGTAAACCACCTTGATAACCTTCTCCCACAGCATTAACCCGCCATTCACCATCTTTGCGGTATAATTCAGCCATGATTAAAGCTGTTTCGATAGAGAAATCTTCTTCTAAGTCATAACGGATTACTTCTTGTTTATTTTCCACATTAACCAAACGCACATAAGCATTTCTGACTTGACCAAAATTCTGCTTGCGAGCATCAGCATCGTAGATAGTGACAGTAATAGCAATTCTTTCTACTTCTTCCGGAATATTTCTAAGATCAGCAATAATTACTTCATCATCTCCAGAGCCTTCTCCGGTGCGGTTATCCCCCATTAATTGGACAGATTTATTGCCATCAGGGCTAGTTTGGTTATTGTAAAAGATTAAATGCTTATCCGAAATCAGTTTTTCATTAGCACCTAAAAGAAACACAGATGCGTCTAAGTCAAAATCAGCTCCGGTATCTGTTTGTTTCACATCCCAACCCAAGCCGATTAATCCAGCTTGTAAACCAGGTGCTACTTTTTCTAAAGATACTTTTTGTCCTTTTTGTAATGAAATTGCCATTGAGATTTACCTATGAAATTCAGCGAACTTATTGATATACTTCATCCTCAGTCCCATAGCTTGAATAACTTTCCTGATTGTGACCCTGATATTACAGGTGTAGCTTCTATAGAAGAGGCAACGAAAACAACCGTTAGTTATATCGAAGGCGGCAAATTTGCCTCTATGGTTAACCAAACTCAAGCTAGTGGTTTGATTTTACCATTGGATGAAGCACTGCAAAATGCAGCCAGCAATCGTGGTATTGCTTGGATAGCGACTTCACAACCAAGATTGATGTTTGCCAAGGCTATAGCTTTATTCTATCAGCCATTTCAACCATTACCAGGTATTCATCCTACCGCTATTATTGATCCTAGTGCCACCATTGGAGAAAATATTTATCTTGGTTCCAATGTGGTTATTTCTGCTGGGGTTAAGTTAGGAAATGGAGTTATGGTTCATCCTAATGTGGTAATTTACCCTCAAGTAACTATTGGCCATGGTACAGTTTTACACGCTAATTGTACGATCCATGAACGTAGTATAATAGGTAATAATTGTGTAATTCATAGCGGTGCAGTAATTGGTGCCGAAGGTTTTGGTTTTGTGCCTACTGCTGATGGTTGGTATAAGATGCAGCAGTCTGGTTATGTAGTTTTAGAAGATGGGGTTGAGGTGGGTTGTAATTCAACTGTCGATCGTCCCGCCGTAGGAGAAACTAGAATTGGTAAAAATACTAAGCTGGATAATTTAGTACATATCGCCCATAGTTGCCAAGTGGGCCAAAATTGCGCTATGGCTGCCCAAGTGGGTTTAGCTGGCGGGGTGAAAATTGGTAATAGAGTGATTTTAGCTGGCCAAGTGGGGGTTGCTAATCAGGCAAAAATTGGCGATGGAGCCGTTGCTAGTGCCCAAAGTGGCATTCATAATGATGTTAAAGCCGGTGAGGTGGTTTCTGGATCCCCTGCTATTGCTAATAAGTTATATCTCAAGGTTTCTGCTATTTATAAACGTCTTCCTGAAATTTATAAGGCTTTTAAAAAATTAGGGAATTAATAATGGGAGAATGGGGAGAATGGGAGAAAAAGAGCGTATCTTAATTACTTATTACTTATTACCTATTACTTATTACTTAAATCTTGGATGGGGAGATGGGGAGAATGGGAGATGGGGAGATGGGGAGGATTGGGAAGAATGGGGGAATGGGGGATGGGGAGAAATTATTTCTTAGTTATTACTTTCTTGTTGCTTATTACTTAATAAAGAGTGGGGAGAATTAAAAAAATTATTTCGAGAATAAAATTATTTTGAGAATAGTTTTCTTAACTTTTGAAAAGCTGAATGTTTAGGATCAAATATCAGATTATTTTCGAGATTATTTTCAGAGAGAATAATACTATGAAAAGGGATAATTTCTACTACTGAATTGCTATAAGCGATCGCTTCTAAACCTTTAACAAAATCCCAATTCCAAGTATTTTCTACAGTGACAAAATCTGTTGTTTTACTACCGAGAATAAAACCTCTGAAAATCCCCGGTAAAATCTTTCCCAAAGAAGGTGTAAACCAAACATTATCTTTATATCCCCAAAGATTCCCCGTACTTGTTTCCAGCCAATTATGATTAGTATCCATAAGGATTGCTTCTTGTGCACCTATTTTTTTTGCTTCTTGAAGTGCTAACCATGGTGATAAATAATTCCCCGTTTTATCCTCAGCTAAAGAACGTTTAAAAAGCCTAGAATCTGCTAACCATCCTGTTATTCCTTCTCCTTGTAATTGCTTTAAATTTTTTGGCAAATCACGCCCAATAATTAACTCTCTACCATCAGGAAATATTGCTATTCTTAACACTTCATATTGAGATTTTAAAATTTCTGCCCCTTGTTTAATTATTTCCCAATTGGGATTTTCCCAGGCAAACTTTTTGATACTTTTAGAAAGTCTTTGACAATGTGGTTGCCAATTAGTTAGAGGATGATTTAATGAGTTTTCATAAACTCTTAAAGTAGTAAAAATATTAGCTCCATAAAGGAATCCAGGATCGTATATATTTAACTCTATAGTATTTTTTTCGATGCTTTCGCCATTAAACCAATACATAAATTTTCTAAGATATAATTTGATATTTAATTTGATATTTAAAAAGCTAAAAACTTAAAGAAATAAAGTTAGTAAAAAACTAAGATATTCCTAATTAAAACTAGAGATATGCTTTGAATATTATAGTCATAAATTAATAATTACAATCATGATATTATAACTGATTAACCTTAATTTTTCCATAAGTAAAAAAGAAACTTACCAAAAATCAACAGTAAATTTTTCAACTTGAGTTTATACTAAAACTATTATTGTTAATAAATTTTCAAGATAAAACAGTTATCTATACTAATCAATCTATACCAATCAATAAGTTACTTCTTAAGAGAATATCCATTTAAAACCAATACTTTATAGTAAAATCTATTTCAATTTTCCCCCACAGAAACTTATAGCAAATTTATAGCAAACTTATAGACAAAATTATAGGGAAACTTATCAAGAGTTTTCAACGTCTATGGAAACTACCATTGTAATAAATTCTAAAAAAACAAAACTATGTCTATAGATGCTAATTTGATTTACTCTGGAATGCTATTGATGAATTCAGCCATTAAAAGAGATTTTTATCGCAAAAAACCACAAAAAAATCCCTTAATGCAGGGGGAAAACAATAATATCAAAAAACCAAGTGGCAAACTTCAAAACCACAAAATAATTCTCCATGCCAAAATGGAAATGTTAAATCTCGCAGTAAAAATCCAACAACAACAATTAGAAAATCAATTTGAAACAGAATCAAATAATCAAACAACGCCAAAATACACTCAATTTGAATTTGATTTAAAATCCTACCAAAAAGAATTAGAAACCGAAGAAAATGGATTACAATATCAATTTGAAGTAAAAGAAAATGGTAAGCAATATCAACAATATCAATCCCAAAATCAAAACCAATTTCAAGCAAAAGAAAATGGCAAAAAACATCAATTAATGCAAGAATTAGAAGAATTTAAAGCTAAAGTAAAATGGGCAATTCATTTAGATAGAAAACAATTTGAATTTTGGAAATTACAACAAGAAGAAGAATTTATTAGACAAAGAGATGCTTTATTACACGCCTACAATTTAGAGCAAGATTTAAAACATATTCAAGAGCAAAAAAGAGAAAAAGATCGACCAATTTATACCCTTGCCGAAGACTTATTTCAAGAGTCATTACAAAATATAGAAAAGAATCCTAAAACATTATTATTACTATTATCACCTCCAATTATTACTAACGATACAGCAACTAATAATCAAACAATTACTAATAATTTAAAATTTCCACCTGTCGAAAAAAAATTGAATCAAATGGTAAGAGATTTTGTTAGTTATTATGCCCAAAACCATCGCCCAATTAAATTTAAAGCAGGAGAATGGATAACCAAAAAATATTCAGACGAATCAGCAACTGACAAATTATTTAGAGACTTAAAAGCAATACCCACTCTAATTTTAGAATCTGATATTGAAGGATATGATTACTTTTTTAAAATCGGATTTTGGGCATCAAATTTCCCAGAAGCAAGATTTGAAAATATTTTATCTTTCTCTTGGAAAGAACTACTTTTTAACTATGCCAAAACTAGAGCAAATAATTGGTATTTAATCAGAGAAAAAGCAATTCAAAACGGAGAAAATCCCAAAACAATTGACGAAGATTCTGATGATTTAGTAGACATTTATAACCATAATTTAAAAATAGCAGCAAAAGAAGAACGTAATAAAAAACGAGGGATGAGCCTTGAAATGATGAAAAGATCTTATCAAATTCTCAATGCAGAGTATGAAGAATTAAGAGAATTTTTAGGGATTTGCCATTGTATTTTTTTTGGTTTATTTGCCGATGAATATTTTTTACTTCATCAATCAATAGATTTTTTACAGCCACCTTTATTACCAAAAGCATTAGCTTACTTTAAAATTTGGGACAAACTTAAACCACAAGAAACCCAAGAATTTCTATTATCTATAGTCGAATTTTATGAAAATATTTATAACATTCTTGCAGAAACTCAACCAGCAAAAATACCCGAATTACGATTAGATTTAGTCCAAAGTTTTATTTACTTACCCCAGAAAAGATACGCCCTAAAACAAATAGCTGAATCTAGTAAAGCATGGTTTAAAAATCAAGGCCTGACTCGTAGCAAAAATTTTATTCAACAAATGACATTGGAAATGACTAGGCAGGATTTACCTTATGCCAAAAAATTCAATCAATGTGCTGTTATGTTAGGTTGGGATAATTCTTATTACATAGATTTAGAATTGATTAAGGAAAGAAATTCCGAATGAAGTAAAAATAACAACTAAAAAATAAAAAATAAAAATATATATCTAATCATTCCCATCCTTGATTAAGTAATAAGCTTTGATTAAGTAATAAGTAATAAGTAATGAGTAATAAGTAATAAGTAAATAAGATATACTATTTTTCTCCCTTGTCTCAAGAAACTCCCATTCACCCCATCTCCCATTCTCCCATTCTCCCATTCACCCCATCTCCCATTCTCCCATTCACCCCATCTCTCATTCACCCCATCTCCCCATCTCCCCATTCTCCCCATCTCCCCATTCTCCCCATCTCCCCATTCTCCCCATTCCCATCATCACCATCAACTATTCTCAAAAAACCATCCTCCCAATCTCCCCATCTCCATTGCCATTACAAAAAAACTTGATATAATTAAAAAATCAAAAAAAAATAAAAAATTGAAATATCAACCAAATTCAACTTAATAATTCCTGAGTAGATTAGCCTAGGAAAAAACTTTTGTATTTAATATTACTAGCGTAATTACTTAAAAATATTACAAATCAAGAGATATTATAGTCAACTCCAATGAAAATTAGTATACTAAATAGCATACCTTGTAATCTAAAACACAATATATAGTAATAATGGTAACAATTAGAACATTATTTAGGGATTTAATCTTATGATTAAGAAATTTAGTATTGAATAAATACAAAAGAATCCTTATGATGGAGATCCTAAAAATTAACAAACGTTAATTGTAAAAAAATTCTCAACTAAAAAAAGTTCATTTTAAGCAAAAACTCAGTTTGAGATCACCAAAATATAATTTTGTGCTAAGACAATAAGAAAAGTTAGATATTAAAAAATTTTTAAAGATAATCAATGAAATTCTTTGGTAAATCAAAAAATAAAATCAACGAAATATTACAAATCTTTGATCCTAATTCACTCGGAATGAGATTGACAGTAGGAATCGCATTGCTTTCAGCATTCGGATTAGGCGGCGTTGCCATATGGATTAGTTTAAGAATGCAGCATCTTTTAGTTGCCACTAACAAACAAACGATTCAATATATAGGCGAACGTATACCACGTGATATAGAGATATATCATCAGATGGTGGAATATCCCGTAGGTGTTCAAAAAGCAATCGATAATTTAACAGATAATGAAACAAAATTATGGGTAGAAGACACTACAGGCAATATTATCGCTAAATCAGTAAATGTAGATGCTAGAATTTTATCATTAAACAATATCCCTATTATCCCCGAAGTTTCTCAAGTTGATGGAAGATATTGGTTGATGTGTTCGGACACATTAAAAGTAAATGGCGAACCAATAGGTACTATATATATAGCCCAAGATCTTACAGGAGAACAAGTAACTTTTTTACATCTAATTCGTAGTATAAGTATTTCTACAGCATTATCCATTGGATTAATGACCATCGCCATCGCCATATATGTTAAGCGATCGTTAGAGCCATTACAAAGAATTAGTAAATTAACAGAAAATATCTCCATGGATGATTTAGGAGAAGCCAAACTTCAACTAGAAAATTCTCCTAGTGAAGTCAAAGAATTAACAGAAACTTTCTCCCAAATGTTAACCAGATTAGGGGAAACATGGGAACACCAAAGACAATTAGTTAGTAATGTATCTCATGAATTAAGAACTCCCTTAACCATTGTTTCCGGTTATTTACAAAGTACTTTACGCAGAGGAGATAATCTTACCTCCGCTCAACGAGAAGCATTACAAATTGCTCATTCAGAAGCAGATCGAACCATTCAATTAATGCAAGATTTATTAGATTTAGCTAGGGCTGATAGTGGTAGAATGCACTTTAATGAAGACAAAATAAATTTAAGTGATCTAACAGAAGAAGTTGTAGCAATGGCAAGACAATATAGCCAGCGAGAAATTAATTTAGAATCAGAAGATTATCCCATACATATCAAAGCAGATAACAATCGTCTTAAACAAGTATTATTAAATTTAATTGATAATGCTGTCAAATATTCAGCCTTTGATACATCAGTAATGGTTAAAATATATAGATACGAAGAAAGAGCCGTTATTCAAGTATGTGACTCTGGAATAGGCATTCCTTTATCACAACAAGCAAGAATATTTGAAAGATTTTTCCGTGCGGATGAAGCTCGTTCACGTAATTCAGCAGGGGGTACAGGTTTAGGGTTATCCATCGTTAAAACTTTAGTAGAAGGAATGGGTGGAGCAATTAGTGTCCGTTCTCAGTTAAATAAAGGAAGTATATTCACTGTAACTTTTCCTGCTATTGAAAAAAAAGAGAAAAAAAGACCATTAGTCTTGATGAAAAATGCCAATGTCTAAAATGCTTCCAGTCATTCTTCAATTTTTTTATAATATAATCCCATAGGAAAAGTTTTTTAAAATTGGAGATTAACTGGAAACTGTTAGAAATAAAATTAACGATAGTGATATTATTGTTACATCATATATAAAAATGAAATTAGGCAATTGTCGACATGGGAGAAAATGGGAAGAGGGAAGGGAATAATTAATCACTAGATTATTCAATTTACATCCTGATACCTAAACTCTATCATTATTTTTGAAAATAAATCTAAAAAAATGATCATAAAAAACAACGATCGAATTGATCGCCGTAATTCATTTAAAAACCAAATCTCAAATAAAAACTCAATAAAATATTGATTAACGACTAAACCCCTTAGCACGATTTTCAGAAGACAGAGCAATACAATTTTCCAACTGAGAACGTAAGGTATCCAAATCCAAATTTTGACCAATTAATACCAATTGATTTTTCTTATCACCCTTCCATTCATCATCTTCAATGCTAAAACGTTTACCACTCAAGTGGAAAATATGGCGATCGGGACTTTCATCAAACCAAAGAATGCCCTTAGCACGAAAAACACTTTCAGGTAATTGATTGTCCAAAAAGTATT
Organism: Prochloraceae cyanobacterium PL24a_bin.78; assembly: GCA_028281945.1. Lineage (GTDB taxonomy): Bacteria > Cyanobacteriota > Cyanobacteriia > Cyanobacteriales > JANQIW01 > JANQIW01. The sequence continues at coordinate 97,541 of JANQIW010000107.1, forward strand.
GAAACTTACGAATATTAAGAGGTTTATCACTAACAAAAGATAAAGAAACAAAGCCATCATTTTCTAAGTGATGGGAATGATGGTGATGATCGTGATCATGGTGATGATGATCATGGTGATTATGATCATGGTTGTGATCATGATGGTCGTGATGTTCATGGTTGTGATGATCATGGTGATTATGATGTTCATGATCGTGATGCTCATGGTTATGTTCCGCCTGTTTAGCCTCACTCTCATCAAAATATTTACCAGAATCAAATAAACCAACACTTAAGATTAGAGGTAAAGAAACCTCAGACTTTTTAGTACGGAGAATTCTTGCTCCTTGTTTTAGATCCCGAATTCTAACTTCCAAACTATCAACATCAGCCTCATCAACCAAATCAGTTTTATTCAGAACAATAATATCTCCATAAGTAATTTGGCTTAAAGCCGCCTCACTACTAAACAAATCCAGACTAAAATTAGCACAATCCACCATAGTAACAATGGAATCTAATCTAGTAAAATCCCGTAATTCAGTACCCAAAAAAGTAAGAGCCACAGGAAGAGGATCAGCCAAACCAGTAGTTTCTACTACCAAATAATCTATATTCTCTTGACGTTCTAAAATCTTATAAACAGCTTCAACTAAATCACTATTAATAGTGCAGCAAATACAACCATTATTAAGCTCCACCATATCATCATCACTAGAAACAATTAACTCATTATCGATGCCAATTTCACCAAATTCATTAACTAAAACAGCAGTTTTAAGACCTTGTTGATTGTTTAAAATGTGATTAAGTAAAGTAGTTTTTCCACTCCCTAGAAAACCTGTAATAATGGTGACAGGTAAACCATGTTTTGGAGTATCCATTGAAGATTCTGTTACTGATTTATTCTCTAATTCTTGCATAACAACTACCAACTAAAATTTAACTAAAAATTGTACTATAATTTCTCATCTGTAGAATTTTCCATGAGAAACTAATTATCCACATATCTTGATAATTATTAACTCTCCATTATCCAATGTGCAAAAACTATTTCTTAACTTCCATCATAAAATAATCTTTAATAAAAATAAAAATATTAAAATTATCTTTATAATATCTTTATAATTAGAAAAGCCCAAGATTAATGACCACCATCTTTTACACTAAAATATAACCATCAATTGAGATTGTTTAGATGACCTTAACAATTTATAACACCTTAACTCGAACCAAAGAATCATTTCAACCCCTAGAAAAAGGTATAGTCAAAATATACTGCTGTGGCATTACAGCATACGATTATTCTCATTTAGGTCATGCAAGGACTTGTATCGTCTGGGATGTAGTACGAAGATATCTAGAATGGAGAGGTTATAAAGTTCAATATATTCAAAATTTTACCGATATAGACGACAAAATTCTCAACCGGGCAAAAAAAGAAAAAACTTCCATGGAAAAAATCGCCGATCGCTTCATCGAAGCCTACTTTGAAGATATGGAAGCCCTCAACGTCAAAAAAGCAGATGCTTATCCACGAGCTACCCATAACCTAGACGGAATTAAACGATTAGTATACCAATTAGAACAACTCGGATATGCCTATCCAGTAGAAGGAAGTGTATATTATTCAGTACGTCAATTCAAAGAATATGGTAAACTCTCAGGTAGAAAATTAGAAGACTTAAAAGCAGGAGCCAGCGGAAGAGTAGAAGGAGATAGCCAAACCCAGAAGAAAAAAGATCCCTTTGATTTTGCCCTCTGGAAAGCTTCCAAACCCGACGAACCTTCTTGGGAATCCCCCTGGGGATTAGGCCGCCCTGGATGGCATATAGAATGCTCTGCAATGGTAAGACAACAACTAGGAGAAACCATTGATTTCCATGTTGGCGGTAACGATTTAATCTTTCCTCACCACGAAAACGAAATCGCTCAATCAGAAGCAGCGACAGGTAAACCTTTAGCTCGTTATTGGCTTCATAATGGCATGGTAAAAGTAGATGGGGAAAAAATGTCCAAATCTTTGGGTAATTTCATCACTATTCGGGATTTATTGACTAAATTTGAACCCATGGCAGTAAGACTCTTCATTTTACAAGCCCATTATCGCAAACCTTTAGATTTTACCGATGAAGCTTTAACCTCAGCTACTAATGGTTGGCATTCTCTTAAGGAAGGTTTATTATTTGGTTATAATTATGGGGAGAAGCTAGGTTGGAATTTATCCTCTATGTCAGTATCAGCAGATCCTATTATTAGTCAAAAATTTAGAGAAGCAAACGATGATGATTTTAATTTTGCTGGTGGCTTAGCGGTTTTATTTGAAATTGCCAAAGAATTGCGCCGTCAAGGCAATATTTTGACTCATGAAGGCAAAATTGATCAACCATCAGAAGAATTACAACATCAATGGCAAACTTTAACAACTTTAGCTCAAGTTTTTGGCTTAGAAGTGACAACGGATAATCATCAAGACACAACTTCCTTGATTTCTGATGGGGAAATCGAAGAATTGATTCAACAACGAAATCAAGCCAGAATTGCCAAAAATTATACCGAAAGCGATCGAATTCGAGATGAATTAAAAAACCAAGGAATTACTCTTATAGATAAAGCTGGAGGAGTTACTCATTGGCACCGGAGTTAAATAAATCAAAATTATGGGGGAGGCAAAAGTGAACTTTGCTCAAAAACTGTGGCAAATCCGCTCTTTGTTGTTAATTTTACTAATAGTAGCAGGATATTTTGGCAATTATCTTAGCTTTTCCCTTTTTTTTGGGGTAGATTTAATCTTTGGCAGTATATCAGTATTGCTAATAGTTTATTTTTATGGCATATTCTGGGGAACTGTAGCTGGGTTAATTACAAGTAGCTATACGTATTTTCTTTGGGCACATCCTTATGCTATTGTGGCTTTTACCTTAGAAGCTTTTTTTGTAGGATTAGTTTTAAAAAGACAGAAGACAAATTTAGTTTTTCTAGATGGTATTTATTGGTTATTTATAGGCTTACCACTAGGATTAATCTTGTATGGATTAATTTTAAAGCTATCAATTACTGGAGCAATTTTAATTGTCCTAAAACAATCTGTCAATGGGATTTTTAATTCTTTGATTGCTAGTTTAATTATTAACTATATACCTTACTTTGAAAGAATAAGCATTCATAAAAATAATAGATTATCTTTTAAACAAACAATATTAAATGTATTAGTAGCTTTTGTTTTTTTACCAGTTTTAGTTATAACATTTTTCTATGGAAGACAATCTATAAACGAAATTGATACTGATATCAAAGCAGATTTAAAAGTTATTTCATCTTCTTTAGTTAAAGATTTACGAGATTGGCAGAATCAACATCTTAATGCTATTAAACAAATAGCTGAACTTACAACAGAAACTAATGATCTAGATACAATTAAATCTAATTTAGAAATAGTTAAAAAATCTTTTTCTTCTTTCCTCAAAGTATATGTAACTAATAAAGAAGGTATAATTATAGCTTCTATTCCTGAAAATAGACCCTCTGGAGAATCATTTATTGGGAAAAATATTTCAGATAATTATGAATGGCAAAACTCAAAAAATAAATTAAATCCTGTTTTTACAGATATACACTCTGATTCTCTTTCTGAGATACCCCATGTTGGCATAGCTATACCAAGAATAGTTAATGATGATTGGCAAGGAATTGTCTATGGCTCCTTAAGTTTAAATCAAATTAATTCCCTATTAGAAGCCCAAACTAGATTTTATCAAGCCATAGTAGTATTATCTGATAGTCAAAATAATACCATTACAGAAAGTAGCTATAATCAATTAAATCTTCGGAAAATACAAGAAAATTCTGATAAACGTCAAGTCGAAGCAGATATCTTTCAATTGATGCCTATCTCTCCAGATAAAGCAAAGATCACTCGTTTTGAGCAATCTTTTTATGGACAAAAAGTATCACTTGAGAATAATCTTCCTTGGAATTTAACAATTTATCTCTCTTTAACATCTTATATCGAAGAATTAGAATTAATTTATATTAAAAGTTTAGCAATTTTACTTGTAATCTTCATAATGGCTCTAATAATAGCAGTTTGGGTTAGTAGACAATTAGTAGAACCTTTATTAAAATTAGCAAAAGTATCCACAGATTTACCAAATAAACTTAGTGATAAAACCCAATTAAACTGGCCCTCAAGTAAAATTAAAGAAATATCTTCCCTAACTCATAATTTCCAATTAATGATTAAAACTATTGAAGCACAGTTTCAAGAAATTCAACAAGTAAATGAAAACCTAGAAGAAATCGTTAAAACTCGCACTCAAGAATTATCACAAGTTAATTGGGAATTAAATCAAGAAATAACTCATCGAAAAGAAATAGAAAATACTTTAAGAGATCGAGAAGAGCGTTACGAATTAGCAGTATCAGCCACTAATGATGGCATTTGGGATTGGGATTTAAAAAGTGATGGAGTATATTATTCACCAATTTGGATCAAAATTATTGGATATCAAACCTTACCGAATCAGATATCTAGTTGGTTAGACAATATTCATCCAGAAGATTTACAAAAAGTAATTAATGATATTGACGATCATTTAGACAATAAAACCCCAATTTATCAAAATAATCATCGTCTCAAACATAAAAATGGTACTTATATTTGGGTTAAAGCTAAAGGAAAATGTATTAGAGATCAAAATGGCAATCCCTATCGCATAGTTGGCACAATTACAGATATTACCCAACAACAAAAAGCAAAACAAGAATTAACCATTGCTAAAGAACAAGCCGAAGCCGCTAATCAAGCCAAAAGTGATTTTCTCGCTACTATGAGTCATGAGATTCGTACTCCCATGAACGCTGTAATAGGTATGACAGGGCTATTATTAGATACTAATTTAGACTCAGAACAAAAAGAGTTTGCTGAGATTATTCGATCGAGTGGTGACAACCTTTTAACTTTAATTAATGATATCCTTGACTTTTCCAAAATTGAATCAGGGAAATTGGATTTAGAAGAACAACCTTTTAATCTTCGCCATTGTATTGAAGAAGTTTTAGATTTAAATGCAACTCAAGCAGCAGAGAAAAAACTAGAACTTGCCTATTGTATGGATATTAATATGCCAGAAATAATTCTAGGTGATGTGACTAAAGTAATGCGAATTTTATCTAATTTAATCAGTAATGCTATTAAATTTACTCATGAAGGAGAAATACTAGTTTCAGTTTCTAATTTTGAGCAAGAAAAATCTCCAATAGTCAGCCAAGATAACTGTGAAAATAATAAATATACTCTTCTCTTTTCTGTAAAAGACACAGGTATTGGGATTAATCAAAATAAAAAAGATCGTTTATTTAAGGTCTTTTCTCAGGGAGATGCCTCAACAACTCGTCATTATGGAGGAACAGGTTTAGGATTAGCAATTTCTAAAAGTTTGACAGAAAGTATGGGAGGAACAATTTGGGGTGAAAGCCAAGGTAATTTAGTAGGAGAATCACCTTTAGATTGGGAAATTTCCTCATCAGAAACATCTGTAGGCTCTATTTTTTATTTTACAATTCTCACAGAAATGGTTTCTAATTCTTCCTTAGTAGATCAAATAGATAATAAAGAATTACTTCAAAATAAAAATATATTAATTGTAGATGATAATAGTACCAATCGTGAAATTCTCATAGGTCAAACCAATTCTTTGGGAATGAAAGCAACTGGAGTAGCTTCAGGAAAAGAAGCACTTATTTGTTTATTAAACGATCAAAAATTTGATTTAGCTATTTTAGATCTACATTTGCCAGAGATGAATGGTTTAACCTTAGCAAATAATATTCGTAAACTTCCAGAAGGGGAGAATTTACCAATCATTTTTTTAACCTCAATTGGAGATATATCTCAAAACAAAGAGATAGCTAAATTTGATTGCTCTGCCAATTTAAGTAAACCCATTAAACAATCTCAATTGTACAATCTTGTAGTTAATTTACTTAACGACAAAGTTAAACTTATTCAACCAGAAAAATCATTAAACAATGAAGAAATAAAAATCTCTCAAGAATTTCCTTTAAAGATTTTAATCGCAGAAGACAATGTTGTTAATCAAAAAGTAGCTCTCAAAATTTTAGGAAGACTAGGATATAGAGCGGATGTGGTAGCTAATGGTTCAGAAGTTTTAGAAGCCTTATCCCGTCAAGTATATGATATTATTTTAATGGATGTACAAATGCCAGAAATGGATGGGTTGACTGCTACTCGAGAGATTATTTTTCATTATTTAAATAATAATCTGCAATATAGACCTTGGATTATTGCTATGACCGCTAATGTAATGCAAGGTACTAAAGAGGCTTGTTTAAAAGCCGGCATGAATGATTATATAAGTAAACCAATAAAAATTGAAGAATTAGTAAAAGCTTTAAAGAATTCTAAAATAATAACTAGTAAACCAGAATTTAAATCTTATATTGATAACAATAATTTAGCTAATAAAAGTTCAGAAAACCCTTCTTCTCAAGTAATCGATACTCAAGTATTGACTGAATTACAAGATATGATAGGAGATGAAACAGGAGAAGGAGTAGTAGAAGTCATTAAATATTATTTACAAGATACACCAGTTATGTTAGAAGAACTTTTTTCTGCAATTCAAGAGAAAAAAATAAAAGATTGGCAAAGACTTGCTCATAGTCTTAAATCCACTAGTGCCGTAGTGGGAGCCATGGAGTTATCTTCTTTGTTTAAACAATTAGAAATTTTTGCTAATGATCAAACAAATAAACAAGTTAATCAAACCACAGAAGAAGTGATGAAGGTTTTGGAAAAAGCGAATCTTAGCTATAAAGAAGTTGAAAATGCTTTACAAAAATTTGTATTAAATGCTAGATAATAGTGAATAATATTTGATTTAAAAAAATTAATAAAGTATCGAATATTGACGATTAACAATTAGTAACTAGTTAGTAATTTAATTAATGTTTAGAGTAATAACGGATTTTGATGGTCCAATCATGGATGTATCCAATCGCTACTATTGTGTTTATCAGCTATGTCTAGAAAAAACTCAGCGTCAAGGACAAAAAATTAATCAACTTAAGAAATCAGAATTTTGGGAATTAAAACGAGCTTGTATCCCAGAGAGAAAGATAGCCATGATGTCAGGTTTAGATGCTCAACAAGCTAAAGAATTTGTCAAGATTCGCCAGGCTAATGTCCATGGTTTAGACTATTTAGTTCACGATCTTATTATTCCAGGAGCAATTGCCTGTTTAGAAATTTTACAAGAAGAAGGATTTGATTTAGTTTTGATGACAATGAGAAAAGAGAAAGAATTAGAAGAAGCTTTTAAGTATTATAATCTTGCTCGCTTTTTTCCCAAAGAAAAGCGTTATTGTTTAAGCAATAATTATGTAAAATCAACTGATGTTCAAGATAAGACTAAATTAATGACAAAAGCTTTGAAAGAATTATCACCAGTAAAAGATGTTTGGATGATAGGAGATACTGAAGCTGATATTGTAGCTGCTAAAAGTAATAATATTGAGGTTATAGCTGTTTTGTCAGGAATTCGTAATCACTCTAGATTACAAGAATATCAACCAGATATGATTTTTAATAACTTTAGTGAAGCCCTAAGTATGATTATAGAAGTAAAAAATAAATTAAGTATAGGATGTTTAGTTTAAATAGATTCAATTAATGATTTTCCTATAATTAGATTTTTAAGAACTAGAAGGGGACTCAAATTTATAGCCAACTCCTCTAACAGTTTGAATGTAAGAAGGAGTAGAAGGATCAATTTCAATTTTTTTACGAATTTGACCAATATGAACATCAACTACACGCATATCTCCAATAGGGTTAGAATACTCCCAAACTTCTTTAATTAATTCAGGGCGTTTGCAAACTATACCTGGACGACTAGCTAAAAACATCAATAAATTGAATTCTAGGGCAGTTAAGTTAACAACTTGATTTTTGACTTTAACTTCCCGGCGAACTGGATCGATAATTAGATCATCAAATATAAGAAGTTGGTTTTTTTCTTCACGGATAATGCGGCGACGTTTTAAAATAGCTTTAAGTCGATATTGTAACTCTTCTAGATCGAAAGGTTTAGTGAGATAATCATCTGCTCCGGTAACAAAAGCCTTTTTTTTATCTTCTAAATCAGATCGGCTAGTCAGCATCAAAATTAGAACATCAATACGCTTTTGCATTTCCTCACAAATATTGTAACCAAGGGCATCAGGTAAATTGATATCGAGAATTACTAGATCTGGAAGAAAAGTATCAAATATTTCTAAAGCAGATTTACCATCATAGGCGTATTGAATTTCATAGTTTTGTTGGGAAAGAAAACGAACAATTAAATTACAAATCGCTTGATCGTCATCTACAACTAGAATTTTAAAAGAGTCCATCTTCATAAAAGTTCCTTAAAAATCAATTTATTATCAATTATAAATTTAAATCCAACAAAAAAAATACCCTACTCTAGGACAAACCACTACTTGTGTGTTAGGGTAATTAGAGGATTGCAGGGGAAGAGCGTATGAAGAAAGTGAAGTCATATCAAGAGAGTCTTTAAGTATGATAGAGTTTAAAAATCTTAAATCTAGGATATATTAAGCTTTTTTTGTCCTATAGGCTTCGTCAAGCTCACAGGTATTTCATATAATAATAGAGCGTAGAGATAGTAGCTAAAACCTCCTAAAATTTTTTTCATAAAAAGAGTCTTTATAGCAAATTTGCAAAACAATGATAGAGTTATAGATATAGAAAACCTGCTGATTTCTAACCCAAAATCTATCTCCTATCTCCCTTTTGTCCCCCTTAATTTCAATATCAACAACTACTACCCATTCCACCCATTCCAAGATTTAAGTAATAAGTAATAAGTAATAAGTAAATAACATGTACTTTTTTTCTCCCTTGTCTCCCTTGTCTTCCTTGTCAACCGTTGGCGTAGCCTCTGCGTAAGCAGAAGTCTCAAGAAACTCCCATTCTACCCATTCTCCACGAAGATGTCTATCACAATTACGCGAAAAACAATATTAGTCTTGGACAAGGAAATTGTAAACTCTTGTGTCTTGTCTGCACAACAAAAAACCAATCTTTTAACTAAATATCTCTCCTAACTCAAGTAAATTAATCCAATTATATAAAATCATCTCTTTTATAAAGATAATTAATAATCTATTGATAAATGATATTAAGGAATCCTTATCTTGATAAAGCCACTATCAGTCAAAGTTTCGTTAGAATAGCTCATAATAGGGTTTTTTAAGATTAGAACTATATCGTGTTAATCAAGGGAGGAAATAAAAAATGAGTGATGGTAATCCCTACAAACAACTTGGAATCGAAGAAAATGCTTCTTTTGAGGAAATCCAAGAAGCTAAAACTCGGTTGTATCAACAATATCAAAATGATACAAAGGTTTTAGAAAGCATTGAAATGGCTTATGATGCAATCATTATGCACCGCTTAAAAATGCGTCAAGAAGGGAAAATTAAGGTACCAGAGGGGATACGTTTTCCAGAAAAAACAATTCCTACTCCTATTAATAAAAATACTAGGCTAACAACTCCCACTCCTCAATGGCTTAAAGAATGGATAGATACACCTTCTAATTCTGATATTCTTCAAGCTGGAGGGGTTTTTTTACTGTTGGCCATTTTAACTATCTTTAATGATGTCAACCTAGTTGTTTATTTCATTAGTTTTGGTTTTTTTGCTAATTTGTATTTCTTAGTTCGTAAAGAACAACGTTTTTGGCGGGGGATTTTGATCACTTTAGTCGGTTTAATTTTAGGAATTCTTCTAGGATCTCAAATCCCAAGTTTTGCTAATAGCATTAATAGTAATCTTAATTTAGAAGTAAATCGAATTTCTGCTTATGTAACATTTTGTATTTTCTGGTTAATTAGTAGCTTTATACGCTAATTATTTTTTTGTACTGCTCAATTTTTCTAGTGCTAAACTGCTGATAAATCAGTTTATTATCAATAGTTTCAATGCTACCTAAATGTTTTAACAATTGATGAAATTTGGTTAAAGGGTTTTTCCTTTATCCTTTTTCTTTTTTCTACAATAATCAAAAATACTTATCTAGTTAATAATATTCTCCCCATTCTTCCCATTCTCCCCCTTCTCGGAAAACCAATCTCCCCTATCTCTATCACAATTACGGAAAAATTGATCTTAGATACTTGGAAGTATATACCATAAAATATCAGATATGTCAAGATAATATTAAAAACTTTAATAAATTAAGAATAAAGTTAACAATTGCTTAATATTTACTAAGATATTACTGAAGATGAACCATAGAGTCATAAACTTGATTAAGTAGGATATTAGCAGTTAGAGAGGTTCAACTTGTGAAAAAAGTATTGGGAATCATACTAGGTGGTGGTGCTGGCACAAGGCTTTACCCGTTAACAAAGCTACGGGCAAAACCAGCTGTACCCCTTGCAGGGAAATATCGTTTGATCGATATACCTGTAAGTAATTGTATCAACTCAGAAATCACTAAAATCTATGTACTAACACAATTTAATTCCGCATCATTAAATCGACATTTAACAAGAACATATAATTTTCCGGGATTTACTGAGGGATTTGTGGAAGTATTGGCAGCCCAACAAACTCCAGAAAGCCCTAGTTGGTTTCAAGGAACTGCTGATGCTGTACGAAAATACATTTGGTTAATGAAAGAATGGGATATCGATGAATATTTGATTCTTTCAGGAGATCATCTATATCGTATGGATTATAGCAAGTTTGTTGATTATCATCGTGAAACTAATGCAGATATTACTCTATCAGTTGTTCCCATTGACGAAAAACGAGCTTCAAGTTTTGGCTTGATGAAAATAGATGACCATGGCAAGGTAATGTATTTCAGTGAGAAACCTAAAGGTGATGCTCTTAAAGAAATGCAAGTGGATACAAGTGTATTAGGGTTATCTCCTGAAGAGGCGAAAAAAACACCTTATATTGCTTCTATGGGAATCTATATCTTTAAAAAGGAAGTTTTAGAAAGGCTTTTGGAACAAAATCCAGAGCAAACAGATTTCGGCAAAGAAATAATCCCTGGTGCTAAGGAGGATTACAATCTTCAAGCCTATCTCTTTAAAGGCTATTGGGAAGATATTGGAACAGTGGAATCTTTCTATGATGCCAATTTAGCCCTAACTCAACAACCTAATCCATCTTTTAGTTTCTATGATGAAACTGCACCCATTTATACTCGCTCTCGTCATTTGCCTCCAACTAAATTATTGGATTCTCAAGTAACTGAATCTATTATTGGAGAAGGTTGTATTATTAAAAAATGCCGCATACATCATTCTGTTTTAGGTGTCAGAAGCAGAATAGAAGCTGATTGCACTATTGAAGATACTTTAGTTATGGGTGCTGATTTCTTTGAGCCTTTTGCTGAACGTAAATCTGGTTTACAAGATAGTGGAGTACCTATTGGAATTGGTACAGGTAGCACAATCCGCCGTGCTATTGTTGATAAAAATGCTCGAATTGGTCATAAAGTTCTAATTTTAAATAAAGATCGGGTAGAAGAATCTAATAAAGAAGAGTTAGGTTTTTATATCCGTAGTGGAATTGTTGTTATTCTTAAAAATGCGGTAATTCCTGATAATACTGTTATTTAATTAGTATCTTAATTAATTAAATTAGTTTTATTTATATTAAAAGTAGGAAAATTTTTGTATTGCTTATACTAAATCCTGCTTTATTCTCTTCTGTCGTTTTAATGAGAAATTAAAATCTGGAAATACTGTTATATACTATTAAAGGATTATACTAGATTCTTATCTCTTATTTTAAGAATAGCAGTCATACTATTTTTGCAGTAATACTTAATTATTACTAGTAATAGTTTTAACTAATAAATGGTGTGGAAATTGCTATTATGCTTGTCAGTGAAAACCGTACTCGATGAAGTTAAATCATTTGTTACTCTATATATAGATATAATATTTATAATTAATGAACTATTGAACTAGTTAGTAAGGGATCTATTATTCTTGGTATTTTTATCTTTGAGGATATCATAACAATTTTGATTGATTACTATTGATTAAGCTGTAAAATCTTAGAAAGGCTTTATAGGCAAATTTTTTACCAAAATAAAATTAGGTGATTTCTTATAGTATCTCATCCAAAGCTTTAAATTATAATTTAATTAAATTTATTAAATTTTAAAGAATAATTTAGGAGAAATATGTAAATGGCGGCAACGGATTTTAAAGATTATTATTCAATTTTAGGTGTCAGTAAAACAGCTAGTGCTGATGAAATTAAAAAGGCTTTCCGTAAACAAGCAGTTAAATATCATCCCGATCGTAATCCTAATAATAAAAAGGCAGAAGACAAATTTAAGGAAATCAGCGAAGCCTATGAAGTATTATCAGATTCAGAAAAAAGAAAGCAATATGATCGATTTGGTCGATATTGGAAACAAGCAGGACAAACTGGATCTCCCGGTGCCGCAGGTGTAGGAGTCGATTTTGGGAATTTTGATTTTAGTCAGTATAATAGTTTTGATGACTTTATCAATGAATTGCTAGGACGTTTTTCTAATACAAGCACTAAAAACAGAACCTATAACTATAATTCTAATGCTGGCAGTCAAGCTTATACAGATTTCGGTGGTTTTGGTGGCTTTGGTGGCTTTGGAGATCGCGATCGAACTACGTCAACAGCTAATGTCAATCAAGAAATCAAGATTAATCTCACTTTATCTGAAGCTTTTCGAGGGGTTAAGAAGACTCTGAATTTAGGCAATGAAGCTATAGATGTAAAAATCCCAGCAGGTGTAAAGTCTGGTAGTCGGGTTAGAGTTCGTGGTAAAGGGCAGTTGAATCCTTATTCTCATCAAAGAGGAGATCTTTATCTAAAAATAGAATTAATTGCTCATTCTTTCTTTAAATTCGATGGAGACAATTTAGTTTGTGAATTACCCATTACTCCTGATGAAGCAGTTTTAGGTACTTCCATTGAGGTGCCAACTTTAGATGGGATGGTGAAAATGAAAATTCCTGCGGGAATAAGTTCTCAACAATCTATGAGATTGAAAGGGAAAGGATGGCCTCTAGCAAAAGGTGGTCGTAGTGATCAATTTATTAAAATTATCATCGTAACTAATAAAAATATTAGTCATCAAGAAAGGGAATGTTACAAAAAAATTCGGGAACTTAATACTTTTAATCCTCGTTCTCATATAAATCAAATCAAAATTTAATCTAATTTATTCTATAGATTTTCTTATCTCAAACTTTATTTATAGAAAAAAGATTGGGAATTGAGCTTCTGAAATACTTAGAATCGCCTATTCCCCAAATATAAATCTAAAAGCCATACTATATTTGCAAATAGTATGATACTTTAGATGTCTTAGAAAACCTGTTCTTTTTAGTTTTAGTTAAGTTAAGGTATTCCCATTTTGATTTTTCAAACCTTAAACGGCAGCAAAATAAACTTTTGATTTAACAGGATCTGGAACCATTGTTTTGTCTCCTTCCTGCCAACCTGCTGGACAAACTTCATCGGGATGAGATTGTACATATTGAATAGCTTTAAGAGTTCGTAGTGTTTCATCTACGCTACGACCAAAAGAAAGATTATTAATAGTAGAATGTTGAATAATTCCTTCTTTATCGATGATGAATAATCCACGCAATGCTACTCCTGCATCTGGATCTAAAACATTGTAAGCACTACTAATATCTTTTTTGATATCAGAAACTAGAGGATATCTAATATCACCAATACCACCTTGTTTACGATCGGTTTGTATCCAAGCTAAGTGAGAAAATTCACTATCTACTGAAGCACCAATAATTTCTGCATTGAGATCACTAAATTCTTCATAGCGATCGCTAAAAGCGATAATTTCTGTAGGGCAGACAAAAGTAAAATCAAGTGGATAGAAAAATAACACCACATACTGACCTTTATAATCTGACAATTTAATCGTCTTAAATTCTTGATCTACTACAGCGGTAGCTGTAAATTCTGGGGCTGCTTGACCTACTCTTAAACATCCTTCTGCGGCATTAACCATGGAGTTATTCTCCTTTTTTTGCGATCCGTGTAAATAAAATTAGATTTGCTAATAACATTTAAACTATATCATAGTGGATTGTTTTTTGTTCACCTTTGCTCTATGGTGGTTAATTATTTTAGATGGAATTAATGTTGTAATTGTATAATATTTTAATGAAGTTATGGCTCAGGGCAGACTCGAACTGCCGACCTAGGGCTTATGAGTCCCCCGCTCTAACCAACTGAGCTACTGAGCCTTATTTTGATGCTTTTCTTAATTATAAACAAAAATATTTAATTTGGCAAGTTTTTTGTCTGGATTATTTTCTAATTTTATCAACTACCCGGCCTAGTTTCAAAGAAGGATAAGGAAATCTTTTTGATATTTGATTTAAATCAAATTCTTATAAGGAAAAACCCAGAGTAAAATAACTCTGGTGAAGGTAAAATTTATTTCCTTGGTAAAAAAGCCATGGGATTAGCAGCTCCTTTCCCTGGTGGATGAATTTCAAAATGTAGGTGAGGACCTGTACTAAAACCTGTACTACCCATTTCCGCTATTTGTTGACCTTGTTTGACCTTTTGCCCTTTACGTACCAAAATTCGGTTATTATGAGCATAAAGACTTAAACTACCATCAGGATGTTTGAGTTTAACTAATTTTCCAAAACCTCCGGAATTCCAACCAGCAGAAACTACTTCTCCAGCACCTGCTGCCATAATAGGTGTTCCAATAGGAGCGGCAATATCTATTCCTTTGTGGAGTCTACCCCAACGCCAACCATAACCAGAAGTCATTACTCCTTTGGCTGGCCAAATATAGCCATCAAATTCTGGAGGCGTTTCTGGTAGGTAATTATCGGAAGATGAAAGAGGCGGTAATTCTGGTTTAACTGCTTCGATCATTTGATTGTGTCCATAACTTCTATGAACATTTCTGTTATTTGATGCTAGGTTATAATGATGGTTGTTTTCTTCTTCTAAGTTATTATTTGATCTTAGAGTTGGATTATTATCTAAATTTTGCTGTCTATTTAAGTACTCCAGACGCATTATCTTAATGTCTGTTTTTAATTTTTCTACATAAGCATCTAGATTTGTATCTGTTGTTGGCGCGACAGAACTGGATTGATTTTCCTGATCTTCTAATGGGAATAAAGGTCTTAATTTATTTTCTGAATCATTTGAGCTTACATCACTATCTATAAATCCCTCGTCTGTAAATGAGCCTCCCATACTCTTGAACGGCTTGTATTGAGAAATTTTATTTTGATTAAAAGATTTTTGAACTAAAATTGGTTTGGTTAATTTGGATGGGTTATTATTTTGTATTTGGGTTAAGTTGCTTTTATTATTGAGATTATCTGAGATAGTAAGATCAGAAATGGTTGAATTTTCTAATAAATTTGAGAGATTTTCAAGATTGTTAAAGGATAATTCAAAGTTTTGATCTATTAATTGGTATTGGTTTACACCGATATTCTGATTAATTTCTGCATCTATTGGTAGGGAAAATAGTAAGGTATCTTCTGATTTTAAATTGTTTTCAATTATGATAGGAATATTTAATTCTTGCCCTATTTGTAAAGAATGATAGTCAATTCCATGATTTGCTGAAGCAATGGCTTCTATGGTGATATTATAGTTTCGTGATAATGCCCAGAGGGTATCTCCATCGGAAACAATATGTTTAATTCCCGGAAGACTAAAGCGTAAGTCTTGAATTTGTATTGTGGTAGTAGCTGCTTTTGCTTGATTACTTGGTATGAGAAATAATGTTCCTGTTGTACTTATTGACATTGCTAAACTCAGCAACGCTACTTTTTGATAACTCATGAAGTTTTCCTCCTTTAAAATTTTGTAATTATAATTTTTGCTAGAAAGATAATTCCCGATTATTCTGAAATTGTGATCAAATTATAAATAAGGTATTCTAACTCAATATCCTAATCCAGTGGGCTGTATTTTTGATCGAATCTTCATAAAATCATGGAATTAATTTTTTTAATAATTGTCAAGATTGATATAAAAATTATTAATGGCTAATATTTTAATTTCCTATATTGGAAAAATTCTTAATTTACACAATCTTTATCTTTTTTTAATACTCATTCTGTCAAAAATCATACCAAAATTTAATTATTTTTAAACTAAATTTTCCAATTCCAATCTAATCTGGATTTAATCTTGATAAAAATTCAGTTGGCGAAGGGCTTCAAATAAAGCTATAGCAGTACTTACGGAAAGATTAAGACTGCGAACTTTGGGCTGTATCATGGGAATATATAAAGTTTGATGGCATTGTTGCAAAACTTCTGGAGGTAATCCTGCTGTTTCACAACCAAATAATAACCAATCATTTGGTTCATATTGCCATTGAGAATAATCATAATTCCCTCGCACACTAAATCCAATTAATCTTCCTCCCAGAGATGCTTGGATGTTATAAAAACTTGGTAAATTTTCATGGTAGTGTAAATCCACTAAAGGCCAATAATCTAAACCTGCTCTTTTCAAGTAACGATCGCTTATGGAAAAACCTAGAGGCCCTACTAAATGTAATGGTGTGCTTGTTGCGGCACAAGTTCGGGCAATATTACCAGTGTTAGGAGGAATTTCTGGTTGAACTAAAACCACTTGTGGCATGAATTATCTATTTTTTCTGATTTTCTAAAGTTTAATAAGGAGTTTAGTTTATGCTGCTAATAACTCTGGACACAATTTATCTTCTAAATCTTGTTCTCTTGCTGCGGTTAGTGCAACTGCTGATTGCATAATTTCGGCTATATTTTTTCCAGATTCATATTCTTCTAACCAGTTGATGGCTTGATTTCCATTTTTTAGGATATTTTTTATTGGTGAAAGAAAACAACTAAACCCTGATTTTTTGGCTATGGGTTTGACTTCTTCGTATATTTCTGCGATCCAATCTCTGGCTATTATTGGTTTATGATCTTGCCAATGATTTAACTGGGCATCTAAGCTGTAATGTGCTGCTGCTGCTTCATTTTTATCTGTTATGTCTATTAGATTTTCTGGGTTGAATTTACTTATTTTTAGTGGATCTAAATTAATATCTTCTATTACTTGAATTAATCTTGCTTCTAGTAAGGCAATTACTGCTAATAATTTGATTGGTTCTATGATTAAATCACAAATTCGTAACTCTAAACGATTGAGATCATAAGGTCGGCCATCGCCATTTGGTCTAACGGAAGTCCATAAATGACGAACATTTTGCATTTTTCCCTCTACTATTTGAGTATTTGTCCAATTTATAAAGTGAGCATGGCTCTCAAATAAGGGTACATTTACTGGTGTTTTAGGAAACATTTGCCACCGGGTAGAATGACTACCAGTTACTTGACCATCGAGAAAGGGTGATGATGCTGAAAGAGCTAAATATAAAGGTGCTTCTAATCTAATTAAGCGAATTGCTTGCATTAATTTTTCTGGATCACTAATGCCAATATTGATATGAATACTCGCGGTAACTACTTTAGTGTGGTAAGTTTCTTCTATATAACTGTGATAAGGATTATTGGGATCGGAACGATAAAAGTTTTTACTATCACCCAATGATAAAGTAGACCCTGGTATTATGGTATAGTTTCCTAATTTTTGTAAATATTCTCTCAGTTTCTGACGGGGTTTGAGAATGGCGCATAAAAGACGATCGTAAGAACAATAGGGTGCGGTAGTATATTCTACATTTCTATTATCTGGCTCTCGAACAAATCCTCCTAAGTCTCGAACGATTTGATCAGAGAAACCAACGATTTTGCCATCAGGAGTTCCTGTATATATTTCTACTTCAATGCCTTTAGATAGTCGCAAAATTCCTCCTTTGTTCTGGGGAGTATTAATCATATCATGTTTTGTTGATTTGGGGGTTTAATTGACTACCCTCTATTATTATAGCATAAATTATGAAATTCTTAAAAAAATAGAAAAATAGATACACTAGATACCAAATTCAATTTTGAGTTACTATAGGATAATAGACTTGTATTTAATAAAATGAAAATAACAGTATTACCCTAAATGTCAAGTATTTATTCTCAAGGAAAATCGACTATTACGCATAATTTAAATTCTCAGGAAATAGAATCTTGGAAACCAAGCAAAGGAATGGAACAAAATATTTCCTTAAAAACAGGGAAAACTTTTGTTTGTGATGATAATATTCTTAGATTCACCAAGTCTTATCCAGCATCTTCCCAAGTAGAATACTTGCACTTACACACTGAAATAGATTTATTATTGCAGGAATTACAAACCCTTAAACAAAAAAAATTAATCGATGACAAATTTGAATAATTACAATCGGGTAACCTGTCAAGTTTATTGTTCAGAATAATGTTAAAAATTTTTAAATTAGGAGAAAGTAAATTCAGTTATGAGCATAAATTCTAAATTACAAACTGCTTTTTCAAAACAAAATGCTGTCAAAATTATCAGTGGTTTAAATAATTTCGACACGGCTAAGGTAATTTTAATCGTAAAAGCCGCAGAAGCTGGAGGCGCGACTTTTGTTGATATCGCAGCTAAGCCAGAATTAGTGAAGACAATTCGTGATTTAACTAATTTACCCATTTGTGTATCGGCGGTAAAACCATCTGCTTTTGTCAAGGCGGTAGATGCTGGTGCGGATTGTATTGAGATTGGTAATTTTGATTGTTTTTATGCCCAAGGAATTCGTTTTGAGGCAGAGGAAGTTTTAGCAATAACTAAAGAAACTAGAAAGCTTTTACCTTCTATTCCTCTTTCTGTGACTGTGCCTCATATTTTACCTTTAGATGAGCAAGTTGATTTAGCTCAAAGTTTGGTAGATGCTGGTGCGGATATTATTCAAACTGAAGGTGGTGTAAGTAGTCAACCTACTAAAAGAGGGGTTTTAGGTTTAATTGAGAAAGCGACTCCTACTTTAGCTGCTGCTTATAGTATTTCTCGTGCAGTTTCTGTGCCGGTTTTATGTGCTTCTGGTTTGTCTGATGTAACTGTTTCTATGGCTATTGCGGCTGGTGCTTCTGGTGTGGGTATCGGTAGTGCCATTAATCAATTGGATAACTATTTAGCTATGGTGGCAGCGGTAAGAAGTATTGTGGAATCTGTTAATGATGTGAAGCAATTATCAAAAGTTCCTGTGGGAGCTTCACACTAAATCTAATTTTAGCTTAAGTATTTTTATACTAAAATGAGATTTTAAGTATAAACTATTAGCTATTGGTGTTTGAATTAATAGCTAGTAGTTCTCGTTTTTTGTGGTAAATGTATGTATGGTGGTAATTTAGATAGAATCTAAAGAGTCTTTTAAACCATAAACTATTTGTTGTTGTTCTTCTAATGATAAACTTATGAACATGGGTAAGGATAAAACTTGAGATGATATTCTCTCAGATATTGGGAATTTTCCTTTTTTATACCCAAATTTTTGATAAACAGGTTGTAAGTGTAAGGGTAAGGGATAATATACCATGGTACTAATACCATTTTCTTGAAGCTTTTGACGAATTCGATCGCGATATGAAGATAGGCTTTCTTCGAGATATTTTCCTTTATATCTAATTTTAATTGTATATTGATTCCAAACGCTATTATTTTCTGGGGAAAAAAGAGGGGTTTCAATCTGCTTGATGGGGGCAAGTAATTCTTGATAATTAGCAGCTATTTCACGGCGTTGTTGATTCCAATCATCTAATAATGGCAATTTGATTTGCAAAATTCCTGCTTGAATGGTATCTAAACGGCTATTGATTCCAGTACGATCGTGTTGATAACGTACACTACTACCATGTTCTTTAAGCATTCTAGCAGATTGAGCAATGGAAGTATTATTAGTTGTCAAAGCTCCACCATCTCCAAATGCCCCCAAATTTTTGGTGGGAAAAAAACTAAAACAACCCACGTCTCCAATACTGCCTAATCTCTGATGATTCCATTGGGCACCTGTGGCTTGGGCGCAATCTTCGATGACGAAGAGATTATGTTTGGAGGCAATAGCCATTAGCTGTGTCATATTAACAGGTTGACCAAAAAGATGCACTGGAATTATGGCTTTGGTTTTATTAGTAATGGCTGATTCTATAGCATCAACATTGAGATTAAAGGTTTCTGATTGGATATCTACAAATACAGGTTTGGCTCCAACTCTAACAATTACTTCTGTAGTGGCAATAAAAGTAAAAGGAGTGGTAATTACTTCGTCTCCTTCCCCAATATTAAGGGCACGCATTGCTAAATAAAGGGCATCTGTACCTGAATTGCAACTAACACATTGACTAACTCCTATATATTCTGCAAATTGTTGCTCGAAATTAGCCACGATTTCACCACCAATATAACGTCCAGAATTCAGGATTTCTAGTACTTTGGCGGCAGTTTCTTCTTTAATTTGTTGGTATTGTCGTTTAAGATCTATAGGAGGGATTTTTATCACTAGCTTTTTTACTAAGAATTTATAGAAAATTTTAAATTAATTTTGGTTATAGTTTATGTCTTTAATTGAATTAGATTTTATTGATTTAATTTGGGCTTTGATCATGATAGGAATTACCATCGCTCTTTCATTATGGCAAGGTTTAGGTTTGGAGATAAAATTGGTTTTGGCTGCTGGGAGAACTTTATTTCAACTTTTAGCTATTGGTTTGCTTTTGGATGTGATTTTTACTTTAAACAGTCCTATCTATGTGTTAATTATCATAGCAGTAATGCTTACTATTTCTGCTCAAATTGTCCGTAATCGCATTGGGAAAAGGATTAAAGGGTTATTCCCTGTGGTTTGGGGATCGATTTTTGTGGGTTGTTTTGTAGTTGTTGGTTATACAATTGTTTTAATTATTCAGCCTTCCATTTGGTATGAGCCTCAATATTTAATTCCTTTGGTGGGTTTAGTTTTGGCTAGTGGGATGACTTCTGCTAGTTTGGCGGGGGAAAGGTTGGTTAATACTATTAAGAATTATCGTCTGGAAATTGAAACTCATCTGTGTTTGGGTGCAACTCCACTACAAGCTATTTTGGCTTATAAAAAGGAGGCGATTCGGGTTAGTTTGATTCCTGTTTTAAATCAGATGATGGTGGTGGGTTTTGTTAGTCTTCCTGGGATTTTTACTGGACAAGTTTTGTCTGGAATTCCTCCGATAGAGGCTGCTTCTTATCAAATTTTAGTTTTGTTTATGTTGGTATTGAGTAATTTGATTACGGTTTTATTGGTTACTGCTGGTGTTTATCGTCGCTTTTTTAATGATGATTTCCAATTGATTTTGCCTTAATCTAGTTTCTCTAAAAGTAGAAAAGCCCCTGAGAGTCTTGCCATGTTTCGACCTCAAGGACTTTTCTTTTTTTCGCTCATTCCTACTCCTCACACACTTAGTATAGTAGGGGTAAAAATTTCATGGAATTTTGCAATGGTGACACTTTCTTGATTGTCATATTAAGATCTTGGGATATTAAGATCATTTTATCCATTAGTAAGATAGACTTAGGTGGGGAGGAGACAAGGAGGACAAGGAGGACAAGGGAGATAGGTTTTAGATCGAGAACCCACTAATTTTTGAAACTTTTAACTCTATCATCATTAAAGACTTTCTTGGTATAAGATCCCTGAAAACAGAAAAATCCCTGAGAGTCTTGCCATGTTTCGACCTCAAGGATTCTTCTTTTTTTTTGTTCATTCCTACTCCTCACACACTTAGCATGTTAGGGGGAATTTTTTAATAGAATTTTGCAATGGTGACACTTTCTTGATTGTCATATTAAGATCTTGGGATATTAAGATCCCTCAAAACAGAAAAACCCCTGAGAGTCTTGCCGTGTTTCGACCTCAAGGATTCTTCTGTTTTTTTGCTCATTCCTACTCCTCACACACTTAGAATATTAATTGAAAAAAATTAAAGAGTAATTTCTATTGTGACACTTTTTTAACTGTCATAGTTATCAAGGGCTTGTTTTTCTTTAATAGTGATATAGATAGGAAATGGGGGAATGGGGGATTGGGAAGAGTAGGAGGATTGGGGAGAGTAGGGAGAATTAAAAAGTATATCTTAATTAATTATTACTTATTACCTATTACTTATTACTTATTACTTAAATCTTGGATGGGGGAATGGGGGATTGGGAAGACTTGGTAAACAAGAAAGAATTTAGTATATATTCTTACTTGAGACTTGAGACTTAAAAAGGATTTAGGATTTTCAAACTCTATCATAATTTTTGAAAATTTATATAATTACTAAAAAATCCCTGGGAATCTTGCCATGTTTCGATCCCAAGGACTTTTTACTCATTCCTACTCCTCACACACTAAACATACTAAAGTAATAAATGGAAGAAAAACTTTAAGTAGGACAGTTTTATTATTGTCATATTCTATATAGAACAATAATTTTATCCGAATTGATTATAACTATATTTTAATTATACCAGAATAATTGAAAATTGATTTGATTTAATATTATTAATATCGTAAAATCTAAATAATATTTAAAATATTATTTATTCTATAAAGTATTTTTTAGTTTAGAAAATAAAAACTTATATTTCTATAAAAGTTTAACTTAATTTCTATTATGATTATAGTGATTTTATTCTTACTTTTATTTTAGTAAAAGTTTACTAATATTTAGCAAAATTTATACCAGATATCTCTACTATCTTTAAAGCAATACCATCTTCTTTAAGTTTTAAACTCCATTGCTAGGTTTGTGTATGGAAAAAATATAATAAAAGTTTAAGTAAAATTGTCATAAATTTGCGATAAATTCTATGAATGCACTAATTAAAGAGAAAATAAAAAAAGAGAATAAAAAATGAGTTCATCCAAAAAAACATCAAAACTAGCAGAAGAATTAAATACATCAAATAGAAGAACAGGGAAAAATCCCCATAAAGATTATCGTCAAATAAAGAAAGAAAATCTTACTCCTATGTATCAGCATTATGTAGATGTAAAAGATAACTATCCTAATGCACTGCTTTTATATAGAGTAGGAGATTTTTTTGAATGTTTTTTCCAAGATGCAGTGACTATTGCTGAAGAATTAGAATTAGTTCTCACAAGCAAGGAAGGAGGCAAAGAAGTAGGCAGAATAGCCATGACAGGTGTTCCTCACCACGCTTTAGAGCGTTATAGTACGATGTTAGTGGAAAAAGGTTACGCTGTGGCAATTTGCGATCAAGTGGAAGATGCTGCTACAGCTGCTGCCCAAAAACGAATTGTTCAACGGGAAGTGATTAAAGTACTTACTCCTGGCACTTTAACTGATGATGGTATGCTTTCGGCTAAGCGAAATAATTTCTTAGCTTCGGTGGTAATTGCTGGAGATCATTGGGGATTGGCTTATGCAGACATTTCTACTGGGGAATTTCTGACAACTCAAGCTACTAATTTAGATGCTCTCACTACAGAGTTATTAAGACTTCAACCTTCAGAGATTTTAATTCCAGTAAATGCTCCTGATATTAAGACTTTACTTCGCCCTGGAGAGAAATCAGATGATTTACCTGAGTGTCTACCTCCTGATTTTTGTTATTCTTTACGACCACAATTTCATTTTGACATCAATGAGGCTAAAACCAGATTGTTGGTTCAATTCCAGATTAAATCTCTAGAAGGAATGGGATGTGAAAATTTACCTTTGGCGATTCGGGCGGCAGGGGGTTTACTGCAATATGTGGAAGAAACTCAAAAAATCCAGCGACTGCCATTGGAAGGTATACGCACTTATAGTTTAGGGGATTATCTGATTTTGGATAATCAAACCCGTCGGAATCTAGAGATTACCCAAACTGTGAGAGATGGTAGCTTTTATGGTTCATTACTTTGGGCATTAGATCGTACTACAACTGCTATGGGGGGTAGGGCTTTACGTCGTTGGTTGTTGCAGCCTTTGATGGATGTTAAAGGCATTTCTGCGAGGCAGGAGAGTATTAAGGAGTTGGTGAGGAATACTTCTCTTCGTCAAGATTTACGGGGGTTATTACGGAATATTTACGATTTGGAAAGAATTAGTGGCAGAATCGGCGGGGGTAGCGCGAATGCTAGGGATTTATTGGCTGTGGCGGAGTCTTTAATTAAGTTGAGAGAGTTGGCTGAGTTGGTAATGGAGGGTAATTCTTTATATTTAAAAGCTTTACAAAATATTCCTCCTGATTTGGAACAATTGGGGGAATATATTATTAGTTATTTAATGGAAGCTTTGCCTCAAAATCTTAAGGAGGGGGGCATTATCCGTGATGGAATTGACCCTAAATTGGATGAAATGCGACAACAATTGGTTGAGGATCGAGAATGGTTGGCTAATTTGGAATTATCTGAAAGGGAAAGAACGGGGATTACAAATCTTAAAGTTGGTTACAATAAAACTTTTGGTTATTATCTCAGTATTCCTCGATCGAAGGCTGATAAAGCACCTTCAAATTACGATCGCAAACAAACTTTAACTAATGAGGAAAGATATATTACGGCTGAGTTAAAAGAAAGGGAAAATAGGATTTTAACTGCCCAAGGGAATTTGAATCAATTGGAATATGAAATCTTTACTCAATTAAGAGGGGAAGTTGCGGAAAAAGCCGAGGAAATTCGTCAAGTTGCTAAGGCAGTAGCGGCGATTGATGTGTTAGCTGGATTGGCGGAATTAGCTATTTATGAAAACTATAATTGTCCAGAAATTCAAGTAGGTAAAGAAATCGAAATTATTGAGGGGAGACACCCTGTTGTTGAGCAATCTTTGGGAGCAGGTTTTTTTGTACCAAATTCCACTAATTTAGGTCAAGAAAAAGGCAATAAAATTCCTGATTTAATAATATTAACTGGACCAAATGCTAGCGGAAAAAGTTGTTATTTACGTCAGGTTGGTTTGATTCAATTAATGGCTCAAATTGGTAGTTTTGTGCCAGCTAATTCTGCAAAGTTGGGAATTTGCGATCGAATTTTTACGAGAGTTGGAGCGGTGGATGACTTAGCTACTGGGCAATCTACGTTTATGGTGGAAATGAATGAAACGGCAAATATTCTCAATCATGCTACTAATAATTCCTTAGTTTTATTAGATGAAATTGGCAGAGGCACAGCTACTTTTGATGGGCTTTCTATTGCTTGGGCGGTGGCTGAATATTTGGCAACGGAAATCAAGGCGAAAACAATTTTTGCAACCCATTATCACGAGTTAAATGAGTTAGCTTCTATCTTAGATAATGTGGCAAATTATCAAGTTACTGTTAAAGAAATGGCTGATAAAATTATCTTTTTACATCAGGTAAAACCAGGTGGCGCGGATAAATCTTATGGTATAGAAGCAGGGAGATTAGCGGGTTTACCTCCAGTGGTAATTGATAGGGCAAAACAAGTTATGAATCAAATCGAAAAGCATAGTAAAATTGCCATTGGATTACGTCATGGTATGGATAAGAATTTTGATGATTAAGATTAAATAATAAGTAAAAGATTGAGGTAAAACCAATAAATTCTTTTTGAGTAAATTAAAACTAAAAAATAATGAGCTATGACAACACCCTAAAATATTTAGTAGAACTATTTTCCTATGATTTTGCGAAATGGTTAGTAAATGCAGAAGTAGAAGAGGAATTAACTATTCTTAAAACTGAACTTAATGTAGAATCTATTCGCGCAGATGTAGTATTTTTCATGAAAATTGCTAATAAAATACTGCATTTAGAATTCCAAACTACCCCACAATCAGATCCACCTCTTCCAGTAAGAATGTTAGACTATTGGCTAAGACTTTGGAGACAATATAGATGCGAGGTGATTCAAGTAGTTACCTTCTTAAAAGAAACCACATCAGAATTAGTATTTATAGAAGAATTCCGAAATGCCAATACCATTCATCGCTATAGAGTCATCAGGATATGGGAAATGAATCCAGAATTATTTCTGGAGAAACTAGGTTTATTACCATTAGCAACCTTAGCTAAAACTAATCAACCAAATACTTTATTAAGGC
Organism: Prochloraceae cyanobacterium PL24a_bin.78; assembly: GCA_028281945.1. GTDB lineage: Bacteria > Cyanobacteriota > Cyanobacteriia > Cyanobacteriales > JANQIW01 > JANQIW01. The sequence continues at coordinate 123,550 of JANQIW010000107.1, forward strand.
AAATTGCCGAAAAAATAGATACAATAGAAGGAAAAGCTATGCAATCAAATGTATCAGCCTGTGTACAATTATTAGCTGGAATTAAATTTGAATCAAGTTTAATTAGGGCTTATTTTAAGGAGGAAATTATGAAAGAGTCTGTCATTTATCAAAGTATCAAACAAGAAGGTTTGCTGGAAGGGAAACGTGAAGGGAAGGCGGAAGCTTTTGATGAGGCAAGAATTCAAGAGGCATCTTTACTAATACGGATTATTAAACGCCATTTAGGGGAGATGAATTTAGATTTGGAAACAGCTATTAAAAACCTTTCTTTTAGTCAATTAGAAGCTTTAGGAGAGAATTTTTTGGATTGGAATAGTCAGGAGGATTTAACTGAATGGTTGAAGAATCTTCACTAAAAAGTATTTTCTCAAATAAATACTAATATCAATCTTCTTTAATATTGTATAGAGACAGAAAGTGGGGAGAATGGGAGAGTGGGAGATGGGGAGAGTGGGAGATGGGGAGAGTGGGAGAGTGGGAGAGTAGGAGAGTGGGAGAGTAGGAGGATTGGGAAGACTTGGGAGAAAAAGAGTGTATCTTAATGATTACTTATTACTTATTACCTATTACTTAAATCTTGGATGGGGAGAGTAGGAGAAATTCTGTATTATCCTTGCTTCTAACTTAAAAAGATTTAGGGAAAGAGTATGTCAATACACAATCTTTCTATCTAAAAGAATTACGTCTTCTTTTAAACTCATCTACCATTACTTCTATTGTTTCTTCTGATGGCACAAAAATCATTTGACGCAATGTTTTATTATCTTCCTTTTCAAAGGTTGAAAGAATTTTCTCTAAAGAAATTATATTAACTCGAATTTTATCGATATCATTATCATTGTTTTCTCTAATATAAATTGATGTAAATCGATATAAATCATTTTTCTCAAAAAATAAAGGGATTACATCTTTTCCATTCTGCTTATACAATAAGTATTCTGTTTTGTTTTCTCTCTGAATGGTTGCTAAAAATAAAGGAACTCCTTTAAATTCCTCTTTTTCTAAAGTGTATATATTCCAAATCTTTTTTGCGAAAGCTAATTGTTCTTTTACTGGTACAAATTGAACTATCCATTTCTTCTCTTTAGCTTCATCTGATTGCATTTTTTTATAAATATCTCCTAATCTTACTATTTTAACTTTGAGTTTTTTTGCAAGTTTTGGGGTAATAGATTGTACTATTCCCATACAAGCGTCTGCATCTTTTTGACTCATAAATACTCTAATTATACTAGTATTATTTATTGTTCTCTCTGCTAGGGCTTTACCTGATTTATTAGCTATGATAAATACTGGTATCTCATTTAGTTTATTGACAATTCTATATAGAGGTAATCCTTTATTTTTTGATTTTTTATCTTTTGAATTGTTATCTTTTAAAGGTGAATGTGTGGTTATAATTTGAGAAAATTCCATTGAAGAAACTTTATTCAATGATGAGGTTTCTATATTTCTTCTATCTTGATTGGTATTGGTTTCCATTGCTAGGTGCACTTTTGTGCTATTTATACAGTTTTGGTTAACTTGAGTATCAATTCGACTATTAATTTCCCTACCAATTTGACTATCAATTTCCCTATTAATTTCTATTGTCTTATTCTGTGATGCCTTGGTAATGGATGGTGGATTTTCTTTTCTTTCTAATCCTATAACTAATGGCGCACTAATCCCGGATATTAGTGTCATGGTGGTTAATAATATGGATGTTTTTAAGATATGTTTCATTGTAAATTGATTTGATGATTAATTTTTAGTTTAGTTTTTAGTCTAATTTTACTATCTAATTTACCATCCCAATAGATAATTCCATATTGTTTCTCACTCCTCACTTATTAAAATCTTGTTATTTATACCAATTTTCAAAAATAATGATAGATTTTAAAAATTCTCAATCTAGAATAATCAATAAAAATTTTTTCTTCCCCAATTCTCCCCAATCTTCTCCACTCCTTTCAATCTCCCAATTTTCTCTAATCTCTATAATTCCCCAATTCCCCAATTCTCCCCAATCCTCTCCACTCCTTTCAATCTCCCCATTCTTTTCCAATCTCCCCAATCTCTATAATTCCCC